>JBBQLQ010000063.1:0-18690 GCA_038328055.1 Burkholderiales bacterium
TTTGATGAGCCATGAAATGGAGTCCGGCCAACGCAAGGATTCCGCTGGCAAGCTGGTTCCGGCCATGCACATCACTGAAGTGACAGCCACCCACAACGGCAAGGTCGTCTTGACCGCTGACTGGGGTTCGGCCGTGTCCAAAAATCCGTTTCTGCAGTTTGTTGTCAAAGGGGCCAAGGCTGGCGACAAGATCGGCGTGACCTGGAAAGACAACAAGGGCGATACCCGCACCGACGAAGCCACGGCTTCGTAATCCATTTGCGATGGCAAAAAGGGTCGCCCTGATGGACCCTTTTTTAATCCTGACAGTCGTGTTTTGAGGATACCTTTCCCATGAAAAAAATCATCGCCCTACTGGCATTGACAGGCTTGGCATTGCCAGCGGCTTTTGCTCAAAAATCTGCCGCCGTATCGGCCATTGAAGAATACCGCGCCATGCTGGCCGACGGCAACCCGGCTGACCTGTTTGAAGCCAAGGGTGAAGACCTCTGGAAGCAAAAGCGCGGCCCCAAAAATGCCACGCTTGAAAAATGCGATCTGGGTCAAGGCCCAGGTGTGGTGAAAGGCGTTTTTGTGACGCTGCCACGCTATTTTGCCGACACCAACAAGATGCAAGACCTGGAGTCGCGCCTGCTCACCTGCATGGACACCTTGCAGGGCCTCAATGTTGCGGAAATCGCCAAGACCCCGTTTGGCAAGGGCGAACAAAACAACATGACCGCGCTGGCCACCTGGATCGCCGCCGAGTCGCGTGACATGAAGTTCAATTTGCCACAAGCGCATCCTCAAGAAAAGATTTCCTTTGAAGTCGGCAAGCGTTTGTTTTTTCAGCGTGGTGGGCCACATGACTTTTCCTGTGCCTCCTGCCACAGCGGAGACAACTGGCGCATTCGCCTGCAAGACTTGCCCAATCTGACCAAAAATCCGGGTGATGGCGTTGGCTTTGCCGCCTGGCCGGCTTACCGCGTATCTAACGGGCAAATGTGGGGCATGCAGCAGCGCCTGAACGATTGTTACCGCCAGCAACGCTTTCCGTACCCCGGCTTTGCCAGCGATGCCACGGTGGCGCTGGCCACCTACCTGGGTGTCAACAGCCAAGGCTCCAAGTCGGTTGCCCCGGCCCTCAAACGCTGATAGTGCAGGAGATAATTCATGAAAAAACAAACACAAATCGTCCTGTCACTGGTGGCCGCTGCGGTGGTCGCGGGTTGTGCTTCAAGCTCGGCTACCACTGATCTGGACAAACTCACCGCCGATATTGTCAAAGCTTCTTTCAGAGACGAAGGCATTGTCAAAGTGTCGGTACTGGATGCCGAAGAGATCAACGCAGCCTGCAGCGCCGCAGATGTCGCTGGCAAACCACTAGCCGATGACAAAGCGCAAGCACTGCAAGCTGTTCAATTCAAAACGATCAAGTGGCCAGCCGATGGCAAGTACATGGGTGACTGGAAAAAAGGTGAAGCGCTGGCACAAAGCGGTCGCGGCCTGACCTGGACTGATGATGCCAACACCCCAAGTGGTGGCAATTGCTACAACTGCCACCAACTCGACCCCAAAGAAATATCTTTTGGCACCATCGGCCCGAGCCTGACGGGCTATGGCAAGACACGTGGCGTGCTAGCCGACCCGACCAGCCCAGCCTCCAAAGCCATCATCGAATACACCTGGGGCAAGATATGGAACGCCAAGGCCTACAGTGCGTGTTCGGTCATGCCGCGCGCGGTGCATAAAGGCATCGTCACCGAGGCTCAGGCCAAAGACCTGATGGCCTTGCTGCTTGACCCCAAGTCGCCGGTTAACCAGTAGTCCCCCATCCGCAGGTACTGCCAGCATGACCATGCTACGCCGACGCTTTCTCACCAACACGTCGGCACTGGGCGTGCTGGCATCGGTTTCAGGCTGGAGTTTTGCGCAAGCAAAAAACCGGGCATGGCTGGATGCCAACGCACCACCGATGCCTGATGTTGGGACAGTGCTGGCGCTGCCAACCGTGACTTTTTTTGATGGCAGCGTCTTTCGGCCCGAGCAGGCACAAGGCCGGATCACGCTGATTTACTGGTGGGCCAGTACCTGTCCTTTTTGTGCATTGCAGAGTCCTGAGATGCAAAAGTTTTGGCATGCGCACAAGGACAAGGGCTTGCAAATGCTGGCCTTGTCGGTGGACCGCACACCCCAGGAGGCCATGGCTTACCTGCAAAAAAGGGCTTACACCTTTCCAGCGGCTTGGGTAACACCCGAGATTGCGCAGATTCTTCCCAAACCCAAAGGCCTGCCGATCACCCTGGTGCGCGGGCGCGACGGCAAGTTATTGCAAGCTGAAAGAGGCCAGCTTGACTTGGAAGATGTCGCAGCACTGGCCCAGTGGCTCTGATTTTCAGCCTTGTAAACGCTATATTTAATATAGTGCTTCAGGCATTGTTCATAAGGTCTTAATCATCATGACATGCCACATTGTCACGCTGGCGCGCATCTTGTCGGCCACACTGATCGCCCTGCCCGTCTGGGCGGTAGAGGTCACTTTCAAAGCCTTGGCACCGGATGTCTATGCCTATATTGGCGAGATCGAAGGCCGCACCTATGACAACGAAGGCCTCAACGCCAACATTGGCCTGATCGTCACATCGGCTGGCTCGGTGCTGATCGACAGCGGTTCAAGCTTTCAAGTAGCGGGCAAGATTGAGGCAGCGGTCAAAAAAATAACCAAGCAGCCGATCAAATGGGTCATCAACACCGGTGACCAGGACCACCGCTGGCTGGGCAACGGCTACTTCAAGGCCCAAGGCATTGAGACCATCGCCCACAAAGATGCCCAGACCGACATGACAGCCCGCGCGGGTGAGCAGATGGAGGGCCTGAAAGTCTTGAAAGAGCGTTTGGACGGCACCGTGCCTACCCTGCCCACGCGCTTTGTCGCCGAGCCCGATACCCGCCTTGAACTGGGTGGCACGGTCATTGAGCTCAAGCACCGCCACGGCGCACACACACCGGGCGACACACTGGTGTGGCTGCCACAAAAAAATGTGCTGTTCAGTGGCGATGTGGTTTACGTAGACCGCACACTGGGCTTGCACCCGGTCAGCAGCACCAAAAACTGGCTCGAAACATTTGCGGTCATTGATGCGCTCAAGCCGCAAATCATCGTGCCCGGCCATGGCCAGGTCACCAACCTGGCCACCGCACAGGCCCACACCCGCGACCTGCTGGTCGCACTGCGTACCCAGATGAAAAAAGCTGTAGATGCTGGCGTGGACATCAGCGCTGCTGTCAAAAGCTTTGACAGCCAGCCGTTTGCCCACCTGAAACACGCCGCGGCCTGGATACCTCAGTTGGCCAACCAGACTTATCTGGAGATGGAACGCGAGTAACACTGTTTAATAGCAACAATAACAACCATGGGCTGGGCAACCAATATCGTCGCATGAGCAATTACCCCCCCGAAGAAACCCCGCCGCCCTACGTGCCACCGCCATCGCAGGCACCGCCCAAAGAGATCATTGCTCTGTCTTGGGGTGCACCGCTGCGATGGCTGGCCTTGGGCTGGCATGATTTGAAGGCGCACCCCGGCATCAGCTTGTTTTACGGCGCGGCTTTCTGGTGCATGGCCTTTGTCTTGCGTGCGGTGTTTCACGCCACGCCTGAATACACCATGACATTTGCCACAGGCTGCCTGCTGTTGGGGCCTTTTTTGGCCATGGGTCTGTATCAGGTGAGCCTGCGGCGTGAACAGGGTGTGTTGCCGAGTTTGACTGACTCCCTGACCTGCTGGAGAAGTCACCTGCGCAGCATGGGCATGCTGGCGGGCGTGCTGGTGGTGCTGGAGTTGCTTTGGGGACGGGCATCGTTGGTGGTGATTGCGGTTTTTTTCAACAGCGGCATGCCGTCCTCAGTGGGCCTGATGCAGGCGGTGCTCAAGCCGGAGAATCTGGATTTCGTGATCGCCTACACGGTGGTGGGCGGTGCCTTTGCGACACTGGTTTTTGCCATTGCCGTGATATCGATCCCGATGATTCTGGACCGTGACACGGATGCCATTTCAGCCTCTATTACCAGCCTGGAGGTGGTCGTCAACAACACCGGTGTCATGTTGCTGTGGGGTGCCTTCATTGCGACTTTGGTCGCCGCATCTTTGCTGCTGCCGTGGGCTATTGGGCTGGTGGTGGCAGGCCCGCTGCTCGGCCACGCCAGCTGGCATGCTTACCGGGGCTCGGTGCGCTGGCTGGTGGCGGATGACATCCGCGTCGTTGCCTAAGATGACGCGCGAATTCGGGCTTGCCAGCCCTCCCACAAAGTCTCAACCAGACTTTCACCATGCCAAATGGATTCCGTTCGGATCAGGAAGTCTGAAGTTCCAGGAACCGGCTGCGCCAACTGCAAAAACACCCTGACCCTGACTGCCCAGGTCACCCAGGCACGGGGCGTGGCCATCACCCTGGAAAAGGTCGACGACCGGCGCGACAGCAAAGGTTACGGCGTGATGAGCACGCCAAGTCTCGTCATCAATAGTAAGTCACCGAGAAAAAATAACTTGAACATTCTCCATCTTGCATGCGAGCGCTATGCTGCGTTGCAAAACACTTGTGTGGTCCCGCCTTCGAGGAGGATCAACGCCCCCAGGCACGATCCTGACAGCCCACTCGGGCGCGTCCAACTGAGGAATCTAGGTTGAAATTCCTTCGGGGGGCTGACCCGTAAAAACGGGTACTGGCTATTGATGCCCGCCAAACAGGCTTTGCCACCAGTGCCTGCGGTTGCCCGGCAAGGGGGCGTCATCAACCATTCGGGTGGGCTGGATACGGCTGAGCACCCAGCGCGGTTCAATTTTTGCGCCGCTGTGACCGCAAGCGCTGCCCAGGTTGTGCGGGTCGTAAATTTTGATGAGACCGGGGGTTTGCCGGTCATCGGCATAGACGATGCCGCAATAGTTGAAATCGTGTTCACGACGCAACAGGGTGTCGACCTCGGTGATGAATCGCGCCAGTGCGTCGGTGCTCATCGGTGCTGGCGGCGGTTCCTCGCCAATCAGACTGGCGTACCAGCCATCGGGGTTGCTGCGCACCTGGGTCCAGAGCGCGGTCAAATCATCCCACTTCAGGATGCCGACAAAGTTGCCGTTGAGACGGCTGGCGAAATCGTTTGGCATATTCTTCCAGTCAACTATCAGGCCGAACTGCGCGGCGCAGACACAACACCCCCACCGCTGTGAATCATCGCATGGATGGCCATGTGGCGCATGTCCAAAACTGAGGCCACATGGCATTTCCGCGCTGGATTGGCCAGCGTCGTGGCCTAAGATGTCTCCTGTTCAATATTTCCAGGATGCCCCATGGTCGCCATACAAGCTGAAGCCCACCGCACGCAACACATTGGCTGGCTGCGTGCTGCCGTGCTGGGGGCCAATGACGGCATTGTGTCAACCGCCAGCCTGATCATCGGCGTGGCCGCGGCCAATGCCTCGCATGATGCAGTCATGGTGGCAGGTGTGGCCGGGTTGGTTGCCGGTGCCATGTCAATGGCGGCGGGTGAATATGTGTCAGTGAGTTCGCAGTCCGATACCGAGCAGGCCGATCTGGCGCGCGAGCGCATCGAACTCGCCACCGACAGCGAGCACGAACACGCCGAACTGGCTGCCATTTATGTGCAGCGCGGTCTGGACGCGCCACTGGCGCGCCAAGTGGCACAGCAGTTGATGGCGCACGACGCACTGGGGGCACACGCCCGCGACGAGCTCGGTATTTCCGAGACCATGAGCGCCAACCCGCTGCAGGCTGCGCTGTCGTCAGCCTTGTCGTTTGTGGTGGGGGCGGCATTGCCCTTGTTGGTGGCGTGGATGGTTGGCGTGGGCACGCTGGCCTGGGCCGTTGGCCTGGCCTCTTTGCTGTTTTTGATGGGCCTGGGTGCGCTGGCGGCCTACACCGGTGGTGCATCCATCCCCAAGGGCATGTGGCGGGTCACTTTTTGGGGCGTGCTGGCCATGCTGATGACAGCCGCTGTTGGCAAGCTGTTTGGCGCGGTGGTGTAAGCATGGGCGCAGAGCACAGCCATGGGCACAGCGACGGGCACGCTCACGGCCATGCGCATGGCCCGACCACGTTCAACCAGGCGTTTGCCATTGGCATTGCACTGAACCTGACCTTTGTCGCCGTCGAAGCTTTTTACGGCTGGAAAATCAATTCGCTGGCCCTGCTGGCCGATGCCGCGCACAACCTCAGCGACGTGGCCGGGCTGGTGCTGGCTTGGGGTGGTGCCTTGGCCGGCAAGCTGCGGCCCGATGCCAAACACACTTATGGCTTCAAGCGCGCCTCCATCCTGGCGGCCTTTTTCAATGCGGTATTGCTGCTGGTGGCCATGGGCTCACTCGGCTGGGAGGCTGCAGCGCGGCTGCAGTCGCCCGAACCAACCGAGGGCTGGACCATCATGGCTGTGGCCGGTGTCGGTATTGTCATCAACACCGCAACGGCCCTGATGTTCATGCGGGGCCGCAAAGATGATCTGAACATTCGCGCGGCTTTTTTGCACATGGCTGCAGACGCGTTGGTGTCGCTGGGCGTGTTGATGGGCGGCGCGCTGTATTTGTGGCAGGGCTGGGGCTGGATTGACCCGGTCATGAGCCTGCTGATTGCCGTGGTGATTGTGCTGGGCACCTGGGATTTGTTGCGCCAGTCACTGCACCTGCTGTTTGACGGCGTGCCCGAAGGTGTTGACCTGACCCAGGTGCGCGCCGTGTTGCTGGCACTGCCGGGTGTTATGGCGGTGCATGACTTGCATGTGTGGGCCATGGGCACATCAGACATTGCGCTGACCGCCCACATGGTGTTGAATGACCAGGCCGCAGACGCAGAAGCCGTGTTGCGAATGGCCGAACACGAGCTGCATGAACACTTTGAGATCAGGCACGTCACGCTGCAACTGGAATCCCCCGCCTATGCGCTGCAATGCGGCTTGCGTGCGGGTATGGGCTGCCACTGATATCGCTATTATTTTAGTAGCTACTTACGCTTATTCCACGAGGGCTACAGGTCTATTTTTCTTAAACCATCGAGGGTTGGCCCATGAAGAAATCAAAAACCGATAAGCTCGGCAAAAGTGACTATTACGACCAGCTCGCAGCCCTGCAGCTTGAGCTCAACGACGTGGCGCGCTGGCTGCAACACACCGGCAAACGCAGCGTGGTGGTGATTGAGGGGCGTGACACGGCAAGGGCGGGGTCATCACCGCCATGAGCGAGACGCTGAACCCGCGCCGAGGTCGAGCGCGTGATGGGTTTTTGCTCCGAAGATCAAGCCAAGGCCTTCCTGAAGCAAGCACCAGTGTTTGAGCAGATGCTGATTGATGATGGCATGCTGCTGTTCAAATACTGGCTCACCGTTGACCAGGCTCAGCAAGAGGCACGCTTTGCCGAGCGGCTCAGTGAACCGCTCAAACGCTGGAAACTCAGCGCGATTGACACCCTGGCGCGCGAAAAATATGCCGAATACGGACTTGCCCGCGATGCCATGCTCCAAGCCACCCACACCCGCCAGTCCCCCTGGACGCTGGTGGACTTCAATGACCAGCGGCGCGGCCGGCTCACCCTGATTCGCCACCTGCTTGACAACATCCCCGATCGCACGGTGCCTGAGGTTTTGACCGAATTCCCGCCGCTGGCCCATGCACCGCTGCGCGAGCACTTTGGCACTGTGCTCAAGCCAATCGAAGGAATCGTCTAGCGGCCCTTGCCGGATCAACGCTCCAAAAGCACGGCCATGCTGACTCGGGCAAAATCACCCCCCATGACCACTGCCAACCTACCCGCGCCCGCCTTGGACGCGTCTTCTGCCGAAGCCCTGAATGCCGGCTGCTTTTGCCGCACACTGAATGTCAGTCGCCTGCGTGAGCAGCTTGAAAGCGACCCCAGCCTCAAGGGCATGATGGCCAACATCACGCAAACCCGGCCAAATTTGTTTTCCTCCACTGTGGTGTTTATCTCGGATGACATGCAAAGCCAGATCACCGCCACCATTGGCGCCATAGAGCGGGTTGCTGCGCTGCCTGGCTACCAGGTGCAAGCCCTGTCGCGCACTGCAGCCGTTGGCCAGCACGCTTTTGGCCCGCTGGGGGTCTGCATGGGTTACGACTTCCATGTCAGCGCCAGCGGGCCGCAGCTCATCGAGATCAACACCAATGCCGGCGGCATGCTGCTCAACGTGGCGCTGGCACGCGCCCAGGAAGCCTGTTGCGTCGAACTGGATTGGGCTTTTCCAAGCGATGCCCGGTGCGACACCCTGCAACACGCCCTGTTCGACACGTTTGCCGCCGAGTGGCGCTTGCAGCGTGGCGATGCACGCTGGAAGACCGTGGCCATCGTCGACGACGCACCTGCTTTGCAGTATCTGGCCCCCGAATTTGAGTTGTTTCGCCAGTTGTTTGCCGAGCATGGCATCTCTGCCGTGATTGCCGATCCAAACGCGCTGCACTGGCAAGGCGGCAAGCTGCTGCACCAGGGCGTGCCCATCGACATGGTCTACAACCGCCTGACCGATTTTTACCTGACCGACCCCGCCCATCTGGCCCTGAAACAAGCCTATGAGGCCAATGCGGTGGTGCTGACACCGCACCCGCACGTGCATGCCCTGTTTGCCGACAAGCGCAACCTGATTGCCTTGAGTAACGACGACTTGCTACTGGCCTGGGGAGCCGCCACTGCTGACCGAAAATTGCTGGGGGCCAGCGTGCCAAATACCCGCTTGGTCACGCCAGAGCGTGCCGACGAGTTGTGGGCGCAGCGCCGCCAATTGTTTTTCAAACCGGTGGCGGGTTACGGTGCCAAAGCGACGTATCGGGGCGACAAGCTCACGCGCCGCGTCTGGGCTGACATTTTGCTAGGCGACTTTGTGGCACAAGCCCTGGTGCCGCCGACTGCGCGCATGGTGGAAGTCGATGGCGTGCTGACCGATCTGAAGTTTGACCTTCGCGCCTACACCTATGCCGGTCAGGTGCAACTGCTGGCCGCCCGGATGTACGCCGGGCAAACCACCAACTTTCGCACCCAGGGCGGCGGCTTTGCGCCAGTCATCGTGGTACCCACTCAACCTCTTGAAAAGGAGTCGCACTGATGTGTGGCCTGTGCGGCGAACTGCGCTTTGATGGCGCAACACCCGACATGGGGGCAATAGTGCGCATGTCCGACCAACTGGCGCGGCGCGGCCCCGATCATGCCGGCAGTTACAGCGACGGCCCGTTGGCCTTTGGCCACCGCCGCCTGTCGATCATTGATTTGTCCAGCCACGCCAACCAGCCTATGGTCGATGCCAAGCTGCAATTGACGCTGGTGTTCAACGGCACCATTTACAACTACCGCGAACTGCGCGCCGAGTTGCTGAGCCTGGGCTACACCTTTTTCTCGGATGGCGACAGCGAGGTCATTTTGAAAGCCTATCACGCTTGGGGCGAGCGGTGCGTGACCCGCTTCATCGGCATGTTTGCCTTTGGCATCTGGGATCAACGCAGTGGCCAGTTGTTTCTGGCACGCGACCGCTTTGGCATCAAGCCACTGTATTTGAACCAGGACCGCCAGCGCCTGCGCTTTGCCTCTAGCCTGCCCGCCTTGCTGGCTGGCGGCGGGGTTGACACGGCCATCGACCCGGTGGCGCTGCACCAGCATTTCACCCTGCACACCGTGGTGCCTGCGCCGCGCACCGTACTTAAAGGCGTGCGTAAGCTGCCACCGGCCACCACCCTGATGATTGACCCCGACGGCACGGTCATGCAGCAGGTCTACTGGACGCTGGAGGCCACCCGGCCAGCGCAAGAATTGACCGAAGCCCAGTGGCTGGCCGAGACCCGCACGCACCTGGCCCAAGCCGTAGAGCGCCGCCTGCTGGCCGCCGATGTGCCGGTGGGTGTGCTGCTCTCAGGCGGGCTCGACTCCAGCTTGCTGGTAGGCTTGCTGGCCGACCATGTGCCCGATTTACGCACCTTTTCCATCGGTTTTGAAGACCTGGGTGGTGGTGCCGAAAAGGCCGATGAATTTGAGTTTTCGGATGCCGTGGCTGCGCACTTCAAGACCCGCCACCAGAAATTCAGCATCCCTAATAGCGAAGTGTTGACCCGCCTGCCCGAGGCGGTAGCGCAAATGACCGAGCCCATGGTCAGCCATGACGTGATCGCGTTTTACTTGCTGAGCGAAAAAGTGGCCAAAGAAGTCAAGGTGGTGATGAGCGGCCAGGGTGCCGACGAGGTGTTTGGCGGTTATTTTTGGTACCCCCAGATGGACGCCGCACAGGGTACGCCGCTGGAGCGCTTCAGCCAGCACTACTTTGACCGCGACCATGCCGAATACCTGCAAATGATCACGCCGGCTTTCCATGTCGGTGACGTGACCTCCGAGCTGGTGGCGGCAGCGCTGGCCAAGCCCGGTGCCGATGAATTTCTCGACCAGGTCTGGCGCTTTGATGCCACCACGCTGATCGTCGACGACCCGGTCAAGCGGGTGGACAACATGCCGATGGTCTTTGGGCTGGAGGTGCGTACACCGTTTCTGGACCACCCGCTAGTGGAGCTGGCCGCCAAAATGCCGCCGGCGCTCAAGCTCAAAGAAGGCGGCAAGTTTCCGCTCAAGGCGATTTCACGCGGGCTTATTCCCGACGCGGTCATTGACCGGCCCAAAGCCTACTTCCCGGTGCCCGCCCTTAAATATGTGCGTGGACCGTTTCTGGCGCTGATGCGCTCCATTTTGATGTCAGAGGCCTGCCTGAAACGTGGCCTGTACCAGCGCGATTACGTTGATAAATTACTGGCCCACCCGGAAGCCGCCGAGCATTTCACCCGCATCAACGGCAGCAAACTATGGCATCTGGCGCTGCTGGAGTGGTGGCTGCAAGTGCACGTGGATGGGCATGTGGATGGGCCAATTCTTTAGGCCCCATAATCTCAACCAAATGCCAGCATCACCACACCGATGCACAAAACAGCGCAAGGGGGATTGAAATTTTTAAACCACACCGGTCATCCGCAGTTTCTGACGCTGCGACAGAGCCATCAATTGCAGGTGAATCCTCACTGGCTTTGATTCGGACTGCCCTTGCCGCGATGCTTGTCGCGGCGCTGGCTTCGCTATGGGCGCTGACCTCCTCCGCACCCAGCACCAGCATCACTTTCATTTCGCTACTGGTGTTTTTGCCAGTGGCTGTGCTGGTTGTTTTTGTGCTGAATGCCGCTAAACAACGACTGAAAGAACTCAATGGAGCCAATGCAGCGTTAAAGCAACGCACTGAGGAGCTGGAGCGCCGCACCATTGAACAAAAGCAAACCAAATCGGCGCTCAGGGCCAGCGAAGAGCGCTACCGCACCATGATTGAATGGTCACCCGATGCCATTCTGGTGCACCGGGCCGGAAAAATTCTGTACGTCAACCCAGCGGCGGTCAGGCTGTTTGGCGCGCCCGATGCGCCAAACCTGATGCAAAAGTCAACCGCCGAGCTGATTCACCCCGACAGCCAGTCGGAACAAGCCGCCCGCATGAAAAGCATCCTTCGCAATGAAACTATTGCACCGATGGTGGATGCCAAATTTTTCAAGCTTGACGGCACCGTGATTGACGTAGAGGTGCAAGGCACCGCCATTGACTACGATGGCGCGCCGGCCATCCATGTGTCAATACGAGACATCACCCAGCGCAAACAGATGGAAAACCAGATACGCCAATTGGCGTTTTATGACGAGCTGACCCAATTGCCAAACCGCCGCCTGCTCAACGACCGCCTGGGCCAGGCCATTACAGACAACCGGCGCAACCACTGCTGTGGTGCCGTCTTGTTTCTTGATCTGGACAACTTCAAACCACTCAACGACCGGCACGGCCACACCGTTGGCGACCTGCTGTTGATGGAAGTGGCCAAACGGCTGAAATCATGCGTGCGTGCAATGGACACCGTGGCGCGCTTTGGCGGCGATGAATTTGTCGTTGTGCTCAAGCAGCTCGATACCGGACGGGAACTGTCCGAACTGCAAGCCCACGGTGTCGCCGAGAAAATCCGTGCAAGTTTGTCCGAACCCTATGACATCGCCGTCAATGCTGCGCTCAACGGTACGCTGCACATCACGCACCACTGCACCGCCAGCACCGGTGTGGTCGTATTTTGTGGTGAAGATGACCAAACCGACGACTTGATCAAGTGGGCTGACGCAGCCATGTACCAAGCCAAGGAGGATGGTCGAAGCAAAATCCGCGTTGCCCGCGTATCCACGCCAGATCAAGAAGAAGTCATTTCGTACCAGGACAGCGGTTTTTTTGAAGGCGCTTTTCCTGCACTTGATTGATGCTACTATTGTTATAGCTATAAACGCTTATTCCATAAGGGCTAGAGGCTTATTTTATTCAAATCCGCGCGTACCAACCGCGGGTGTTGTTGACGATATAGACCACCAACAGCATCACCGGCACCTCAATCAGCACGCCCACCACGGTGGCCAGCGCGGCACCTGAGTGAAAGCCAAACAGGCTGATGGCCGCAGCCACCGCCAGCTCGAAAAAGTTGGACGCACCAATCAGCGCTGACGGGCCAGCCACCGAGTGCTTTTCACCCACGGCACGGTTGAGCCAATAGGCCAAGCCTGAATTGAACAACACCTGAATCAGAATCGGCACTGCCAGCAGGCCAATGATGAGCGGCTGGGCCATGATGGCTTCGCCCTGAAAGGCAAACAACAGCACCAGCGTGAGCAGCAACGCACTGATCGACCACGGGCCGATTTTTTCCATCGCTGCATCAAACCCGCCCTGCCCTTGCTGCAACAATTTTCGGCGCAACAGTTGCGCCAGAATTACCGGAATCACGATGTACAGCCCGACCGAAATCAGCAACGTGCCCCACGGCACGATGATGGCGGACAAGCCCAGCAAAAACGCCACCAGCGGCGCAAACGCAAAAATCATGATGCTGTCATTGAGCGCCACCTGCGACAGGGTAAACAGCGGGTCGCCCCCGGTCAGGCGGCTCCAGACAAACACCATCGCCGTGCAGGGCGCAGCAGCCAGCAGAATCAGCCCGGCGATATAGCTGTCAATTTGATCCGGCGGCAACCATGGCGCAAACAGTTGCCGAATGAACAACCAGCCCAGAAACGCCATGCTGAACGGTTTGACCAGCCAATTGACAAACAGCGTGACACCAATGCCTTTGACATGCTGGCGCACCTCGTGCAAGGCTGAAAAATCCACCTTGACCAGCATCGGGATGATCATCACCCAGATCAGCACGCCTACCGGCAGGTTGACCTGTGCCACCTCCATGCGACCAATCGCTTGAAACACCGCAGGCAGCAGTTGTCCCAAGCCAATGCCGGCCACGATGCACAACAGCACCCAGACCGTCAGATAACGCTCAAACACGCTCATGGGTACCGCCGCGGCGCGCTTGGCGGTCACTTCACATTGGGCGCTCATGGCTTCAAACCTTGGCTAAATCGCGGACGGTGCTTTGCAGCATGGTCTTCGCCAACTTTTCTTGCGGCAGGCTGATAAAAATGCCCAACCGGTGTTTGAGCGCATGCACGGTACGGCGAAAGGCTTGCAGCTTTTCTTCGTCGCTGCCCGCGCCTTCCGACGGGTCTGCATAACCCCAATGGGCGGTAGCAGGCTGCCCTGGCCAGTAGGGGCAGACTTCACCGGCGGCGTTGTCGCACACGGTGATCACCAGGTCCATGTGGGGCGCGTCCGGCTTGGCAAACTCGTCCCACGACTTGCTGTACAGCCCCTCGGTGGCGATGCCTGCGCCCTGCAACACCTGCAAACCCAGCGGATTGGGTTGCTGGTTGTCACGCGGGCTGCTGCCGGCCGAATACGCCTTGAAGCGGCCTTGCGCCATATCGTTGAGGATGGCCTCAGCCAAAATGCTGCGCGCCGAGTTGTGGGTGCACAAAAATAACACGTTCAATACTTTGTCAGTCATGGCAAATTTCCTTCGGTTTGATAAATTCAGACTTCCTGATGCGTATAGACAAAATTTGCTTTTTTCAGGAATAGGACTGGCATTTGTAGGAGCGGCGGCAGCCGCGAATTCGGGCTTGCCAGCCCTCCCACAAAATCACAACCAGGCTTTCACCATGCCAAATGGATTCCGGGCGGATCAGGAAGTCTGAAATTGCAAGATAAAAACGCCACCTGCATTCGCGGCTGCCGCCGCTCCTACAGAGCAGATCCGCGCATCGGCTGGGAGCTGCAGCACAGGGCAGGGTCAAAAAATTCAATTTTTTTCATGGTCAAACTTCTTGGGTGGTTGAATGTCAAATATGAGATGCCCGTGTCACGCAATGACTTGCGCGCAGCTTGCGGTCAGACAAACTTCCACGCACTGCTCAGGATGCCCAGCGCAGCATTCGGCAGTCAGGTAGGCGATCAAATCGTGCATCAAGGCCAAGTTGGCGCGGTACCTTTGAAAGCGCCCCTCTTGCACCACCGACACCAGATTGGCGTGCGTCAGGGCTTTCAGGTGAAACGACAAATTGGTGGGTGGCAAGCTCAATTCGTTGGCAATCTCACCCGCCACCAGCCCCTGAGGAGCGGCTTTGACGAGCAAACGATAAATGTCCAGCCGCACCGGCGACGAAAGCGATTCAAAGGCGGAAAGGGCTGCAAGTTGATCCATGCATCAACTATACAACAATCGTTGAAGTGTTGAATTAATCAAGCCTGCGTTAGCAAAACTGGCCAACGTGGGACTGGCCATTCCGCCTAAGAAACTGTTTTCCTACGTGCCTGAATTGCTTTTTTTTATAGCTAGCTGCGCTTATTCAGTAAGGTCTAGAGGTCAATTTGTTATAAACATTTAGAGCGCCAGCTTGTGCCGCCCAATGCCACCTTCAATCCTCGCCGCGTCCGCCGTGGCAAAACTCAGGCGCAAAGAACAGTGCACCCGGAGGCATCGTTTGGTGCCAAGGGAGGTACAAATTCAGACTTCCTGATCCGCACGGAATCCATTGGGCATGGTGAAAGCCTGGTTGTTACTTTGTAAGGGCTGGCAAGCCCGGATTTTTTGTGGGAGGGCTGGCAAGCCCGAATTCTTTGTGGGAGGGCTGGCAAGCCCGAATTCTTTGTGGGAGGGCTGGCAAGCCCGAATTCGCGGCTGCCGCCGCTCCTACAAGCCCGAAATCCAACGTTTGTCATTGCGAGGCAAAAGCCCTTAGCCGCGAGGAGCGTAGCGACGTGACGGGCAGCGACGCGGCAATCAAGGAAGTCCGGCAGCCATGATTGCCGCGCTGCGCTCGCATGTGACGGACTAATCTCAGACTTCCTGATCCGCACGGAATCCATTGGGCAAAGGTGAAAGCCTGGTTGTTACTTTGTGGGAGGGCTGGCAAGCCCGAAATCTTTGTGGGAGGGCGGGCAAGCCCGGATTCTTTGTGGGAGGGCTGGCCTTTGTGGGAGGGCTGGCAAGCCCGAATTCGCGGCTGCCGCCGCTCCTACAAGTGCCAGTCCTATTCCTGAAAAAAGCAAACTATGCCTATACGCACCAGCAAGTCTGAAATTACTGGTAAATCAGACGGGCGATCGGTGGACGTTTGGGGCTGCTCAAGTTTTTCTGGAGGGCGGGCGCAGCGGCGCTGGTTCGCGCCGGGGTCGGGGCGCTGCGGACGATGGCGCGGCTTTGGTCTTGCGGCAGTTGAAACACCGCCACCGTGTGCACCAGCTCTTGCGCCTGGCTCTTGAGGCTGCTGGCCGCAGCGGCCATTTCCTCCACCAGCGCGGCGTTTTGCTGCGTTGCCTGGTCTATAAAAGTGACTGCTTCGCTCACCTGTGCCACGCCAGCGGCTTGCTGGCTGCTGGCAGCACTGATCTCACTCATCAGATCCGTCACGCGGCGAATGCTGACTACCACCTCCGCCATGGTGACACCAGCTTGGTTTACCAGCACATTGCCTTGCTCAACCCGCTCTACGCTGGCACCAATCAGGCTCTTGATTTCCTTGGCCGCCTGCGCCGAGCGGCCCGCCAGTGAACGCACTTCGCCCGCCACCACGGCAAAGCCACGGCCTTGCTCGCCAGCCCGCGCGGCTTCTACCGCCGCATTCAGGGCCAGGATGTTGGTCTGAAACGCAATGCCGTCAATCACGCTGATGATGTCAAAAATACGTCTTGAGCTGTCGTTGATGTGGACCATGGTTTCCACCACTTCGGCGACAACCTTGCCGCCCCGGGTGGCAACAGTGGAGGCGCTTTGCGCCAACTGGTTGGCCTGGAGGGCGCTGTCGGCGTTTTGCTTGACTGCCGCGCTGAGCTGCTCCATCGACGCGGCCGTCTGCTGCAGCGCGCCGGCCTGGTTTTCGGTGCGGACTGACAGGTCTTGGTTGCCCTGCGCAATTTCAGCGCTGGCGGTGGACACGCCTTCAGAGCCCTGGCGCACGCTGCCAACGATGTTGACAAAGCTGTCCTGCATCCGTTTCATGGCATGCAACAAGCTGGTTTGGTCGTTGTCTTTGAGCACAATGTCGGTGTTCAGATCACCCCCCGCAATGCGCTGGGTAATGCTGGTCGCATACGCTGGTTCGCCACCGAGTTGCTTGAGCAGGCGGCGCACGGTCATCAGGCTCGTCGCCATCAAAACGACTGAGACCAGCAGGGCACCCAAGGCAATCAGTAGCGCGTCGTGATAACTGCTTTCGGCGGTTTTGTAAGCGTTCTGGGCCTGTTTGGTTTTGTGCTCAATGAACTTGCCGAGCGACTTGGATGCTGCTTCGCCTTCCTCACGCCCGGCGGCCAGAAAGAAGGCCATCGTGGCCGGACTAAAGTCGCCTGCGGCGATGGCATCCATTGTTTTGTTGAACTTTTCGCGCCAAGCGTTCCTGGTTTCGGTGGCGGCCCGCAGCAAAGCTTCGTCTTCGGGGGATGAAGACGTGGCAGCTAGCTCTTTGAAAATACGATTGGCCTCGGCTCGGTTGGCTTTGATGGCGTCGAGGTGGGCGTTTGTTGGGTGATTGTGAATACCCGCCAGCGGCCCATCCGGGGCATGCTGAAACGCCAGCAGCGCCTGCAATTTGTTGTTTAGGAGGATTTCCTTGGACTCGCTGGCCCGCAGGATCGGGGTCAAGGCGTTGTCGTGAACGCTCTTGAGGCTGTCACGCGCCGAACCCAAGCCCCAAAGGCCCATGCCAAGAATGGCAACGATGGCAATGGCGTAAATGACAACCACCGCAATGATCTGGTGTGTGATGCGCGAATGTTTGAGCAAGATAGTTTCTCCCATTTCAGTGTCTGAACCGAAAAGCATTCCACCAGCCGTTGATGTCAGCTTGACGACAAGCCATCAACGCTGTTGACAACTCAGATTTGCACGTCAGCTGCAATCGGCATCAGTGGGCAAATACGCATCAGCGCTTGCATCAATGCCAAATTGGCGCGGCAGCGGTTCTAAGGGTCGCAGACGATACCGATGTATCTTTTTTTCGTCAGTGCGAGTTTCCAGTTTCGGAGCCAAAACCGCACACGGACCTTAAACCGAAATGCCCGTCATTGCGAGGAGCGCCAGCCCGCCCCGCTGTCATTGCGAGGCAAAAGCCTCTAGCCGCGAGGCGCGTAGCGACGGGGCGGGCAGCGACGTGGCGATCCAGTACTTGCGGGCTTATGGATTGCCACGGCCTTCGGCCTCGCAATGACGAAAAACCCAAACCACGTCTACCATCGCACTACCTGTGGGCGGCACTGATTGCGCGCATTTATGAGGTCTTTGCGCTGATTTGCCCAATGTGTGGGGGCCAGATGCGCCTTATCGCGATCAACACATGCGGCTGGAAGTCCTATCCGTTTATCCGTCACATTCACGCAACATTTCATGGTTACGATGGGCTAAACAGCGCCTCAATTTTTGGCCTGTCTCATTGTTCATTCAACAGTAGTTCGGAGGTAACGAATGTTTCTTATGTGGCATGACTCGTATAGCGTGGGCTATGGCCCTATCGACGTTCAACATCAGTATCTGTTTTCGATCAGCAACGCTCTGACGCAGGCAAATGAAAAACCCGAGGGTGCCACGGATGAATATCTTCGGTCCATCGTTGAAGAACTGCTTGCTTACGCACGTACCCATTTTGCGGACGAGGAACAGTTGATGAGTCGTGCCGAGTATCCTGACCTGGAGGAACATAAAAAGCTGCATATCGCCTTTGAAAACAAAATGTGCGAGTTGGAAGAACGGATTCGTAACGGGGAAGTGCGTGCCGTCGCAGCGGAACTGCCTTTGATCGTTAACGATTGGTTGCTGGACCACATAACCACTGTGGATCAACGCTACGCCGGCCAGGTTCAGTCGTCCTTAGGAACCGAGAAAAAATAAATTGAACAATTATCCGATTGCAGACGAGATGCTAGGCAAGGCGCAGAACGCGCCGTGTGGCTGGCCACACAAGTGGTTTGCAACGCAGCATAGCGCTCGCATGCAAGATGGAGAATGTTCAAGTTATTTTTCTCGGTGACTTAGTGCGCCACTGCGCGCGGGCCACACCCTGGGCGGTAGAAATCAGCACTGCGCCGCCCTGCACGTCCTGGTTGCGCCCACTGGCAAACAGCGTGGGCGACAAGCCCGGTGCGTTGCTCAACAGTGCGTACAGCGTTTGCGCCACCAGCGTGACAAAGGGCACAAACCAGAACCACACCACTTCACGCTGGCTGCTTAACCGCTCCAGCACTTGGCTGATGACAAAGGTCTTGCCCGAGCCGGT
>JBBQLQ010000064.1:0-18391 GCA_038328055.1 Burkholderiales bacterium
ACGACCACTTCAACTTTGACCTTGGGCAAAAAGTCGACCACGTACTCAGCACCCCGGTACAACTCGGTGTGCCCTTTTTGTCGACCAAAACCTTTGACCTCGGTGACGGTCAATCCGGTTACGCCGCACTCTGCAAGCGCCTCGCGCACCTCTTCAAGTTTGAAGGGTTTGACAATGGCGGTAATTTGTTTCATGGGATTCCTTTGATAAAAACGTCAATCAAGCTTGCGGTTGAACGGCCAACCGGGCCCGCGCCTCAGGCGCGAAATTTGTTGGTTATAGGATAACGCCAATCCTTGCCAAAGCTGCGGTGCGTCACACGAATCCCCACCGGAGACTGGCGTCTTTTGTACTCATTGATCTGGATCAGCCGCGTAACACGCTCCACATCGGCACTGGCAAAGCCGGCGGCAACGATGTCTTCAATGCTTTCGTCATTTTCCATGTAGCGTTCCAAAATTGCATCCAGCACCTCGTAAGGCGGCAGGCTGTCCTGGTCTTTTTGATCCGGACGCAGCTCGGCGCTGGGTGGCCGGGTGATGATGCGCTCTGGAATCGGCTGCTGGCCCGTGCCATAGGGGTCATGGGCGTTACGCCAGTATGCCAACCGAAACACCGTCGTTTTGGCCAAGTCCTTGATGACGGCAAAGCCACCCGCCATGTCACCATACAGGGTGCAATAACCAGTGGCCATTTCGGACTTGTTGCCGGTCGTCAGCACGATGCTGCCAAATTTATTGGACAGCGCCATCAACAGCGTACCGCGGATGCGCGCCTGGATGTTTTCTTCCGTGGTGTCTTCAGCCAGACCGCTGAATTCAAGGCTGAGCGTTGCTTTGAAGGCTTCAAACTCGGGCACGATGGAGAGCTCGTCATAGCGAACACCCAGGCGCGCAGCCATGTCCCGCGCGTCAATCCAGCTGATGTCAGCCGTGTAGGGCGAGGGCATCATCACGGCGCGCACCCGGTCACGACCCAGCGCATCCACCGCAATGGCCAGGACCAGTGCCGAGTCAATCCCACCAGACAAGCCCAGCAGCACCGATGGAAAACCATTTTTATTGATGTAGTCGCGCACACCCAGCACCAACGCGTCCCACAAATCAGCATCAGGACTGCGATCAGGCACGGTAGATGCTATTAAATTAATAGCTGTCTGCGCACGTTCCACCTGGACTAGAAGCCTATTTTCAATAAAACTCGGGGCGCGACCGGCCAACGAGCCATCGGCATTCAAGGCAAATGAATGTCCCTCAAAAACCACCTCATCCTGGCCGCCTACCAAGTGCGCATAAACCAGCGGCAAGCCGCAGCTCAGCACCCGCTCGCGCATCATCTGCTCGCGCTCGTTGCCTTTGCCCACATGAAAAGGCGACGCGTTGATGACGGCGAGCAACTCGGCCCCGGCTTGGCGCGTCAGCCGTGCTGGGGCTTCATACCAGGCATCTTCACAGATCAGCAAGCCCACCTTGACCGTGCTGCCGGGCTCGCCCGCCTCAAACACACATACCTCTTGCCCCGGCGTGAAATAGCGCCGCTCGTCAAACACCTGGTAATTGGGCAATTCGCGCTTGGCGTAGGTTGCCACCACACCCCCTTCCCTGAGCACGCTGGCGGCGTTGAAACGCTCGGAAACTGCCACAGAACGGGTACGACGATCACCACCAGACGGGTGCCCCACCACCACAGCGAGGTCTTTCAAGGGTGCCAATGCAAAAGCCACCGCTTTCACGGCATCATTGCAGGCTGCGATGAATGCGGTACGCAAAAACAGATCTTCGGCGGCATAGCCACAAATGGACAATTCAGGTGTCAGCACCAAGCGCGCACCGTCCTGGTAAGCGGCAGTGGCTGCGTCGATGATTTTTTGCGAATTACCAGTCAGGTCACCCACGACCAGATTGAGTTGCGCAACGCAGATTTTGAGTGTCATGAAATATAAAACAGGAGTTGGGAACTGAATGGTTTGCGAGTCAATTGATTATGTCATCCGGGTCGTGAATTCGCCGCTGGAGGTCGATGCGCACGCCTGGGACGTACTGCGCTTGGCCCAAAGCCAGGCCACGCCCTTCATGCGCCTTGAGTTCTTGCGGGCCTTGCATGTCACCGGCTGCGCCTCGCCGCAAACCGGCTGGACACCGAAGTTTTTCCTGCTGGAACGCGGTGGCGACCTATCCGCAGCCTGTGTGGTCTACCTCAAGTCGCACTCGGGCGGCGAATTTGTGTTTGACCATTCCTGGGCCCAGGCCTACTCCAGGCATGGCCTGGCCTATTACCCCAAGGCCGTCTGCACCGTACCTTTCATGCCCGTGCCCGGCAGTCGTTTGCTGGCGCAGTCCCGACCCGACCGCACGCTGCTGGCCAAAGCACTGATCGAATGGTGTCGCCAACACCAGCTCTCTGGCTTGCACAGCCTGTTCATCAGTGACGAGGACAAGGCCGCTTGCCTGGAAGCGGGCATGTTGCTGCGTCATACGGTGCAATTTCACTGGACCAACAGCACCCCCGGCTACGCCGGTTTTGATGAATTTCTGGCCACTTTGTCGATGGACAAACGCAAAAAAATACGCCAGGAGCGGCGCAAGGTGGCCCAAGCCGGCGTGAGCTTTCGGGTGCGACAGGGCCGCGACATCAGCACCCCTGACTGGGAATTTTTCTACCGTTGCTATGAGCGCACTTACCTTGAGCACGGCAACCCACCCTACCTGAACCGCGCCTTTTTTTCCTGCATGGCGCAAGACATGCCGGAGGATTGGGTGCTCTTCACTGCCGAACGCAATGGCCAACCAATTGCTACAAGTTTAATAGCTATAAACGCAAGCAGTACAAGGGCTACAGATCAAAATTATCCCGAATATTCAGAGCGGGTGGCCTATGGCCGCTACTGGGGCGCGCTGGAGCATGTGGATTGTCTGCACTTCGATGCCTGCTACTACCAGCCCTTGGCCTGGTGCATTGCCAACGGCTACCAGCGCTTTGAGGGTGGTGCGCAGGGCGAACACAAACTCGCCCGGGCCCTGCTGCCCGTCACCACCACCAGCGCGCACTGGCTGGCACAGCCTGAATTTTTTGCAGCCGTTGGCAACTTTTTAACAGCTGAACGTGACGGTATTCACCAGTACGTCGACGAACTCCAGCAGCACAGTCCCTTCAAGTCCACCTAAAATCCGCCTGCGTGCTGGCAAACATTTCAGGCCTGACGTGTCACCTGCATCTGCTCGCCCAATCCTTGTACGCCCAGTCGCATGGTTTGCCCGGCGCGCAAATACACTGGTGGTTTGCGCCCCATGCCGACACCCGGTGGCGTACCGGTCGAAATTACATCACCACTTTGCAGACTCATGAACTGGCTCAGGTAACTGATCAAGAACGGCACCTGGTAAACCATGGTGGCAGTGCTGCCACTTTGCATGCGTTGGCCATCCACCTCCAGCCACAGCGACAGCGCCTGCGGGTCAGGCACCTCATCGGCCGTCACTAACCACGGCCCCAGCGGGCCAAAAGTGTCGCAGCCTTTGCCCTTGTCCCAGGTGCCGCTGCGGCTGAGTTGGTAATCGCGCTCGGACAGGTCATTCATCACGCAGTAGCCCGCCACATGGTTCATGGCATCTGCTTCATCAATATAGCGCCCGCCCTGCCCGATAACCACCGCCAGTTCTACTTCCCAATCAGTTTTGACAGAGCCGCGCGGAATGTCGACCGCATCATTGGGGCCCATCAGGGCGCTGGTCCATTTGTTAAACACTACCGGCTCAGGTGGCACCGGCATGCCGGACTCGGCGGCATGGTCGGCGTAATTCAGGCCGATGCAGATGCACTTGCCCACCTGCGCCACACACGCGCCCAGACGCACATCGTGCTGCGGCACCCCATCCACCAGCGGCAAGGTATCCGGGTTGATGGCACGCAGGCGCGCCAGACTGCCCGGCAACAGCACGGCACCGCCGATGTCCACCACCATGCCACTCAAGTCCCGCACCCGCCCCTGGGCATCCAGCAGGCCCGGTTTTTCTTGCCCCAACGGGCCGTATCGCAACAATTTCACGGTACAACTCCTTCACAAAATTTCAGGCGCTCCAGCATCCCCAGTCCAGACCAAGCCGCCATGGCGCTACGCCAGAAACAGCAACGCCTGCTGTGCAATGACCAGCAGGCGCTATATATTTTGTAGCTAGCTACGCTTATTCAGCGAGGGCTAGAGGCCTAAAACCCTCTTATTTTTTATCAGCCTTGTCGTAATTCGCCATGCCTTCGACGATTTCCTGCTTGGCCGATTCAGGGCCTTCCCAGCCCAAAATCTTGACCCATTTGTTTTCTTCCAGGTCTTTGTAGTGTTCAAAAAAGTGCGCAATGGTCTTCAGACGCACCGGACTCAAGTCTTCGGGCTTTTGCCAGCGGGTGTAGAGCGACAAAATCTTGTCGATGGGTACGGCCAGCACCTTGCCATCCATGCCGGCTTCGTCTTCCATCTTCAAAATGCCAATAGCGCGGCAGGTCACCACCACGCCAGGAATCAAGGGCACAGGCGTGATCACCAGCACATCGACCGGGTCGCCGTCACCGCTGATGGTGTGTGGCACATAGCCGTAGTTGGTCGGGTAATGCATGGCCGTGCTCATGAAGCGGTCAACAAATATGGCGTGCGTTTCATGGTCGACTTCATACTTGACCGGATCAGCGTTCATCGGAATTTCGATGATCACGTTGAAGACATCAGGAGCATTTTTACCGGGGGTAACGTTATCTAAGGACATGGTGGAGTAGTGGAGTTTGAGTTAAAGCACATGCGAGACCGATTAGCACTGATTTTACTTACTTGCCACTTGCGACCGCAAAAAACCCTTTTTTTCAAGTTAAAGTCTGCATGTTGGCCAATCACCACTATCGATGCACCGCACAGGTGCAAGACGGCGAGGAAGCAACGCAGCGGCGGTGCCCATGCGTTGCACCACCATCTCGCGAAACAACAAACAGGAGAACATTCATATGACAGGCAACTCAGCGCTGATTTTGGCGCTCATCTGCGGCTTGATCGCCGTCGGCTATGGTTTTTGGGCCCGAAGCTGGATCCTTTCACAGGATGCGGGCAACGCCCGAATGCAGGAAATTGCGGCCGCCATTCAAACCGGCGCGGCAGCTTATCTGGCACGGCAATACAAAACCATCGCCATGGTCGGTGTCGTGCTCACTATTTTGATAGCCATCTTTCTCGACTCGCTAAGCGCCGTCGGCTTTGTGCTGGGGGCGGTGCTTTCCGGCGCGTGTGGGTTTATTGGCATGAACGTGTCGGTGCGCGCCAACGTGCGTACCGCGCAGGCCGCAACCCGCGGCATTGGCCCGGCGCTGGACGTGGCTTTTCGCGGTGGTGCCACCACTGGCATGCTGGTGGTTGGCCTGGGTTTGCTGGGTGTAACCGGATTTTTCTGGTTCCTGGTGGGCAATGGCAACACGACACCCGACAAAAATCTGGCGCAATTGCTTAACCCGCTGATCGGTTTTGCGTTTGGTTCGTCGCTGATTTCCATCTTTGCCCGCCTTGGCGGTGGCATTTTCACCAAAGGTGCCGACGTGGGTGCAGATCTGGTGGGTAAGGTTGAAGCTGGCATCCCTGAAGATGACCCGCGCAACCCGGCCGTGATTGCCGACAACGTGGGTGACAACGTGGGCGACTGCGCCGGCATGGCCGCTGACTTGTTCGAAACCTACGCCGTGACCCTGATCGCCACCATGGTGCTGGGTGCCCTGCTGGTGACCGGTGGCGGCATGAGCGCAGTGGTTTATCCGCTGGCCCTGGGTGCTGTGTCGATCATTGCATCCATCATTGGCTGCTTCTTTGTCAAGGCCTCACCTGGCATGAAAAACGTCATGCCAGCGCTGTACAAAGGCTTGGCGGTGGCCGGCGTCTTGTCGCTGATTGCCTTCTACTTTGTAACCCAGTCGATGATTACAGACAACGCACTGGGCGGAACCGGCGCACAAATGAAGCTGTTTCTGTCCTGCGCCGTTGGCCTGGTACTGACGGCCGCACTGGTCTGGATCACCGAGTTTTACACCGGCACCCAGTACAGCCCGGTGCAGCACATTGCCCAAGCCTCTACCACCGGTCATGGCACCAACATCATTGCCGGTCTGGGTGTGTCGATGCGTTCAACGGCCTGGCCAGTGATTTTTGTCTGCATGGCGATCTACAGCGCCTACGCGCTGGCGGGTTTGTACGGCATTGCCATTGCTGCCACTTCCATGCTCAGCATGGCTGGGATTGTGGTGGCTCTTGACGCTTACGGCCCGATCACCGACAACGCCGGCGGTATTGCCGAAATGTCTGGCATGCCAAAAAGCGTGCGCGACATCACCGATCCGCTGGACGCTGTGGGCAACACCACCAAGGCGGTGACCAAAGGCTACGCCATCGGCTCGGCCGGCTTGGCGGCGCTGGTGCTGTTTGCCGATTACACCCACAAGCTAGAAGCCTACGGCCGTCACATCACCTTTGATTTGAGCGACCCGATGGTCATCATCGGCCTGTTCATTGGTGGTTTGATTCCTTACCTGTTTGGTGCCATGGCGATGGAAGCGGTTGGCCGCGCCGCCGGTTCGGTGGTGGTTGAGGTGCGTCGCCAGTTCCGCGACATCAAAGGCATCATGGATGGCACCGGCAAGCCTGAATACGACACCGCAGTCGACATGCTGACCACCGCGGCCATCAAGGAAATGATGATTCCGTCATTGCTGCCCGTGGTGGCACCGATTATTGTGGGTCTGGTGCTCGGGCCCGCGGCCCTGGGTGGCTTGCTGATGGGCACCATCGTGACCGGCTTGTTTGTGGCGATTTCGATGTGTACCGGCGGCGGTGCCTGGGACAACGCCAAAAAATACATTGAAGACGGCCACCACGGCGGCAAAGGTTCTGAATCACACAAAGCTGCTGTCACCGGTGACACTGTGGGTGACCCCTACAAGGACACCGCTGGCCCGGCCATCAACCCGCTGATCAAGATCATCAACATTGTGGCCTTGTTGATCGTGCCGGTGATGATGAAAATTCACGGCGGCTAAGCGACCCAGCCTCCTGAAAAACCCGCCTAGTGCGGGTTTTTTTATGCATCTGCCCGCCAAAAAATTTAAATAATGGCCGCATGTTTGATCGATATCGTGTTGTCAGGCAGCTAACGAAACCAGGATAAATGCCAATGCAATTTGGCACAACATCGAGATCATCATGACTATGCTTCGAATTCTTACTGCGCTTGCAGCGTTTGGGCTCGTTTCGGGCTGAGCCCACCTGTTACCCAGGGCGCAGACCGAGTCTTCGCCCTTCAATACCTTCGAAAAAGCCCGCAACGCCATTGAAGCTCTGGTGCCCATGCGCAGCACGGCCAGCGAGCTGAGCAAATTCAGACTTCCTGATCCGCACGGAATCCATTTGGCATGGTGAAAGCCTGGTTGTGACTTTGATAGGGGGCTGGCAAGCCCGAATTCGCGGCTGCCGCCGCTCCTACAAGCCCGAATTCGCGGCTGCCGCCGCTCCTACAAGCCCGAATTCGCGGCTGCCGCCGCTCCTACATGTGCCAGTCCTATTCCTAAAAAAAGAGCAAACTGTGCCTATACGCATCAGGAAGTCTGAAATTGGGCATTGACCCGGTGCAGCAACCCAGTACGACCTTGCTGGCGCTTCAATGCGTTGATCTTGCTGGTCAAAGGCGTGGTCGACTTTCGGACTTGGGGTGGCCAACCCAACGTGAAAGAAGTCGAAGTCAACACCAACCCCTTGGTTCCTCTGCAAGAGATGGAGCCCGCCCTGGTGACCAACCGTTAAAGCGGGTTAAGCCGGGCAAGTGAGCCTGGCGAAAGTGCAATGGCCCTACTTTGAAAATGTCACAGGCGTGAGAAAATCGCGCTTCTTTGGGTATGCACGCAACGCGCGTCCGAGCTTGCGTTGCGCCCGCCCAGCCCGATTGAATTTTTGATTGCAAAACCCCATGACAGAACGTGACCCCCACCGCGTCATACCGCTGCAAGACCTGCGCACGGCGGCGTTGACCGCACCCGCTGCGGCCTTCACACCAGCGGGGCGCATCAACGCCAACGGTTTGATGGCCGACACCCGGGGCCGTGCATTGCGCGACCTGCGCATCAGCGTCACTGACCGCTGCAACTTTCGCTGCAACTACTGCATGCCGAAAGAAGTATTTGATAAAGACTACGCCCACTACCTGCCGCACTCGGCGCTGTTGTCATTTGAAGAAATTACCCGGGTCGCCAAAACTTTTATTGCCCACGGTGTGCAAAAAATCCGCCTGACCGGTGGCGAGCCCTTGCTGCGCAAAAATCTGGAAAAGTTGATCGAGCAACTCGCGTCGCTGCGCACACCAGGCGGCAAGCCGCTCGACCTGACACTCACCACCAACGGCTCGCTGCTGGAGCGCAAAGCCAAAGCGCTCAAGGCAGCCGGCTTGCAGCGCGTGACGGTCAGCCTTGATGGTCTGGATGACGGCGTGTTTCGCAGCATGAATGATGTTGACTTTCCGGTGGCCGATGTGCTGGCCGGCATTGAAGCGGCGCGTGCGGCCGGCCTGGGCCCGATCAAGATCAACATGGTGGTCAAACGCGGCACCAATGCTGATCAGATTTTGCCGATGGCACGGCATTTCAAAGGTAGCGGCATGGTGCTGCGCTTCATTGAATACATGGATGTCGGTGCCACCAACGGCTGGCGCATGAACGACGTGATGCCCTCGGCTGAGGTGGTCAAGCTCATTCACAGCGAACTACCGCTGGTGCAGCTCGACCCATCCAACCCCGGTGAAACCGCCGAGCGCTGGGGTTATGCCGATGCCAACGGGCAGCACGATACAGCGGCTGGTGAAATTGGCGTCATCAGCAGCGTCACCCAAGCCTTTTGCCAGGACTGCAACCGTGCCCGCCTGTCCACCGAAGGCCAGTTGTACCTGTGCCTGTTCGCCGAAAAAGGCTACGACTTGCGCAGTCTGATTCGCACCCAATCCAGCGATGCAGAGCTGGCCAGCGCCGTCGGCCACATCTGGCAGGCCAGGGCCGACAACTATTCTGAGCAGCGCAGCACCTTGGGGCCCGACACCGGTGCGCCGGTCAAACGCGTTGAAATGAGCTACATCGGAGGTTAACTTGATTCCTGCAACTGACATCACGGCGCTGATTCTGGCGGGCGGGCGCGGCTCACGCATGGGCGGCGTTGACAAAGGCCTGCAAACCTTCAACGGCATGCCGCTGGCACTGCACACGCTGACAAGGCTGCAAATGGGGCGCGGTGTGGGCGAGATCATCATCAACGCCAACCGCAACCTGAGCGCGTACGAATCGTTTGGCGTATCGGTGTACCCGGATGGTCTGGCCGACTACGCCGGGCCCTTGGCTGGTTTTCTGATCGGACTGACGCACTGCAAAACCCCCTACCTGCTGACCGTGCCCTGCGACACACCACTGTTTCCGCCAGACCTTGCCTACCGCCTGGCCACAGCGCTGGAGCATGAAGATGCCGACATCGCCATGGCCGCAGCACCCGAGGCCGGGCACGACGGATGTATGCAAATGCGCACCCAACCCGTGTTTTGCCTGCTGCGCACCGAGTTGCTGGAGAGTCTGGTGAAATTTACGCAGAATGGTGGCCGCAAGATTGACACCTGGACTGCCTTGCACAAAACCGTGGTGGTGCCGTTTGACCTGCCAGATGATGACCCGCAGGCGTTTTTCAACGCTAATACACTGGCCGAACTGCAGCAACTTGAAGGTCACACCGTATGAAAACACTGACGCAGATCGCTGCCGAGTTGGCCGGATACGACCCGCAAGCCCTGAGCGCCGAAACGGTTAACGCCTTCCTGAAAAAGCTGGTGGAGCCCATCACCCAGACAGAAAACGTCGCCATTTTTCAAGCCCTGGGCCGGGTGCTGGCGGCCGATGTGATCTCGCCCATCAGCGTGCCCCCGCATGACAACTCTGCCATGGACGGCTACGCATTCGCCGGCACGCAGTTATCTGAATCTGCCCCCTTGATTCTCTCGGTGGTTGGCACCGCACTGGCAGGCAAAGCCTATTGCGGCCTTGTCGGGTGCGGCCAGTGCGTGCGCATCATGACTGGCGCCATCATGCCCGCCGGGCTCGACACCGTGGTGCCACAGGAACTGACGAGCGTGATTGGCGATGTGGTCACCCTTCCGGCGGGCATCTTGAAGCTCGGTGACAACCGCCGTTTCAAGGGCGAAGACCTCATGCAAGGCCAGCCAGCACTACAAAAAGGGGAGCTGCTCACACCCGCTGCGCTTGGGCTGGTGGCCAGTTTGGGCATTCAAACCCTGACCGTGCTGCGGCACCTTAAGGTGGCTTATTTTTCAACTGGTAACGAGATTTTGAGCCTGGGCGAGGCCCCACGTGAAGGCGCGGTATATGACAGCAACCGCTACACCGTATTTGGCCTGCTCACAGGCTTGGGTTGTGAGGTGATTGATTTGGGCGTGGTGCCAGATGAGCCCGCGTTACTGGAAGCCGCCTTTACCCAGGCCGCACGGCAGGCCGATGTGGTCATCACCAGCGGTGGTGTCAGCGTGGGTGAAGCCGACTACACCAAAGCCATGATGAAAAAACTCGGCGACGTGGCCTTCTGGAAAATCGCCATGCGCCCCGGCCGCCCCATGGCCGTGGGCCAGATAAATAGAGAACAATTGACCTCTAGCCCATATTTAGAAAGCGTTAATAGCTATTTAAATAATAGCAACTCTTCAGCCATCCTGTTTGGTTTGCCCGGCAACCCGGTGGCGGTGATGGTGACCTTTCTGGCCTTTGTGCGCCCAGCCCTGCTTCGCATGATGGGCTGCACCGCCGCAGTGCCGCCCCTGCTCAAGGCCAGCAGCACCGAGGCCATACGTAAAAAACCCGGACGCACCGAATACCAGCGTGGCATTGTCGAATCGGCCCCGGACGGCACGCTGCAGGTCAAAACTACCGGCAACCAGGGCTCGGGTGTGCTCAGTTCTATGGTGCGCGCCAACGGCTTGATCGTGCTGCACCATGCGCAAGGCAATGTCGCCATCGGCGACGAGGTGGACGTGATGGTGTTTGAAGGTGTGATGTAGGCCGAACGACCCGCAAAAAAAGAAAAGCCCCGAGCGAGCGCCGCTTCGGGGCTTTTTTCATGCAGCGGGAACGATCCGCCGGACGCGGGAATTACATATTGTCAATCATTATCTATCAATCTGGCTGCAGCCCGCACGAATGCTAGGTGCCTCGCGTTGGCTGATGCTTGTATGGCTCAATCCATGGCTCAAATGTGAATCAGAAAGTTACCAAAATTCCATCGGTAGATTTATTTTTCTCAATCGACTTTCATTGACCTGATAGGCTGCAATCGCTGCCCCTCGACTGCGCACCGCCACTACTTGACGGCCGTCAGGCAGTTGCTCGTAACTGGTGCTCAGACAGTCATTCAAAACACGGCCTGAACGCGCATAGGCTGCCAGCGCCCGGCATTCAAAATCAACCGGCTGTAGTTTTCGTTTTCGTTTTGTCATGTGAGTTTTAAAAAGAGGTGCCAGCTTCGTGAGCTTCCATGCCAGGAACTCTCCCCAGGCTGGCAGGCGTCAACAAGGCAGCCGCAATGTTGACGCGGGGTTTTTGCTTTAAGCGCCGGCCGATTTGACCCATCCAATTGGTGACACCCAGCCAGTGCCAAAGTCCAAGCGACATTTGATTTTCAGACCGTCAATCTCGAAGCCTTCCTCCTGGAAGGTTTGCGGCCCTTGTGCTGCGTCCAGATAACCATATTCCAGCGCGGACTGGTTGCCTGATACCAAATACCAAGCGGTGACGCTGACAGCGTCCAGGCGGGGCTCTACGATTACCGTAACGCTGTAGGGCTGCACGCTGGCGGCTGCATTCGGTGTGATGGTGGCCACCAGTTGCCGGGCAGTGGTTTCAAGCGCTGCAGGCACAACCAGGAAAGCGGGTTCTTGAATGATGAAACCGCCACCGACTTCTTTTTGCAATCGCAGCGATTTAACCGCGTTGGCCAGACTCGATGCCTGCAACGCAGATCCTGCGCCAGTAATCAATGAACTGCGATCGGCATGGAACAGCGCCGCGCCGTCAACCAGGGGCGTGCCGGTCAGCATGGCCACCAGCTCGTCGGCCTCGCGCCGGGCAGCAGCGCGGCCGAACTCGGTCAACATGCCGCTGAATGCGCTCAGGTCGTCGTTGACAATCGCCTGACGGGTCAGGCTCACGATGCGGCCGAACGTGGCCAGTGACCATGCATTGGCTTCCTCTGCAATGGCTCCATGCGTGAACTCGCCACCCTCGTTAACTTTTTCCAAAGACGGCGCGCCACCAGGCAGTCGAATCACGGTGCGCGGTTTGAAGTTGGACAGGTTGTTCAACCGTGCAACTTGCTTCAGGATGGCAGGGCTTTCGTCAAAGCTCTGCAGAAGGACGCGCCCGGCAGCGTTGCCCAACAGGTTGGGGAAGTCGCTCGTGCCCATGGCGCGGCGAATCAACGCATCTCGGCCGTCGCGGTAATTGACCGTCTGGCCGCTGAGTTCAAGTGCACGAATGGCCAAGCCGGTGCAGTCGGTGCTGCGAATGATCTCGCCCTTGGGTTTGCCGCCCAGGCGCGCCACCAATGTTTCGATCAGCATCTGACGCTCGTTGCTCGACGAATCTTTGAAGGGCATCACATTGAGGTGGCCACCAGTGGCAAGGTCGCGCCTGGCCATCTCATTGAGCATGGCGATGTTAGCTTCGCTGATGGTTTTGCAGTCGCGCTGCAGCGTGGTGGCCATCTCAGGCATTTTGTGGCGTGTGCACAGTTCAGTGATTTCAGATGCCAGGGTGGCGGTTGCGGTTGCGGTCATGGTTTGGCTTTCAGGGTTAGATCGAAAAAATCCGGCATTGGAGTCGGCGGGGACAGACACGATGGAAACCTCGTGCGGTTGCCAGCGGTAAATAGTGCCAGCGGGGGTATCGGTTGCCGACAGGTGGGCGTATGCGACCGAAAGGCTGCGGTGGATACCTGCAACCACGTCGGCGCGGATTTGTTGCGCTTCTGGACTGGTGCCAAATCGGACCTCTCCAGTGACTTTGTCGCCAGTGCCCCGCAGGTTTTCAACCAGGCCAATGGCCAGCCTGGTGGAGTCGTGGCCAGTGATTAGCGGCAGTGGTGCCCGGCTCAGGTCAACGCCCGCAGCGGTGCAGTCCAGAATTTCAGCAATGCCGCCGCGCATCACTGGCGTGGTGGTGGCAATGGTGCAAGGGATAAGCGTTTCAGTTGACGCGAGCGCAGTCGCATCAAATCGAAGTTCTCGGGTCAGGTTCATTACGAGACCCCGGAACCGTCGGGCCGCGCCGGGGTGTAGACAGCCTCACGGACTGCATAGGTCAACATCAGAATGATGCTCAGGGCGTCGTCTGGGGTGAGATTAATCACCGTGCTGAAGTTTTCGCCGTGAACCTCCAGGCCCATGGGGCCACGTCTGATTGCGAATTGAACCGGCTTCTTTGTGTAGTCGATTTGGGCGGCTTTAGGAAGGGGGCCCGTGAGCACGTTTACAGTGCCGTCAGGGTTGATTTTGAAGTATGGTTTGGAGTTCATGGCGCGATAGTAGAGTTCTATCCCGCCATGACACCCTATTGTTTTTCACGTCATTTTTTGCGATTCCCTACGGTGTCTCCGTCAACCACACGCAAGACCTGGCGCATTGATTTGGGGAGTGTGCCGACGTACTTCGTGTGCAGCCACATGACGTACCCCAACACCTCGGCCTCAGTCACCCTCGGGTCCGGAGGGCTGCGCAGTAGTTGCGCAGTCTTCTCAGCTCGAAGGGTCTTTAATGTGCCTGGCATGGCCTCATAAATCGCGCATATAGCCTCGTTGCGGCGCGTGTCCTGCTCAATGCGTACCGGGGTTTCATGCCTGCCGCCGCGCCGTGGTCGCAGTCCCAGGCTGCGGGTAATGTCGTGGTCACCTTTCAGGTACTGGCGCAGCGCCAGCGCAACGATGTTCGCCGCTGGTGTTGGTACAGCCTCGCCCTTCTCAAGACATTCAGCGGTTACTCTGATGGCCTGCAGCGGCGTCATGCGTTCGGGCTGGTGCCACCAGGCGCAAGGTATTTGGGTGTTAGCCATGCGTCAGCCCATCGATCCATCTGAGGGTAATTTCCCGTCATCTGCTTGCAGGTCAATCAGCACAATACAACCCCCTTAGGAGCACCATGCAACAGTCCGACATCGCGGTACGAATCACCCGCCTGCCAGATGCCCCAAAGGGACCCAAATTTCTGCAGGCCACCTTTGATCACCGAATCACTCCGCATCGCCGCGATTGTAGGTCGGGGCGCTCATACCGGCCCTTAACCCGCCATTCCGCAGCTGCCAACCCATACCAGATCGAGCCGGCTAATTGAGCGTCTTCGTCACTCATCGTTGCACCGTCGCAATAAAACGCGGTGCCGTCATCATTGACGGGGTTTTGACCACGAGGGGGCAGGATTGCCAGCAGCTCGTGAACAAGCACCCGGACCACGGGCAATTGCAATTCGACGTCATCGCGCTGGGCGGCGGGAACGGCCCGCAGCGCGGCGCGAAGCAGGGGCACCATGCTGTCGATGTCACAGCCAGATTGCAGCGCTGCGTGAGCCACGGCCATCAACTCGCTGGCGTGCCGGACGTGGTCGGGCTGGGGCACCGTACGCGGGCGGCGGTGCTCGTCGAATCGGTTGCCTTTTGTCCGCGCCGGGTCAAGGTGCGTCTTGCGCCAGGCTGCAGCAGCCTCCAGGGAATCCGTCGGCATCCCCTTTGCGGCCATGCGTGATGCCGAGCCCTTGGAGACTCCCAGCAATTCAGCCAGGTGGTTTTGTGATCTTGGAATGGTGGTCATGTGTTGCCTGTTCCCTGTTCTGTTACCTACTGTTTACCTAGCTGAAACAATATTCACTAGCGAAACCACGCGGTTCGAATTACCCTTGCTGGGTGAGTCTCTGAAAGTACCTTTGACGGGGGGGTCACAGCAAACTCCCCTGCGACTTGAGCAGCGCGGTGTCGATGGCTTTTTTGAATTCGGCCTCGAAGTTGGCATTGACCGGCTACAGGTGGCACCCCCTCAATACAGTCATACAAACTATACAAACCCGAAATATCGGGGTCGGTATGTCCTGCTCGATGCGGTCCAGAATGACGGGTTTGTATAGTTTGTATGTCTGTCTTGAGGGGTAAGGGCTTGTGAGCGTAAGTCATTGAATATAAATAAATAAATGGTTAAAAATGATCTTTAAGACAATCTGTACAGAGCGGACAAACCTCACAGCAGCGCCGGATTGACGCGGTAACAGATGCTCACCTTGGCTCCGGGGTTGGAGCGCTTGAACTCACGAACACAGTCCATGGAATCCAGCCGCTCCATGGCCTTCTTGAGTTTGTCTACACTTGTGAACCGGCCCTGCATGGCCTTATGGGCTTCGTGCCTGGTGAAGACATCCTGCCCACGGGTACGCACCCACTTGAGCACCGCCAGGGCGTCCGCGTCGGTCGAGTCGGTACCCAGCAGGCCGAATGCCGCTTGCGCGTGCGGAATCAGCACCTTGGCCAGCCGGATGGCCCGGTCCATGGCGCAGAAGCTCACCGACTCAGCACCCAGCCCCACTTCGGCCAGTTCCAGCAGCGCCGCTATCCGCGCCGTTGCCCCGGCCAGCTTGCTGGTCCAGTCGCGGATGCTCTCGAACTCGCCTTCGTCGCCTTGTCGGTCTTCGATGTACTGGCTAAAGTCCAGCCACAATTCGCGGGCTGAATCGGTCAAGTCCAGCACGCGCACCTTGGGCACGGTGCCGGGCTCACACAGCCAGCCCTCCAGCAGCGACATCACCCCGCGCTCGTATCGACCCCGTACCTCGGCATCAATGCCGCTGTGCTTGCGCACGTCACGCCGGCCAACGTTGGTGGCGGGTATGGCGTACAGAAACCGCGCCAGCAGCCCGCTGTCCCTGAACCCTTTGCTGCCCGCTACCTCGGACATCAGGCCCGGCTGAATCATCAGGTTGAAGCTCAGGGCTGGTTTATCGACGTGTGCCATCCGGCCCGCCCGGTCGATCCGCAAGGCGGAGCCCGCATGGCCCTGCAGGAACACGTCCAGGTTTTGCGCACCGCCCGAGTAGGCGCCGGCCATCACCCGAAATATGCCCGGCTCGTCGCTGTGCACGGCCATGCGCTCGGCGTTTTCAAACAGCATGGCTTGCAGCCGCTCCGCCGTGGTGTCGCCCGTGAACAACCGGGGCGCCCGTACCTCTTCGGGCATGTCCAGCTCCTCGCGCTCGATGTCGGTGCGCAGGCCCTGCAGCTCGGCGGCGTCTTTGCATTTGGCGGCCTGCTGGTTGAGTGCTTCAATGCGTTTTTTGGCCGTGCTGCGTGCCGCGTTTGCCCTTGCCACCAACACCCGGTAACGGTCGTATTGAAGTTTTTCCCACTTCACAATTGGCACCATGAAGGCGTTGAGTACCGCCGTTTTCCGCGTGCCGCTGGGGCTGGCAGACACAACCCACAAAGCCAGCGGCTCGGTGTAGTCGTCACTGTATGGCGATACCTCAAAGCGCCGCTGCAACAGCGTGGCCATGACGCCCAGGGCGCACATGATTGACATTGCCGGTGGCGTTTGCGTGCTGGCCGCTACGGCCCGCGCCATGTCACCCCAGCAGCCAAGCAAGATGTCTTCCGGAAAATCCGGCGTGCGCAGGGTGCCGGGAATCATCGGTTCAGGCCATATGGGTGGATCTATCGCGGGGATGGCGTGGTTGACGATATCGGCCACGGCTTCCAGCCCCTCGAGGGCGCTCAGGTCGTTGAAGTCAGTGGCTGAAAGCGCTGCATTCATGCGGCCACCTCGCGCCGCTTGAACTTGGGCACCGCCAGGAACCCGGAAACGGCCCTGGCCGCCGCTCGCGCTTTCGTCAGGCCCGGATTTCCGGGCGTCAGAAAGTCGTCGTCCGCACAGAGGATCAACTTCATCTTGGGGAACTTGCTGCGCAGGGCGCGGGCCACCGCTTCCATGTTGCCGCAAGAAAAGCACGCGGCAACCGCCCGGCCCGTGGCCTGGTAGAGCGTGCTGGCCGTTGCCATGCCCTCGGCCACCAGCAGCGAGTTCTCAGGCCGGCCAATGGCAAAATAGCAGCCCGCAATGCGCCCGCCGGTCAGGAACCGCTTGGTGCCATCGGCGCTGATGAATTGAAGGGTTTGCAGTGTGCCGTCCAAGTCACGCGCAGGCACCAGCAGCATGTCGCGCAACTGGCGCAGGCCATAGGCGTTGATGCGCTTGCGCTCCAGGTACGGGTGGCTATTGGTGGCGGGCTTGGCACGGCTCCACAGCCGCTGCGCCTTCGCCCGCGCCTCGGCTTGCACGATGCTGCGCTCCACTGCGTGCGCTTGCCGCATGGCTGCGGTGCGCTTTTGAATCTCGGCCCGCTCAGCGGCCGTGGGCGGCTTGGTGAACTCGGCCCGCCAGGTGTGCGACTCGCCGGTTTTCCAACTCCCGAATGCGCCGAATGGCTGGGGGCCATCGTGCAACACGACCCAGCCATTGCGGGCGCCGGATTTATCGCCTATCGCCCGGTAACGCTGAATTTTTCCGTTGGGCTGAATGTCGAGGTGCTTGTGGGGCGCCAGGCCGTGCGCGGCCATGGCGTCTTGAATGGTGTTTGTCATGGCTCGGGCTTCTATGGTTTTGTTTTGATGGCGTTCGCCAGTGACCAAAGGCAAGCTGCGGCCGCATCGGCGTGGCTCAATGCCAACTTAAAGTCGATGGTGTCGCGTTCCATCTCTAACGCCGCCCAGCGCAAGGTATTGATGGCCCCTTGCTTAAGCTCTTCCGTGGGGACGCCGTGGATATGTGTCGGCATGGTGGGCCCGGCGCTCATGACACGCTCCTTGCCAGCTTGTGCAATTGCTCGGCGATGTCGGCGGCTTTGTTGTCCAGATCGTGAAGTGAGCGCATGGCAAGGCGACTCAGGCAGCTAATTTGATACGGGCTCAGGCAGGCCGTGTTGGCATGTTCAAGCTCTACTCCTTGGGCCGATATGAGCTCAAAAACGAGCTTGGCTCCCATGGTCACATCCCTGACGTTATCGACCAGGTCGGAAAGCTCGCAGGCGTGAACCATAAAACCCATCGGGAAATCATCAGGTACCCATTTGAAGCCCTCAAATGTGAATGTAGGAGAGTCGTTCGGGGTGGGCGCGGCGCTCATGATGTCACCTCGCTGGCTTCAATTCGGGTGCCGCCGATACGATTCAAAACAGTGCCCTTGGTGGTTACGACGGCCAGTAGGCCGTTGACGTTGTGCAAGATGACGATTCCGTTTGTTGTGACGAATGACAGGCTGGCA
>JBBQLQ010000065.1:0-18063 GCA_038328055.1 Burkholderiales bacterium
CATCACCAAAGAAATCATGCAAGTTGCGCTGGCGCAGGCCAAAGAGGCGCGCATGCACATTCTGGGCAAGATGACCGAAGCCATGGCTGAGGCCAAGACCGAGGTGTCGAACTTCGCGCCGCGTCTGTTCACCATGAAGATCAACCCCGAAAAAATTCGCGACGTGATCGGCAAGGGCGGCTCCGTCATCCGTGCGCTGACCGAAGAAACCGGCACGCAGATCAACATCGACGAAGACGGCACCATCACCATCGCATCGGCTGACCCGGCCAAGGCCGAAGAAGCCAAGCGCCGCATTGAGCAGATCACCGCTGAAGTTGAGATTGGCAAGGTTTACGAAGGCCCGATCACCAAGATTTTGGACTTCGGTGCGCTGATCAATCTGCTGCCCGGCAAAGATGGTTTGCTGCACATCAGCCAAATTGCCCATGAGCGCGTCGAGAAGGTGTCCGACTATTTGACCGAAGGCCAGATTGTTCGCGTCAAGGTCATGGAAACCGACGAAAAAGGCCGTATCAAGCTGTCGATGAAGGCCTTGCTGGATCGTCCCGCGCAAACCGGGTCTGACAACCGCGGCTAAGCTGATTGGCGGTTGATATTAAATTGATAGCTGCTCGCGCATATTCTATATGGGCTACAGCCTGAAATGATCATGAATGTAGTTGAAATCACAGCTTTCGGCACGCCTGACGTTCTGCGCCTGGGTGAGCGGCCTGTGCCGGTTGCCGGTGCCGGCGAGCTGCTGATTGCCGTGTCTGCCAGTGGTGTCAATCGCCCGGACGTGTTGCAACGCTTGGGGAAATACCCGGCACCAGCGGGTGCCTCGGATATTTTGGGGCTGGAAGTCGCCGGTGTCATCGAACAGGGCGATGCGGCTGATTTGGCTGCGGCTGGTTTCAAGCTCGGCGATCGCGTCTGTGCCTTGGTGACGGGTGGCGGTTATGCGCAGTATTGCGTTGCACCGATTGCCCAGTGTTTGCCAGTGCCGCAGGGTCTGAGCGATGTTCAGGCGGCCAGCCTGCCTGAGACATGTTTCACGGTCTGGAGCAATTTGATCGATCGCGCCCGGCTGCAGTCGGGTGAAGTTGTCTTGATTCAGGGTGGTGCCAGCGGCATTGGCGTGACCGCCATACAGTTGGCTAAGGCCATGGGCGCGCGGGTCTTGGTGACGGCTGGTACGGATGAAAAATGTGGGGCTTGTGTGGCGCTCGGTGCGGATGCAGCCATCAACTACAAGACGCATGATTTTCAAACTGAGTTGATGCGCCTGACCGACGGACAAGGCGTTGATGTCATCCTGGACATGGTGGCGGGAAGCTACGTGGCCAAAGAAGTGCAATGCCTCAAGGAAGATGGCCGCTTGGTGATCATTGCTGTGCAGGGCGGTGTGCAAAGCGAGTTCAACGCTGGCTTGGTATTGCGTCGTCGCCTGAGCATCACGGGCTCGACTTTGCGGGCGCGCCCAGTGGCGTTCAAGGCGGTCATTGCACAATCCTGTTTGAAGGTGGTCTGGCCGATGTTGGCTACGGGCCAGATCAAGCCGGTCGTTCACAGCACATTTGCCGCAGCCGATGCCGCCCGGGCGCACGCCTTGATGGAGTCGAATCTGCATATCGGAAAAATTGTTTTGACTTGGGGAAAAGCATGAAGAAAAAACTCATTGCAGGCAACTGGAAGATGAATGGCAGTCTGGCGGCCAACGCGCAATTGCTCGATGGTTTGCTGGCGGGCCTGGGTCAGCCGGTTTGTCAGGTGGCGGTTTGTGTGCCAGCAGCTTATTTGTCGCAGTGCCAAGCGCTACTGGCGGGAAGTGCTATCGATTTGGGTGCACAAGACATTTCAGCTCATGAATCAGGTGCCTATACCGGCGAAATATCCGGGGTCATGCTCAAGGAATTTGGCGTGCGTTATGCCATCGTGGGCCATTCGGAGCGCCGTCAATACCATCAGGAAACCGACGAGCAAGTTGCGGCCAAAGCGCAGCTCGCGCTGAGCTTTGGCATCACGCCCATCGTTTGTGTTGGCGAGACGCTGGCCGAGCGTGAGGCGGGCAAGACCGAAGAAGTGGTCAAGCGCCAACTCGCGGCGGTTATTCATGCCAACGGACATTGCATCAGCGAGGTGGTGGTCGCGTATGAGCCGGTCTGGGCTATCGGAACCGGCAAGACGGCAACCCCGGAGCAAGCTCAACAAGTGCATGCTGTTTTGCGCGCGCAGCTCAGTGCGGCTTCCACCCACGCCGACCGAATACAAGTTTTGTACGGCGGCAGCATGAATGCAGCCAATGCCGCATCGTTGCTGGCTCAGCCTGACATTGATGGCGGCCTGATCGGTGGTGCCGCCTTGAAAGTACAGGATTTTTTAACCATTATTGCCGCGTGCGCTTGACACATAAGCGTTAACAGCTATTAAATTAGGAGTATTCATGAATGTTATGTTGACGATATTGCTGGCAGTGCAGATGATTTCTGCGGTGACTATGGTGGGGTTGATTCTGATCCAGCATGGCAAGGGTGCCGACATGGGCGCAGCGTTTGGCAGCGGTGGGTCTGGTAGCCTTTTTGGTGCCAGTGGCAGTGCCAATTTTTTGTCCCGCACGACAGCCGTGTTGGCCACCGTCTTTTTTGTTGCAACCTTGTTGCTGGCTTATTACGGATCGGCTCGTCCGGCTGCCAGTACCGGTAGTGTGCTTGAAAATGCGACCTTGGTTGCACCGCAAGCGGCCGTCATTGCGCCGGTTGTGCCAGCCTCTGGTGCAGCGCAAATTCCCTCAAAATAATTGCCCTCGAAATTGTCCTTTCCCCAAGGAAAGTAAGGAGTTTTCAGGGTAAACTGCAAGCCTTTCCGGTATGCATAAAACCAATGGTTGCCTTGCGTCATCCGGGAATTCAGAACAGCCGTCGTGGTGAAATTGGTAGACACGCTATCTTGAGGTGGTAGTGGCGAAAGCTGTGCGAGTTCGAGTCTCGCCGACGGCACCAAGTAAGGAGTGTTTGATGTGTGTCAACACAGCAGACAAGTAACTGGGTGATACTTGCATCATGAATCTTGAGTTGTACCTGCCAGTCATACTTTTCATTTTGATTGGCATTTCGGTAGGTGTCTTGCCTCAGGTCATTGGTTACGTTCTTGGACCCAATCGACCAGATCCGGCAAAGAATTCTCCCTATGAATGTGGCTTTGAGGCGTTTGGCGACGCGCGCATGAAATTTGACGTGCGCTACTACCTGATCGCCATCCTTTTCATTTTGTTTGACCTGGAAACCGCACTACTTTTCCCATGGGCTGTATCGCTCAAGGAATTGGGTTTGTTTGGCTTTTTTGTCGGTTTGGAGATTGTCATCATACTGACCATTGGCTTTGTGTACATGTGGATCAAAGGTGCCCTCGAGTGGGAGTAATGCAATGATTGAAGGTATTCTCAAAGAGGGCTTTGTCACGACCAGTTACGACAGCGTCGTGAACTGGGCTAAAACAGGTTCTGTGTGGCCGATGACCTTTGGTCTGGCTTGTTGCGCGGTCGAAATGATGCACGCGGCGGCAGCGCGTTACGACATCAGCCGTTTTGGCGCCGAGGTTTTTCGACCGAGCCCGCGCCAATCTGATTTGATCATTGTGGCGGGCACGCTAACCAACAAAATGGCACCCGCTTTTCGCAAGGTGTATGACCAAATGGCCGAGCCGCGCTGGGTGATCAGCATGGGCTCTTGCGCCAACGGGGGTGGCTACTACCACTACAGCTATTCTGTTGTTCGGGGTTGTGACCGTATTGTTCCGGTGGATGTGTATGTGCCAGGCTGTCCACCCACGGCTGAGGCCTTGATTTACGGCATCTTGCAATTGCAACGCAAGATTCGGCGAACACAAACCATTGCGCGGGTCTGAAAGATCAACATGACCACATTCTCTGTTTTGCCTGAAACCACCCGAACTGCCGTGGCACTGGCCTTGGGTGACAAGCTCAAGCACATGGCTGTCAATTTTGGTGAAGTGACGGTATGGGTTGCGCAGGAAGATTACCACGCGGCTGCGCTTGTGCTGCGTGATACGCCCGGCTGTCAATTTGAGCAGTTGATAGATTTGTGCGGCGTTGATTACTCCCAGTACCCGGCTGGTACGCCGGATGGCTTGCGCTTCTGTGTGGTTTGCCACTTGTTGTCTGTCGCTCTGAATCAGCGGGTGCGTCTGAAGGTGTTTGCTGCTGACGATGCTTTCCCTTTGCTGCGAAGCGTGACAGACATCTGGAGCGCTGCCAACTGGTTTGAGCGAGAGGCTTTTGATTTATTTGGTATCGTATTTGAAGGGCATGATGACCTGCGGCGCATCCTCACTGACTATGGCTTTATCGGGCATCCGTTTCGCAAGGATTTCCCGGTATCCGGCCATGTCGAGATGCGTTATGACGCAGAGCAAAAACGTGTTGTGTACCAGCCAGTGACGATTGAGCCTCGTGAAATTACGCCACGCATCGTCCGTGAAGAAAACTACGGGGGCTTGCATAAGGCAGTTTGAGTCATGGCTGAAATAAAGAACTACACCCTCAATTTTGGACCGCAGCACCCCGCTGCGCATGGCGTGTTGCGCTTGGTGCTGGAGCTCGATGGCGAGGTTATCCAGCGGGCTGATCCGCATATTGGGTTGCTGCACCGAGCGACTGAAAAGCTGGCTGAAAGCAAAACGTACATCCAGAACCTGCCCTACATGGATCGGCTCGATTACATGTCGATGATGTGCAATGAGCAGGCTTATTGTCTCGTCATTGAAAAAATGCTGGGCCTGGAAGTGCCACTGCGGGCGCAGTACATCCGGGTCATGTTCGCTGAAATTACCCGCTTGCTGAACCATTTGCTGTGGGTTGGCGCGCACGCCATCGACTGTGGCGCGATGACCGTCATGTTGTACGCGTTTCGCGAGCGGGAAGATTTGTTTGATGCCTATGAAGCGGTCTGCGGCGCGCGCATGCATGCGGCGTATTTCCGTCCGGGCGGTGTTTATCGCGATTTGCCAGACTCGATGCCCAGCCACGCATCCAACAAGATTCGCAGCGCCAAATCCACGCAAGCGCTGAACCGCAATCGGGGTGGCAGTTTGTTGGACTTTATTGACGATTTCACCCAGCGCTTTCCGACTTACCTGGGCGAGTACCACACCTTATTGACAGATAACCGTATCTGGAAGCAGCGCACTGTGGGTATTGGTGTGGTGACCCCGGAGCGTGCATTGAACCTGGGTTTCACCGGGCCGATGTTGCGCGGTTCTGGCATCGCCTGGGATTTGCGCAAGAAGCAACCCTACGAGGTTTACGACAGGTTGGACTTTGATATTCCGGTCGGCAAGACGGGCGACACTTATGACCGTTATCTGGTTCGCATGGAAGAAATGACGCAATCGAACCGTATCATCAAACAATGTGTGGACTGGCTGCGCGTCAACCCAGGGCCGGTGATTACCGATAACCGCAAGATCGCACCGCCTGACCGCGAGTCGATGAAAGCCAACATGGAAGACCTGATCCACCACTTCAAGTTGTTCACCGAAGGATTTCACGTGCCAGAGGGTGAGGCCTATTCGGCCATTGAGCATCCTAAAGGCGAGTTTGGTATTTACATCATCAGTGATGGTGCCAACAAGCCTTACCGCATGAAGATTCGTCCTCCTGCATTTGTGCATCTGGCAGCACTTGATGAAATGGGCAAGGGGCACATGATTGCCGATGCCGTGTCCATTATCGGCACCATGGATATTGTGTTTGGGGAAGTTGACAGATGATTTCCGAAGAAACCAAAGGGCGCTTCGCTCAAGAAGTTGCCAAATACCCCGCTGAGCAAAAACAGTCGGCCGTCATGGCTTGCCTGGCGATTGTTCAGCAAGAGTTGGGTTACGTCAGCGCTGAAAGCGAAAAATTGGTGGCTGACTATCTGGGCATGGCTCCGATGGCTGTGCATGAGGTGACCAGTTTTTACAACATGTACAACCAGCAACCGGTTGGCAAGTTCAAACTCAATGTGTGCACCAACTTGCCGTGCCAGTTGCGCGACGGTGTCGGTACGCTGAAATATCTGGAGAAAAAGTTGGGTATTGCTATGGGTCAGACGACACCGGACGGCTTGTTCACACTGCAGCAGTCCGAGTGTCTGGGTGCCTGTGCCGATTCTCCTGTTCTGTTGGTCAACGATCGATCCATGTGCAGTTTCATGAACGCCGAAAAAATTGATCAGTTGCTGGATGGATTGCGGGCAGTGGGAGACAAATGATGACGGCGCAGCAACTTCTCTCCCAGTTTCGTGCCACCGGCGCTGAAACCTGTTTTCATAATCGCCATATCGATCCACAAATTCTCGCTGGACTTGACGGTGCCAATTGGCATCTGAGCGATTACCAGGCGCGGGGTGGTTACCAGGCACTGCGGAAGATTTTAGGTTTGGATGGTGCGGTGGCCATGACCCCCGATCAGGTGATTGCGACGGTTAAAGAGTCGGCCTTGCGCGGACGTGGTGGTGCGGGTTTCCCGACCGGTTTGAAATGGAGCTTCATGCCGCGCCAGTTCCCCGGACAAAAGTATTTGGTCTGCAACTCGGATGAGGGTGAACCCGGTACCTGCAAAGACCGCGACATCATGGAGTTCAATCCGCACATCGTGATCGAAGGAATGGCGATCGCAGCTTATGCCATGGGTACCTCGGTGGGTTACAACTACATTCACGGCGAGATTTTTTCAACCTATGACCGTTTTGAAGAAGCCCTGAACGAAGCGCGCGCAGCCGGGCTGCTGGGTGACAACATTCTGGGCAGCAATTTCAGCTTTCAACTCCATGCAGCACATGGGTTTGGTGCCTACATTTGCGGCGAAGAAACAGCGCTGCTGGAATCGCTTGAGGGTAAAAAAGGCCAACCGCGATTCAAGCCGCCTTTCCCGGCAAGTTTTGGCCTTTATGGCAAGCCGACGACGATCAACAACACCGAGACATTTGCGGCCGTTCCCTGGATCATCCGCAACGGTGGGCAAGCCTACCTAGAATGTGGCAAGCCCAACAACGGCGGAACAAAAATCTACTCTGTCAGCGGTGACGTGCAATTGCCGGGGAACTTTGAAGTTCCCATGGGAACGCCCTTTGCCAAGGTGCTGGAATTGGCTGGCGGTGTGCGTGTCGGCCGAAAATTGAAGGCTGTCATTCCGGGCGGCTCATCTTCACCTATCTTGCCAGCATCCATCATGATGGACTGCACGATGGATTACGACTCGATTGCCAAGGCCGGTTCAATGCTTGGCTCTGGCGCGGTGATTGTGTTGGATGACAGTCGCTGCATGGTCAAGAGTTTGCAGCGTTTGAGTTACTTTTATATGCACGAGTCTTGCGGGCAATGCACGCCCTGCAGGGAAGGCACGGGTTGGTTGTCACGCATCGTTGATCGCATTGAAAATGGCGAGGGACGCGCAAGCGATATGGCCTTGCTCGACAGTGTGGCCTCAGACATTATGGGTCGCACCATATGCGCGTTGGGTGATGCAGCCGCCATGCCGGTGCGTGCCATGCTCAAGCACTTCAGGCCTGAATTTGAGTACCACGTTGAGCACAAGACCTGCATGGTCCCGGCTTACGTTTGAGCGAGTCCCAAGATGATTGAAATAGAACTCGACGGCAAAAAGGTTGACATTGTTGAAGGCAGCATGATCATGCATGCAGCCGAAAAAGCAGGCACCTATATTCCCCATTTCTGCTACCACAAGAAACTCAGCATTGCGGCCAGTTGCCGCATGTGTCTGGTGGACGTGGAAAAAATGCCGAAGCCCATGCCAGCGTGCGCGACACCCGTAACCCAAGGCATGATTGTCCGCACCAAAAGCGACAAAGCAGTCAAGGCGCAGCAGTCCGTCATGGAATTCCTGCTGATCAATCACCCGCTGGATTGTCCCATTTGCGACCAGGGTGGTGAGTGCCAGTTGCAGGATCTGGCGGTCGGCTATGGTGCCTCTGCCTCGCGCTATGAGGAAGACAAACGCGTGGTGCATGTGAAGAATGTGGGCCCGCTGATTTCCATGCAGGAAATGAGTCGTTGCATTCACTGCACACGTTGTGTCCGATTTGGCCAGGAAATTGCCGGTGTCATGGAGCTTGGCATGTCCCATCGCGGTGAGCACGCCGAAATTGAGACCTTTTGCGGCCAGACCATCGACTCCGAGTTGTCGGGCAACATGATTGATATCTGCCCGGTAGGTGCGTTGACCAGCAAGCCGTTTCGCTATAGCGCGCGTACCTGGGAACTGGCGCGGCGCAAATCAATTAGCCCCCATGACTCGACTGGCGCCAATTTGATTGTCCAAGTCAAGAACAACAAAGTGATGCGGGTCGTTCCGCTGGAAAATGAAGTGGTCAATGAGTGTTGGATTGCGGATCGCGATCGATTCTCATACGAGGCGCTCAACAGTGATGCGCGCCTTACCACACCGATGATCAAGCATGGCGGTGAATGGAAGAGCGTGGACTGGAAGACTGCGCTGGAATACGTTGCGCACGGATTGCAGAGCATCAAGGAGAATCATGGCGCTGCTGCTATTGGTACCTTGGTAAGTCCGCACAGTACCCTGGAAGAACTTTACCTGGCCGGCGCTTTGGTGCGTGGTCTGGGCAGTGAAAACATTGATTACCGCTTGCGTAATGCTGAGTTCGAGACAACGCAGAATGGTGCACGCTATCTCGGCATGCCCATCGCCGACTTGTCAAACTTGCAGCGCGTGTTGGTGGTCGGGTCTGAATTGCGAAAAGACCATCCGCTGTTTGCGCAGCGTATCCGTCAAGCTACTCGCGTTGGGTGCGTTGTCAGTGCAGTCCGTTCTGGCGTTTCCGATTGGGCGATGCCAGTCGGTCAGACTCTGCAGTTGCCAGCTTCGGATTGGGTTCAGGGGCTGGCTGATATTGCATCTGCCATTGCATTGGAAATCAATGTGCCTGCTCCGCAGGTCGGTGCCGCGACGCAAGTTGCGACACAAATAGCCAAGTCACTGTTGAGTGGGGAACGCAAGGCCATCCTGCTGGGCAATGCGGCTGCGCACCATGCGCAGGCAGGGCATCTTTTGTCGCTGGCAAACTGGATTGGCGAGCAGCTTGGTGCCTCGGTTGGCTACCTGACTGAGGCAGCAAATACGGTTGGTGCGCAATTGGTTGGTGCTATGCCTGGCGGCGGCGGACTGAATGCCGGACAAATGTTGTCTGGTGGTTTGAAGGCGGCCATATTGCTCAACAACGAGCCAGAATTCGATTCGGCAGCGGGCATAACAGTGGTTAAAGCCTTCAAATCTTGTGAGATGGTTGTCACACTGAGCCCGTTCAAAGCAAATCTTGAAATCAGCGATGTCTTGTTGCCTATTGCGCCCTTCACTGAAACACCTGGAACATTTGTCAATGCCGAAGGTCGGGTGCAAAGTTTCCATGCTGTCGTGAAGCCCTTGGGCGACGCGCGGCCGGCTTGGAAGGTGCTCCGGGCTATTGCCAATGTTTTGGATTTACCGGGTTTTGGGTTTGAATCTTCGCAAGAAGTGTTGTCGCACCTGCATGCCGACAGCTTCGGTGCGATGCTGGGAAATAGGCCCGCAAATCGGCTCAGCCATTTGCCCAGTTCAACATCTGCCGCACAAATTTCCCCTGTTGAACCTTGTGTTGCCAGTATTTACCAACTTGATGGCATTGTCAGGCGTGCTGCTGCACTGCAATTGACGGCAGATGCCAGAGTCGCCAAACAGCAGGAGGCTGCAGCATGATTGACATCTTTTTTGCTTACGGGCAGGGTCTGCTGACGGCATCCTGGTGGTCAGCTTATGCCTGGCCGGTGATCTGGGCGTTACTCAAGATTGTCCCGGTGCTGATGATCGTCTTGGGGGCTGTGACTTATGCCACCCTGTGGGAGCGCAAGCTGCTGGGTTGGGCACAAATTCGGCTGGGGCCGAATCGGGTTGGCCCGTGGGGTCTTTTGCAGCCTATCGCTGATGCCTTGAAGCTCATGACCAAAGAGGTGGTTCGGCCAACTGCATCTGACAAAAGTCTTTTTTATCTGGGGCCGGTTTTGTGTGTGGCACCAGCGCTGGCCGCTTGGGCTGTAATTCCGTTTGGTCCGGAGCTGGCCATCGCCAATTTGAATGCCGGTCTGTTGTTTTTGATGGCTATCGCTTCAATGGAAATTTATGGAGTGATTGTTTCCGGCTGGGCATCAAATTCCAAGTATGCGTTTCTTGGTGCGCTGCGCGCTTCTGCGCAAATGGTGAGCTACGAGATTGCCATGGGTTTTTGCTTTTTGATCGTACTCATGGTCTCGGCAAGTTTGAATTTGTCAGATATTGTTGCCGGACAAGGCAAGGGCTACTTTGCACACATGGGTCTGTCCTTTTTGTCCTGGAACTGGTTGCCTCTGCTACCGATAATGGTCGTGTACTTTGTCAGTGGTTTGGCCGAAACCAATCGAACCCCGTTTGATGTCATTGAAGGCGAATCAGAAATCGTAGCCGGGCATATGGTGGAGTATTCCGGCATGTCCTGGGCCATGTTCCAGATGGCGGAGTACGCCAGTATCTGGTTGATCTCGATTTTGACAACACTCATGTTTCTTGGTGGTTGGTTGTCGCCCGTTGACAGTGTTTTGTTCAACTGGATACCGGGCTGGATCTGGCTGGGTCTGAAAACCTTTTGCGTTATGACCATGTTTATTTGGGTGCGGGTTACCTTTCCCCGGTTCCGTTATGACCAGGTGATGCGTTTAGGTTGGAAGATATTTATTCCTGTCACATTGGTATGGCTTGTGGTGGTGGGTGTTTGGATGCAGACCCCGTGGAACATTTGGTTGTAATTCGAGCTGTCTATGTCTACCCCCACTACAAATACTATTGAAAAATCCGCTGGAAGTGCCTTTTCGGTCAAGGACTTCCTGTCGAGTTTCTTTCTGGCTGAGTTACTCAAGGGCATGATGCTCACGGGTAAATATGCTTTCAAAAGCAAGATCACACTGGAGTATCCAGAGGAAAAAACACCTTTGTCACCCCGCTTTCGTGGTCTGCACGCCTTGCGCCGCTATGAAAATGGCGAAGAGCGTTGCATTGCCTGCAAATTGTGCGAGGCTGTTTGCCCCGCCATGGCGATCACAATTGAGTCTGAGGTGCGCGCAGACGGTTCGCGGCGCACCAGTCGCTATGACATTGATTTGACCAAGTGCATTTTCTGTGGCTTTTGCGAAGAGAGTTGCCCGGTGGATTCCATTGTTGAAACCCACATTCTCGAATACCACGGTGAAAAACGAGGTGACTTGTATTTCACAAAAGAGATGTTATTGGCCGTTGGCGACCGGTATGAATCCGAAATTGCTGCTAATAAATCGGCTGATGCCAAATACCGTTGATCCGTCGCAAGAAAGAATCTGAATCATGAGTGTCACGACCGGTCTGTTTTATGTATTTTCAGTGATCTTGCTGTTTGCAGCATTTCGCGTGATCACGGCGCGCAATCCTGTTCACGCGGTACTGTTTCTTGTGTTGACTTTTTTCCAGGCTTCGATGATCTGGATGTTGTTGAAGGCCGAGTTTTTGTCTTTGACACTGATTCTGGTGTACGTCGGTGCAGTGATGGTGTTGTTTCTTTTTGTTGTGATGATGCTTGATGTAAATATTGAGCGCATGCGGGTAGGTTTCTGGAAGCATTTTCCGATCGCCGCTGTGGTTGGACTGGTTATTGCGCTGGAAATGGCGGCGGTGCTGATGGGGGGCTTTCGGGTTACCGACAGTTCTGGCGCTGTAGCTTCGGTGGGTTCGGTTGTCGTGGAAGTTTCCAATACCAAGGTGTTGGGAAAATTACTGTACACCCAATACATCTATCCGCTGGAGGTTGCTGCAGCCATATTGCTGGTGGCCATGTTTGCAGCTGTTGCATTGACTTTACGCGAACGCAAAGATACCAAACATACAGACCCAGGGGTTCAGGTGAGGGTCAAAGCCCGTGATCGTTTGACTGTCGTGAAGATGGCACCAACACAAGCTGCAATTGATCCGGCATCGGCAGCCTTGAACTCAGAGGAAAAAGCATGACTTTGACACTTGGTCACTTTCTGTCATTGGGGGCAATGCTGTTCGCTTTGTCAATTGTGGGTATTTTCCTTAATCGTAAAAATCTTATTGTTTTGATGATGGCCATTGAGCTGATGCTACTGGCCGTCAACACTAATTTTGTTGCTTTCTCCTATTACCTGGGGGATTTGCATGGCCAGATATTTGTGTTCTTCATTCTTACCGTAGCTGCTGCCGAGGCCGCGATCGGGCTGGCCATTTTGGTGTTGCTGTTCCGCAATAAGACGAGCATCAATGTGGACGAACTCAATTCGCTGAAGGGTTAATTAAAATGAGTCAAACCCTTTCTGCCGCAACACTGCTGGCGATTCCATTAGCACCGCTGGCAGGTGCCTTGGCTGCTGGCATTCTCGGAACCAAATTTGGTGGCAACTTGCTTGGTCGCCGCATGTGCCATTCGTTGGCTATTTTTGGTGTATTTTTGGCCTTTGTACTGTCTGCGTTAACGCTGAAAAGCGTGGCATTTGACGGTGCCCGCTTCAATGAGACCATCTACACCTGGATGGTGGTCGGCGGCATGAAGATGGAAATCGGCTTTCTGGTCGACGGTCTGAGCGCCATGATGATGTGCGTGGTGAGTTTTGTCTCTTTGATGGTGCACATCTACACCATTGGCTACATGGAAGAAGACGAAGGCTACAACCGTTTCTTTGCCTACATTTCCCTGTTTACCTTCTCGATGCTGATGCTGGTCATGAGCAACAACATGTTGCAGTTGTTCTTCGGCTGGGAAGCCGTGGGCTTGGTGTCGTATCTGTTGATCGGTTTCTGGTTCAACAAGCCGACGGCCATTTTCGCCAATATGAAGGCGTTTTTGGTCAACCGGGTGGGCGATTTCGGTTTTATTGTGGGCATCGGATTGCTGGCGGCTTACACCGGTAGTCTTAATTACAGCGAGGTCTTTGCCAAGTCATCCGAGATTGCGCCATTGATGCTGCCGGGAACCAACTGGATGCTGATCACCGTCATCTGCATTTGTTTGTTCATTGGCGCCATGGGTAAATCTGCCCAGTTTCCGCTGCATGTCTGGTTGCCTGACTCGATGGAAGGCCCGACCCCCATTTCGGCACTGATTCATGCCGCCACTATGGTGACAGCCGGCATTTTCATGGTGGCACGCATGTCGCCCCTGTTTGAGCTCAGCGATACGGCTTTGAACTTCATTTTGGTGATTGGTGGCATCACCGCATTGTTCATGGGCTTTTTGGGCATCATTCAAAACGATATCAAGCGAATCGTTGCCTATTCAACATTGTCCCAACTCGGCTATATGACGGTCGCCTTGGGGGCATCAGCCTATTCGGTCGCAGTGTTTCACCTGATGACACACGCCTTCTTCAAAGCCTTGTTGTTCCTCGCTGCGGGTTCGGTCATCATGGCCGTGCACCATAACCAGGACATTCGCTGGATGGGTGGGCTGCGCAAGTACATGCCCATCACCTGGATTACAACGTTGTTGGGTTCGCTGGCATTGATTGGCACACCACTTTTTTCTGGTTTTTACTCCAAGGATGAAATCATCATGGCTGCGCACGCCAGTACCTTGCCGGCTGCGGGCTTTGCCTACTTTGCGGTCATGGTGGGTGTTTTCGTCACCGCTTTTTATTCTTTCCGGCTTTATTTTCTGGTGTTTCACGGTAAAGAGCGCTTCGATCAGAATCCCGATGCACACCATGGCCACGACCACGGTCATCATGACAGTGCGCACAAGCCCCATGAGTCGCCTTGGGTTGTGACTGTGCCACTGGTGCTGCTGGCCATTCCGTCGGTGTTTATTGGCTTCATCACCGTCGGTCCCATGTTGTTTGGTGATTTTTTCAAAGATGCCATCTTTGTCAATGCTGAGCTACACAAAGCCATGAAGGTACTGCGTGAAGAGTTCCATGGGCCTGCTCAACTGGCCTTGCATGGACTGACTACTGCTCCGTTCTGGTTGGCCTTGGCCGGGGTTGTATCTTCCTATTACATGTACATGGTCAACCCGGCACTGCCGGCAGCCATCAAGCGGCGCGTAGAACCGATTTACACATTGCTTGAAAACAAGTACTACATGGACTGGTTCAACGAAAAAGTTTTGGCCCCTGCCGCCCGTGGCTTGGGGATGGCACTCTGGAAAGTTGGCGATCAGGGCATCATCGATGGTGCAGTGGTCAACGGTTCCTGGCGCATTGTTGGATGGATTTCTGGCGTTGTTCGCAAGGTGCAAACCGGTTATCTGTATGACTATGCCCTGATGATGGCGCTGGGGGTTGTCGGATTGATGACTTACTTCGTCTGGCTCAAATAAGGAGAAATATAAAAATGGGTTTGCTGAGCCTGGCTATTTGGACACCGATATTTTTTGGTGTCGTGTTGCTTGCACTGGGTCACGATGACCAGGCGCGGGCTGTTCGCTGGATTGCATTGATGGGTGCGGTTGTGAGCTTATTGGTCACGCTGCCGCTGTATGCGCAGTTTAATGTGGCCACTGCGGCTATGCAGTTTGTTGAAAAAGCCTCCTGGATTGAGCGGTTCAATATCAATTACCACCTGGGTATTGATGGCATTTCGTTTTGGTTTGTCTTGTTGACTGCTTTTATTAACGTGGTGGTTGTCATTGCCGGTTGGGAAGTTATCACCACTCGCGTGAACCAGTACATGGGAGCGTTCCTGATTTTGAGCGGGTTGATGATTGGCGTATTTTGTGCGCTTGATGGCTTGCTGTTTTATGTCTTCTTTGAAGCCACGCTGATACCGATGTACCTCATCATTGGTATTTGGGGTGGCCCGAACAAAATTTATGCAGCCTTCAAGTTCTTTTTGTACACGCTGCTGGGCTCGTTGCTGATGCTGGTTGCCCTGATTTACCTCTACACCACATCGGGCGGTAGTTTTGACCTGCTGACCTGGCACAAGCTCCCCTTGAGCAGTACCGCACAGACACTGTTGTTCTTCGCTTTCCTTTCCGCTTTTGCAGTCAAGGTGCCGATGTGGCCGGTTCACACCTGGCTGCCTGATGTGCACGTTGAAGCGCCAACTGGCGGGTCTGCCGTGCTGGCTGCCATCATGCTCAAGCTCGGTGCCTATGGCTTTCTGCGCTTTTCACTCCCCATTGCGCCCGATGCATCCCATGAGTGGTCTGGTTTGATGATCGGACTGTCGCTGGCTGCGGTGATTTATGTGGGTTTTGTGACACTGGTTCAAAAGGACATGAAAAAACTGGTGGCCTATTCATCGGTTGCCCATATGGGCTTTGTCACCCTGGGTTTCTTCATCTTCAATGAACTCGGTATGGCCGGTGGCATTGTGCAGATGATTTCACACGGATTCGTCTCGGCTGCCATGTTCCTGGTGATCGGCGTGCTTTACGATCGTGTGCACTCTCGTGAGATCGCCAGTTATGGCGGTGTCATCAACACCATGCCCAAGTTCACCGCATTTGCTTTGTTGTTTGCCATGGCCAACGCTGGCTTGCCAGGCACGGCCGGGTTTGTCGGTGAGTGGATGGTGATTTTGGCAGCTGTCAAATTCAATTTCTGGATCGGTCTGGCTGCCGCCAGTGCACTGATTTTCGGTGCAGCCTACACGCTCTGGATGTTCAAGCGGGTTTACCTTGGCCCCGTGGCCAATGACCATGTCAAGCATTTGAAGGACATCAATGCAAGAGAATTTTTCTTCCTCGGGTTGTTGGCTATAGCTGTGCTCTACATGGGGGTGTATCCCAAGCCGTTCACGGATGTCATGGGTGTTTCGGTGGCCGAGCTACTCAAGCATGTTGCTGTGTCCAAGCTGCATTGATCTGTCTACACCGATTACAAGAGATAAGAGATTCACATGATTGACAAACTCAGTTTGATCGTTGCTTACCCTGAAATGATTCTGTTGGTCATGGGTTGTCTCATTGCCATGTTCGACCTGAGTGTCAAAGGGGTGGGGCGCACGCCGACGTACATCGTTACGATGCTCACGCTGGCGGTTGTGGCGGGTTTGCAAGCCAGTTATGCCAGCACGGGCTCGACGCTTTACGGCTTTGGCAACATGGTCGTCAGTGATCCCATGGGCAATTGGCTCAAGTGTTTCGCCGCAATCGCCATGATGGTGACCCTGGTATATGGCAGGCCCTACGCCACAGACCGCGGCATGTTGCGCGGTGGTGAATTTTTTACCCTGAGTCTGTTTTCTTTGTTGGGCATGTTTGTGATGATTTCCGGGAGTAATTTCCTGGTGATCTACATGGGGCTGGAGTTGCTCACGTTGTCGTCTTATGCACTGGTGGCACTTCGGCGCGATCACGCGGTATCGACCGAAGCGGCGATGAAGTATTTTGTATTGGGGTCGCTTGCATCAGGCTTCTTGCTTTACGGCATGTCCATGTTGTACGGTGCGACAGGCTCACTGAATTTGCAAGAGGTCTTCCAGGTGATCAGCTCGGGTCAAGTCAAGCACCAGGTTTTGGTGTTTGGCCTGGTTTTTATTGTGGCTGGCCTAGCCTTCAAGTTGGGAGCGGTGCCTTTTCATATGTGGGTTCCTGATGTCTACCAGGGTGCTCCCACAGCGGTCACGCTGCTGATTGGTGGTGCGCCCAAGCTTGCTGCGTTTGCGGTGCTGATCCGGCTGCTGGTTGAGGGACTGCTCCCCTTGGCCATTGACTGGCAACAAATGTTGATGGTGCTGGCAGTGGGTTCATTGCTGATTGGGAATCTGGCTGCTATTGCCCAAACCAATGTCAAGCGTATGTTGGCCTTTTCGACCATTTCGCATATGGGTTTTGTGTTGATCGGCATGATGTCTGGTGTTGTCAGTGGCCATGCTGAGGCGGCAGGCAATGCGTACAGCTCGTCCATGTTTTACGTGATCTCCTATGTGTTGACGACGCTGGCCAGTTTTGGCGTTATTTTGCTGTTGTCGGGGCATGGTTTTGAAAGCGAAGAAATCGCTGATTTTGCCGGTTTGAACCAACGCAGTCCGCTGTACGCTGGCATCATGGCTTTGTGTATGTTTTCGCTGGCAGGCATTCCACCCATGGTGGGTTTCTACGCCAAGTTGTCTGTTTTGCAGGCGTTGGTGGCATCTGGCAGCTCTTTGAGTATTGCGCTGGCGGTTTTCGCCGTCATGATGTCGTTGATTGGCGCGTTTTACTATCTGCGGATTGTAAAGGTGATGTATTTTGACGCGCCCATTACAGCCACCAGAGTGACTGCTCCCATGGATGTGCGCACGGTGCTGACGCTCAATGGTGCCTTGCTGTTGCTGCTTGGTTTGTTGCCGGGTGGGCTGATGACCTTGTGTGCTGATGCCATTGTGAAAATGCTGGCCAGCTAGCGCTGACCTTGAGGCTCTGTCACGCAGCCCCAGTATTCTTCAGGGATTTTGCGCGTGCAACATCTGGTTGAGAAAAAGCTCGAAAGTTCCGAGTTGTTCAAGGGGGATTTTCTCCAAGCCTTCCGCGATACCGTGCAGCTCCCGGACGGCGCTTTGGCCAGCCGGGAATACATCGTGCATCCGGGTGCGATCATGGTGATTCCACTTCTTGAAGATGCCGATGGGCAATGGCATCTCGTGCTGGAGCGACAGTTCAGGTACCCAGTCAACCAGGTAATGATTGAGTTTCCAGCTGGCAAACTCGACCCAGGCGAAGATTCGCTTCACTGCGCCAAACGTGAGCTGCGTGAAGAAACGGGTTACTCCGCTGTCGAATGGGCCCGCGCCGGCGTGTTGCATCCGGTTATTTCTTACTCCACCGAATTCATTGACATCTGGTTCGCCCGGGGCTTGACACTGGGCGAGCGACGGCTCGATGAGGGTGAGTTTCTGGACGTATTTACGGCGACACCGCTCGAACTCCTCAGTTGGTGCCGCTCTGGCCAAGTGACCGATGGCAAGACGCTTGCTGCTGTACTTTGGATACAAAACGTGTTGTCCGGCGCATGGACATTGGACTGGGCAAGCGAGTTATAAGCAGCCAACTCGTTGCCTGCGTT
>JBBQLQ010000066.1:0-17744 GCA_038328055.1 Burkholderiales bacterium
GTCACAACCAAGCGTTCACCATGCCCAATGGATTCCGGGCGGATCAGGAAGTCTGAGATTAATAAAAATGAATAGCAGCTCACGCACTGTTTGTAAGGGATAGGGGCTAATTTGTTATAAATTCAAACTTCCTGATGCGTATAGGCACAGTTTTTTTTAAGGACTGGCACGTGTAGGAGCGGCGGCAGCCGCGAATTCGGGCTTGCCAGCCCTCCCACAAAGTCACAACCAGGCTTGCACCATGCCCAATGGATTCCGTGCGGATCAGGAAGTCTGAATTTTGAGCGTTAGTTGTTCTGGCCCGGCTGCGCGAGCAAGCTGCGCGTGCATGCCCGCGCTGCTTTGCTGGCCGCTACCGAAGAGAGTCTGCAAAAGATTCAAGTCCGGGTAGCTGCGGCGAAGCTCGTGGGCAAGGACAAGATTGGCGTGGCCGCAGGCAAGGTGGTCAACCGCTACAAGGTGTCCACGCATTTTGAATTAACGATCACTGATGACTCGCTGGCATTTGCGCGAATCCAGGTGAACATCGATGCCCAGGCGGTGGTGGATGGGCTGTACATCATTCGCACATCGGTCAAAGCTGAGTGCGTGGATGCGGCTAGCTGTGTGCGCACCTACAAAGCCCTAGCGCAGGTGGAGCGGGCGGTTTCTGTCAATGAAGATGATGGATTTGAAGGTGCGACCGATTCATCACTACCTGTCGGGCCGGGTGGCCCTGGTATGCCGCACAGGCACCAGTTTGAATCGCACGCCTATCAGCGCCCAGCTCAGAATGCGGCGTTGCTGCAGCCGAAATCGTGGTCTGATCTCCAATCCGATGTGCCACACCGGTTTGCGCCAGTGGCACGGTCGCTATCATTGCCCGCAACACGCTGCTTTCGGTGATTGCCGCACTCAACCTTGCGCGGCAAGCTATCGGGTACTTGCAGCCGACTCTTGCCCGACACGACGATGCCCCTGAATCTCAACCGCCGCCACTTCTTGACAGCTGCTGCGCTGCCGCTTTTGAGCTGCCAGCCGCAGGAGCCTAACGCGCACATCACCGGCGGCTTCACAGGCATCAACTACGCGCGCGGCCATATGCTGCAAGCGCCAAAGGGCGCATCAGCCAGCGCACCTTGGCCTTCGCCCGCGGTGACCCGCAGCACCGATGTGTTGATCGCTGGCGGCGGCGTGGCGGGGCTGGCCGCTGCCCGCGCGCTGCGTTTGAAAGGTATCGAAGACTTTGCCCTGCTGGAGCTCGAAGACGAAGCCGGTGGCAACAGTCGTGGCGGACAAGTGGGTGGCGTAACTTGCCCGCTGGGCGCGCACTATCTGCCGCTGCCCAGCGACGACGCGCCCGAGGTGCAGGATTTGCTGGAAGAACTGGGCCTACGCCAGCGCGTGTCGGGCCGTTGGATGTATGACGAGCGCCACTTGTGCCATAGCCCGCAGGAGCGGCTGTTTTTCCAGGGCGCGTGGCAAGATGGCTTGCTGCCTGAGCAAGGTGTGGCTGCGTCAACGTTGCTGCAGTACCAAAAATTCGCCGCGCTGGTGGCGCAGGCACGTCAACAGTCGCGCTGGACAATTCCTGTATCAAAACAGGCGCTAGCCCCCGTCGATAAGGCGCTGACAGCTATCACTTTTGAAGTTTATCTGAATCAGCAAGGTTTCGCTGACAGCCACCTGCGCTGGTATTTGGACTACTGCTGCCGCGACGATTACGGTGCCGGCACGGCCACGGTATCGGCCTGGGCGGGCATGCATTACTTTGCCAGCCGCCACGGCTTCAGCGCCCCCGGCATGCAGTCAGCGGAGCGTGAAGCGCTGCTGACCTGGCCCGAGGGCAACGCCTGGCTAACGCGCCGTCTGACCGCACCGCTGGCCAGCCGACTGCACACCGGGCGCGTGGTGCTGCGCATTGCCAACGTCAAGCATGGGGTGGAGGTGGATGCCTTCAACACCGCAACCCAATTGGTGGAGCGCTGGCAGGCGCGCCGTGCCATCGTGGCGCTGCCGATATTCGTGGCCGCACGGGTGCTGCAAAACCCACCCGAGTGGCTGCATCAAGCGGCCGATCGCACAGTGTATGCACCTTGGCTGGTGGCCAATATCCACCTCCAGACACCGCTGCAAGACCGCCCCGGCGCACCGCCGAGTTGGGACAACGTGATTTACGGCGACACCTTGCGCACACCCGGCTTGGGTTATGTTGATGCCAAGCACCAGAGCCTGCAAAGTGTGCCTGGTGCCACGGTGCTGAGCTATTACCGCTCGCTGGGCGACTTGATTGCGCCTGGACTGGCACCCGGCGTGGCCGGTCGCCGCCAGCTTTTAGCGCAACCGTGGAGCGCCTGGCGCGATGCCATCCTGACCGAGGTATCTATCGCGCATCCAGATTTGGCCGCCAAAGTGACGCGCATCGACATCACTCGTTATGGCCACGCCATGGCGGTGCCGGTGCCGACTTCTTTAAGCAAAATAGGCCTCTGGCCCCCGTTGAATAAGCGCAGGAAGCTATACAAAACAGAGCAAGTTGTGTTAGGCCATGAAAGCCTGCGCTTTGCCCACAGCGACTGGGCTGGCTACTCGGTGTTTGAAGAGGCGTTCACGATGGGGCATTGGGCGGCGTGAATAGCGCACCGCCGCGCGTCAATCGGTTGTGCTGCACCTGCGCCGGCGCAAAAAGCGCCACTAACCCGTCCAGCAAAGCGTGCGCCTTGCCGGAATGGTCGCCGCCAAAATTGCACACATACACATCGAGTGTTACGGCGCGCTGCTCGGGCCAGGTGTGCACGCACAGGTGCGACTCGGCCAGCAGCACCGTGGCGGTTACGCCGCCGGGCCCATGCGGCGTGGCAGGGAAAGTGTGAAACAACTGCGCCACCGGCTGCAGGCCTGCATCTGCCACGGCCTGCACGCAGCGCGCACCCAAGGCTTGGGCATCGGTCAGCCACAGGGTGGCGCAGGCGCAGCCAGACAGATCAGCGGTGAGGTGCAGGCCTTGCATGCGTTAACGTGAAATACGCCTGTACGTCATTCCCGCGAAGGCGGGAAACCATGGGGTGCGATTCAAAGTGATGTGCAGCAGGGCTAAAGCATTGGGGTCAGAGCACGAGTTTTGGGGGCGACTATCGGCAAGCTCAGCGGCCAGTAGCCAAAATCGTGATCTGACCCCAAAGCCGATACAGCACACCAGTTTGAATCGCACCCGAATCCATGACTTCATGGGATTGGATTTCCGCCTTTGCGGGAACGACGCTATGTCATGATTTGGGGTGTCTGTTGCCATACGGTTTAGCGCTGAGCCACCGACACGTTGCCAAACGTCGCCTGCGCTTCGCGTGGCAGGCAGCGCCAGTAGGCAGGGTTGGCCTCTACCGTGCCACCCAGCGCCGCTCGCCCGGCGTGCGCCAACTGGATGCAGACGGCGCTGTGGGGTGCCAGTGCGCGGGCCCGCTGCAAGTGCTCAGTCAGTACGGCCTCGCAAGCGTCATTCCACAAGCCCAGGCAGTTCGGGGTAATGCGGCCTTCGGGCAGCACGGCGGTGGCTTCGATGGTGAACATCGCTGCGCCACTGTTGAGCAGGTTGCCCCAGTGCATCAGGTGCCAGTCGGTGGCGCGACCATTCTGCGCGTTGTACTGGCACATGGGGGCGATGACGATGCGGTTGGGCAGCGTCAAACCACCGCGCGGGGAGGGCAAATGCAAGGCTGAAAACAGCAGGCTCATGGTATTCAATCGGGTAGCGACAATGCAGTGCACAGCATAGCCCAACAGGCCAACCGTAAAATCAGCGCGTATCGCAAAATTCTTCCAACTTTTGGAGCACCTGCATGGCTGAACTCCCCCAAGCCCCTCAGCAACAATCGGTCGACATGGCAAACGCCATTCGCGCCTTGGCCATGGATGCGGTGCAAGCCGCCAACTCGGGCCACCCCGGAGCGCCCATGGGCATGGCCGACATGGCGGTTGCCCTGTGGGGTCAGCACCTCAAGCACAACCCGGCCAACCCGAAGTGGCTGGACCGCGACCGCTTTGTGCTCTCCAACGGCCACGGCTCCATGTTGATTTACGCCGTGCTGCACCTCACCGGCTACAAGTTGCCGATGAGTGAGTTGAAAAAATTCCGCCAACTTGGCTCAAAAACCCCCGGCCACCCCGAAGTAGACGTAACGCCCGGCATCGAAACCACCACCGGCCCGCTGGGCCAGGGCATTACCAATGCCGTTGGCATGGCACTGGCAGAAAAGCTGCTGGCCGCTGAATTCAACCGGGATGCACTCGATGTGGTCAACCACCACACCTACGCCTTCATGGGCGACGGTTGCATGATGGAAGGCATCAGCCATGAGGCTTGCGCACTGGCCGGGGCATGGAAGCTGAACAAACTGATTGCCTTGTACGACGACAACGGCATTTCGATTGACGGCCAGGTCAGCCCTTGGTTCATTGACAACACCGCGCTGCGTTTTGTCGCCTACGGATGGAATGTGCTCGGCCCCATCGACGGCCATGACGCGGCGCTGGTAGCGCAAACCATTGCCTGCGCCAAAGAATGCGCCGACAAGCCCACGTTGATCATCTGCAAAACCGCGATTGGCCAAGGTAGCCCGAACCGCGCCGGTACTGCCAAGGCGCACGGCGAACCGCTGGGCGCAGAAGAAATCAAGCTCACCCGCGAAGCCATTGGCTGGTCGCACGTGCCGTTTGCCATTCCCAAAGATGTATACGCCGCATGGGATGCCAAAGCCGCCGGCGCTGCGGCCGAAAAAGCCTGGAGCGACAAGTTTGCCGCCTACAAGACCGCCCACCCGGAACTGGCAAAAGAGCTGGTGCGCCGCATGAAGGGCGATTTGCCGAAGAACTTTGCCCAAGTGGCGGTGGACACCGCTGTGGCCGCCCACACCAAGGCCGAGACCGCGGCCAGCCGCAAAGCCAGCCAGATTGCACTGGAATCTTTCACCGCAGCCTTGCCCGAGTTGCTCGGCGGCTCAGCCGACCTGACCGGCTCCAACCTGACCAACACCAAGAGTACTCCGGCTCTGCGCTTTGACTCGCTCACCGGCCAGGGCAATGGCGGCCGTCACATCAGCTATGGCGTGCGCGAGTTCGGCATGGCAGCCATCATGAATGGCGTGGCGCTGCATGGTGGCTTCATTCCGTATGGAGGCACCTTTTTGACCTTCAGCGACTACAGCCGCAACGCCATCCGCATGGCGGCCCTCATGAAGCTGCGCGTGGTGCACGTGTTCACCCACGACAGCATTGGCCTGGGCGAAGACGGCCCAACCCACCAGTCAATCGAGCATGCAGCCTCTCTGCGCCTGATTCCGAATCTGGACGTCTGGCGCCCCGGTGACACGGCTGAGACGGCCGTGGCCTGGGCGGTAGCGCTGCAAAATAGAACCAAGCCCACAGCCCTGCTGTTGAGCCGCCAAAATATTCTTTACGCCCCCAAGACCAGCCTGGGCGACATCAGCAAGGGCGCTTATGTGCTGGCTGAGCCGTCTGAAGTGGGACTGAAGAAAAAAGCCCAAGCCGTCATCATCGCGACCGGCTCCGAGGTGCAACTGGCCTTGAAGGCACAAGAGCTGCTTGCTACTAGAAAGATAGCTGTTCGCGTAGTCTCCATGCCGAGCAACACCACATTTGACCAACAAGATGTAGCCTACAAGACTGCTGTGCTGCCAGTCGGCGTGCCGCGCATCGCAGTCGAAATGGGTGTCAGCGAAGGCTGGTGGAAATACGGCTGCGCGGCGGTGGTCGGCATCGACACCTTTGGCGAGTCGGCCCCGGCACCGGTGTTGTTTGAGCACTTTGGCTTTACCCCCGAAAATGTGGCGGACACCGTCGAAAAAGTTTTGCGCAAGTCCAGCCGTAAGACGACTTCATGAACCTACCGTTGCCGTTTTACCAGCCCGATACTGCCGTTCTAATTGCGAACTCGCGGCATCCGTACCCCGTTATTTCGCTTTTTTCGGGTGCAATGGGCTTGGATATTGGCCTCAATGAGGCTGGTCTTCGTGTGGCGGCTTCGCAGGACATTGATCGGTGGTGTGTGGAAACTATGCGGCGCAACGGCCACAATGCAATTGAAGGTAACATTTGTGACCTTGTAGCGGCGGATCCGTCTTGTGGTTTTTTATTGCGTGCGGCCGGGGTGTCTGAAGGTTCGGTTTTTGCGGTCGTCGGTGGCCCGCCCTGCCAGCCATTTTCGACCGCTGGAAAGCGCAAAGGGGTTGAGGATGACCGTGGCCAACTGTATGAGGAATTCATCAAGGTAGTGGCGGCACTTCGCCCCCGGTTTTTCATCATGGAAAATGTAAAAGGGTTGGCATCCATGCCCTCCAACCCGCTGGACAAACAGTCAAAGCCAGTCATCGAATCCATCTTGGCAGCTTTTTCTGCCATTGGGTATCACACCGTGCATGGTGTACTTGATGCGGTGCACTACGGAACACCTCAGTTTCGCGAACGACTGGTGATTGCTGGTAGCCGCGATGGGGAAGATGTCTATTTGCCAGCGCCTACGCATTTTCATAAGCATCAAAACCCATTGATGCGCTGGCGTACATTGGGCGATGCGGTGCAAGACTTGGGGGATGTTGGTGCACATGCCAACTTTTCAGCAACCATAAAAAATTATCTTGCCATGGTGCCTGAGGGTGGCAACTGGAAAAACTTGCCCGCTGATTTGGTTGCCCAGGCGATGGGCGGTGCATTTGAGTCGGGTGGCGGTAAGGTGGGTTTTTATCGACGACTGAAATTCTCAGAACCTGCCCCCACTTTAGTCACCAGTCCAATACAGAAAGCTACCATGCTGTGTCATCCAACGGAAATGAGGCCACTCTCCGTCAAGGAGTATGCGCGCTTGCAACAGTTTCCTGACGATTGGGTGTTTGAAGGCCGAACCACCGAGTGTTATCGCCAAATCGGAAATGCCGTGCCCGTTACTCTAGGAAAGGCTCTCGGGCAAATGTTGGTTTCAGTTGCGCGCGGCAATGCTGTTGTGAAAGTCAAGCGGATGCGAGGCACGTCTGTCCACAAAAAGCTGACGGCAGACACTGGGATGGTAGATCATGATTATTGAAGCAATACTTTCAGCAGAAATTGGGCGTTTGCTTGATATCTTGTACGGGAAACGTTTTTCAGCGCTGGAAAATCTTGGCCTCGGTCGGCTGTTGAATAAAAATCCCTACTTGTATCGAGCTTTGGGGTTGGGCGATTCATCTGAGTTCATCATGCAGTTGATGATTGCTTTTATTTCCAGTTCAGATGAAACCATTTTTGGTAATGACTTTATTGAGCCGTTGGCGATTTTTTCGGCCAGGCAAAGCCAGCATGCACAAGGTGAGCCGCGCACAGTCACTGTCGGTGCCGGCGCTGGGCAGGATATCGCCATCGAGACTGCGCAAAGTTACCTAGCGATCTCGGTGAAATCAAGTAAAAATATCTTTAATTCGCAAAGCGCGAAGGGGCAAGGAAGCGAATTCCAGGCTTTGCAAGCTCGGTTGAAAAAGATGAATAAGGAATTTAGGCCAATTATTGGCTACGGGTACGGAAGGAAGACCGAGCGCAAGGCATCAACGGTTGAAAAATTGGCAGGCCAAGTGTTTTGGCAGATGTTAACCGGCGAAGCAGACTTTTATCTTCGTATTTCCCGTTCCATGGCGCAGTTCGCGGGCGCGCACGGGCGACAATACAAGGTCCAATTTGAAGTCAAGCATCAACAACTGCTACGTGAGTTCATGATTGATTACGTGGAGCCCAGTGGCCAGATTTCATGGGATAAAGTTGTTGCATTCAATAGTGCAGCCATCAAGCCGAAGAAACCTCCCGTAGTGAACGCTGTCAAAATACTGCGTGGCGCAAAGGCAAAAACAGTTAAGTAAATTTTTTATCAACGGAGAAAAGTATGACGATCAAGATTGGTATCAACGGCTTTGGCCGCATCGGACGCAATGTTTTGCGCTCAGCCCTGTTGAATTTCGACGACATTGAAGTCGTTGCCATCAATGACCTGCTGGAGCCCGCTTACCTGGCTTACATGCTGCAATACGACTCGGTGCACGGCCGTTTCAAGGGCGACGTGTCGGTGGATGGCAACACCCTCATTGTCAATGGCAAAAAAATTCGCCTGACGCAAGAGCGTGATCCGGTCAACCTGAAATGGAACGAAGTCGGCGCTGACATCGTGATTGAAGCCACCGGCATTTTCCTGGACAAGGCGGGTGGCGAGAAGCACCTGGCAGCCGGTGCCAAGAAGGTTATCTTCTCAGCCCCCAGCAAAGACGACACCCCAATGTTTGTGTTTGGCGTGAACGACAGCACTTACGCTGGCCAAGCCATCATCAGCAATGCCTCTTGCACCACCAACTGCCTGGCACCGATTGCCAAGGTCATGAACGACAAATGGGGCATCAAGCGTGGCCTGATGACCACGGTGCACGCCGCTACCGCGACCCAGAAAACGGTCGATGGCCCAAGCAACAAAGACTGGCGCGGCGGCCGTGGCATTCTGGAAAACATCATTCCTTCCAGCACCGGTGCGGCCAAGGCGGTCGGCGTGGTGATTCCTGAGCTGAACAAAAAGCTCACCGGCATGTCGTTCCGGGTGCCAACCTCCGATGTGTCAGTGGTCGATTTGACAGTTGAACTCAACAACCCCGCGACCCTGGCTGAAATCTGCGCCGAGATGAAAGCGCAATCCGAAGGTGCCATGAAGGGCGTGCTGGGCTACACCGAAGACAAAGTGGTAGCCACCGATTTCCGCAGCGACCCCCGCACCTCGATCTTTGATGCCGATGCCAGCATCGCGCTCGATGGCACCTTCGTCAAACTGGTGAGCTGGTACGACAACGAGTGGGGCTACTCCAACAAGTGCCTGGACATGGTGCGCGTGGTCGCCAAGTAAGCCCGTTCAGCGTTCACTAAAAAGCCCATGCCGCTCAATGCGGCATGGGCTTTTTTACCGATCCAATCTGGCTGAGTCAGCGCAAGCGCAAGGCACCTGATTCGTGGTTGTCAAGTTTGAACGAGGCTGCCACTGCAGCCAACTGACTGGCCTGTTCTTGCAGCGCACTTGATGCGGCTGAAGTTTGCTCCACCAGGGCTGCGTTTTGCTGGGTCACACTGTCAAGCAGTGCGACAGCCTGGTTGATCTGGGCAATACCGGCTGACTGCTCACGGCTGGCGGAGGCGATCTCGCCGACGATGTCGGCCACATGCTGGATGCCAGTGACGATTTCCTGCATGGTGCTACCCGCTTGCGACACCTGCTGGGTGCCGCGGCCCACTTTGTCGACCGAATCATCAATCAGGGTCTTGATTTCTTTGGCGGCGGTGGCCGAGCGCTGGGCCAGACTGCGCACCTCGGCAGCCACCACGGCAAACCCCCGACCCTGCTCGCCTGCGCGGGCGGCCTCAACGGCGGCGTTGAGCGCCAGAATATTGGTCTGAAACGCAATGCCGTCAATGACACCGATGATGTCGACAATCTTGCGCGACGAGGTATTGATGGCATCCATGGTGTCGACCACCTGCGCCACCATAGCGCCACCGCGGCTGGCTACTTCGGATGCGGTGTTGGCCAACTGGTTGGCTTGCGCCGCACTTTCGGCGTTGTGCTGCACGGTGCTGGCCAGCTCCTCACTGGCCGCAGCGGTTTGCTCCAGCGAACTGGCCTGCTGCTCGGTGCGGTTGGACAGGTCATGGGTGCCGGTGGCCACTTCGCTGGACGCGCTGGCAATGGCATCGGAGCCGCTGCGCACCTGCCCAATCACCCGGTGCAGGCTGGCGCGCATGGTCTCCATGTGACTCAACAGCTGGCCAATTTCATCGCCACCGTCAAAGCTTACTTTTTGCGACAGATTTCCCCCTGCAATCGCTTTGGCGGCATCATTAGCCTGGGCAAAGCTGACGCGCAAACGCATGAGCAAGGTAATGGACATGAACGAGGCGGGAATGCCCCCCAGCAGCGTAAACACTACAAAAACCAACAAAGCGGTGTGGTAGCGGCTTTCGGCCTCGGCCGCGGCCAGCGCAGCCTCGCGAACCTGGAAGTCACGCAAGTCATACAAGGCCTTGGCGGCGGCATCGCCTTCGGTGCGTCCTGCCTGCAAGAAGAAAGCCATGGTCGCCGGGCTGAAGTCCCCGCCCCTGATGGCCTTGACAGCTGCGTCGAGTTTGTCGCGCCAGGCCGCGCGGGTGCTGGAGGCAACGGCTAACAGGGCCTTTTCTTCGTCACCTTTGACGGTGGCGACAAGACCTTCAAACAGTTTGTTGGCCTCAACGCGATTTTTGGCAATGGCTTCCAGATGCAAGTCGGTGGGGTGAGTGTGAATGCCCGCCAATGGGCCGTCAGGCGCATGCTGAAACGCCAGCAGAATCTGCAGGCGATTTTGCACAGTTTTGTCAATGGAGTCAGAGATTTGCAGCGCCGGCAGCATGGCCTGCTGATGCACCGACTGGAGGCTGTCGCGGGCTGATGCCAGTCCCCAGTAGCTGATGCCGGCCACGGCCATAAAGGACACCCAGTAAGCCAGAAGAACCATCGTGAAACGGCTGGTGATGCGGATATTGTTAAACATGAGTGCTTTGTTATTGTTGAATTACGACCGGGCGATGATACTGGCCAGAAACGCTTTTTGCGATGCCATGCCATGGCAGCAGACCAGCGCCAGATTTTGGTCAGCGGATACGGTCTACATCCTGCCCCAGCATGGCCCGGGTCACCAGCGTGATGCCGGAGGCGGTCACATGAAAGCGTTGGCGGTCTTGCACCGGGTCCAGCCCAATCGTTGTGCCCTCGGGCAGCTCACAGCCCTTGTCGATGATGCATTTTTTCACCACACAATGGCGCCCAATCACCACGTTGGGCAGCACGACCGAGTCTTCCACTTGTGCATGGCTGTGCACCCGCACACAGGAAAACAACATCGAGCGCCTGACAGTGGCGCCACTGATGATGCAGCCGCCGGAGACGGTAGAGTCAATGGCCTGGCCGCGCCGGGTGTCATCGTCAAAGACAAACTTGGCAGGTGGACTCTGTGGTTGCCAAGTCCAGATCGGCCAATAGTCTTCGTATAAATTGAGCTGCGGCGTGACCTGCACCAAGTCCATATTGGCCTCCCAATAGGCATCAAGCGTGCCCACATCGCGCCAGTAGGCAGGCTTGTCGTCTTCACGGATGCAGCTGTCGGCAAAGTTCTGGGCAAAAGTGCGGTAGCGCTTGACGCAATGCGGAATCACGTCCTTGCCGAAGTCGTGGCTTGAATTCGGGTCGTCGGCATCGCGCATTAGCTGCTCAAAGAGAAAACACGCATTGAACACATAGATACCCATGCTGGCCATCGCCAAGTCGGGGTTGCCCGGCATGGCTTGCGGGGTGGCCGGTTTCTCTTCAAAGTGGGTGACGCGGCCTTCTTCGTTCACCGACATCACGCCAAAGCCGCTGGCATCCGCGATCGGCACCTCCAGACAGGCAACCGTCAGGTCGGCCTGGCGCTCCACATGGGCCGCCAGAATGCGACCGTAGTCCATGCGGTAAATGTGGTCGCCAGAGAGCACCAGCACATAGTCGGCATTGGCATGGCGGATCTCACGCATGTTTTGGTAGACGGCATCGGCCGTGCCCCGATACCACTGCGACTCATTAAGCTGTTGTTGCGCCGGCATGATTTCGATGAATTCACCGAGTCGGCCATCCAGAAAACTCCAGCCCAGTTGCAAGTGCCGAATCAGGCTCTGGGACTTGTACTGGGTGGCCACGCCCACGCGTCGCACCCCTGAGTTCACGCAGTTGGAGAGCGTGAAATCAATGATGCGGAACTTTCCGCCAAACGGAACCGCCGGCTTGGAGCGCCAATCGGTCAGCTCATGCAAGCGGCTACCGCGGCCCCCGGCCAACACCATGGCAAAGGTGTTTCGGGTCAGTTGGCTGACGAATCGGGGATCACGGCCACTGGCTGCCGTAGTGCCTGGTTGCTCTGACGTGGCCATTTCGTGCTCCTCGAAAAGTTTGAATCACCCTGGGTCGGCAAGAGCGTCAACTCTTGGCGTGATTTTATTTCGTGGGCGCTGATCTGTCTGCTAATGCTTGACTGTTTTGCGGTGTCATGGACACTTTTTTCAGGGCTTGCGCAGGGCCGCCAAAATCAGCACGCCACCCACAATGGCCCCAATGCCAGCCCACAGCGGAATGTTGACGCGCTCCTTTTCGGTGACTTGCAGTTGCAACGGCCCCAGATTGACGCTGCTGGTTTCTTTGGTGTAGCTAAAGCCACCATAAATCAGGCCGAGCGCGCCGCCGGCAATCAGCAGTACAGCGATGAATTTGCTTGCATTCATGGAAATCTCCTCAAGGGGTTGGTAAGGGTGCCACCGAGGGGATTGTGCGAGCCATGTGGCGCGGTGGTCTGTGCGTCAGGCCACAGAACGCTCCGCCGACGGGCTTTGCGGATACGAACGGTTACCGTTTTCGGGGCGTGATTTACACGGGCTTCATGCTGCGTGAGGCACTGACAACGACAATCGACCCTTGTTCCCTTGCGCTGGATTGCTCCAACCTGATGCCTAAATTTGCCGTTTTTATCTCACGCGTGCTGCTGGTGTGGACGCTTGCCATGCCCTTTGCGGGTGCCGCCTCGCCACTGGATTTGCCCGAACTGGACGCGCTGGTGGACTACAAACCCAAGACTCCGCTGCGTGTGTACACCAGCGACAACGTGCTGATTGGCGAATTCGGCCAGGAGCGGCGTGATTTTGTCGCCATCAAGGACATCCCGCTGATTCAGAAACAGGCCTTGCTGGCGATTGAAGACGCACGTTTTTATGAACACGGCGGCGTTGACTTCAAAGGCGTGGCGCGGGCCGTGCTGGCCGACCTGACCGGTGGCCTGAAACAAGGAGCCTCGACCATCACCATGCAGGTAGCGCGTGATTTTTTTCTGACCCGGGAAAAGCTATTTTCGCGCAAGCTGACCGAGGTGATGCTGGCCTACAAAATCGAGCGGGCGCTTACCAAGGATCAAATCCTGGAACTCTACATGAACCAGGTCTATCTGGGCCAGCGCGCCTATGGGTTCAGCAGCGCGGCAAGGGTGTATTTTGGCAAGCCGCTGAAAGACCTGAGCATTGCCCAGGCGGCCATGTTGGCGGGCTTGCCGCAAGCGCCCAGCGCCATCAATCCGGTGGTTAACCCGAAGCGCGCCCAGGCCCGCCAGCAGCTGGTGTTAAAGCGTATGCGCACGCTGGGCTACATCACCGAACAGCAATACAAACACGCCCTGCAGGAAAACATCAAGGTGCGCTCGGAGGGGCCGAGTTTCAACAGCCATGCGCAATACGCAGCCGAAATGGTGCGCCAAACCCTGTACGCCCAGTTCAAGGAAGAGACATATACGCGCGGCATCAACGTCACCACCACACTGGTCAGCACCGAGCAGGATGCAGCCTATGCCGCCGTGCGGCGCAATGTGCTGGCTTACGACCAGCGCCACGGCTACCGCGGTGCCGAGGCCTTCGTCACCCTGTCGGGCACCACAGCAGAGCGGCAAAAGCTGATGGAGGCCACTTTGCAAAAGCACCCAACCAGCGACAAAATGCTCGCCGCTGTGGCCGTTGCCGTCAGCCCGAAGCAGGTGCGTGCGGTGCTGGCCAATGGCGACGAAGTGGTCATCACTGGCGAGGGGCTGCGTTGGGCAGCTGCGGCCCTGGCACCAAAGGCACCGGCCGCGCTCAAGCTCAATGCGGGTTCTGTGATCCGCGTGCAGCAAGGTGCACAAGGCCGCTGGAGCGTTACCCAACTGCCCAATGTCGGAGCGGCGTTTGTCGCGTTGAACAACCAGACCGGTGCCTACCGCGCGCTGGTGGGAGGCTTTGACTTCAACGTCAGCCAGTTCAACCATGTCACGCAGGCCTGGCGCCAGCCCGGCTCGGCCATGAAGCCGTTTATCTACTCGGCTGCGCTGGAGAAAGGCTATTCACCGGCAACCTTGGTCAACGACGCACCTTTGACTCTGAGCAGTGCCGAGACCGGCGGCCAGCCCTGGACCCCGCAAAATGACGATGACGTGTATGACGGTGCCATCAGCTTGCGCACGGCGCTGGCGCAGTCCAAAAATGTGGCTGCAGTGCGTTTGCTGCGCGCCATTACGCCGCAGTACGCGCACGACTTTTTGTCACGGTTTGGCTTTGATGCGGCCAAGCAGCCGGTCAACTACACGCTGGCACTGGGCACCGGTTCGGTCACGCCGCTGCAAATGGCCGGGGCCTATTCGGTGTTTGCCAATGGCGGCTTTCAGATCAGCCCGTACCTGATTCAAAAAGTGGTTGACACACACGGCACCGTACTATTTGAAGCCAAGCCGGTGCTGCCCGCGCAGGAGATTGCGCGTGTTCTGGATGCTCGCAACGCGTTTGTGACGGGCAGCCTGCTGCATGAAGTCACCGCCTCGGGCACCGGTGCTGCAGCCACCAAGCAACTGGGGCGGCCAGACCTGGCCGGCAAAACCGGCACCAGCAGCGAGGCCTTTGACGGTTGGTTTGCCGGCTACAGCGGTGCCACCACGGCGGTGGCCTGGATGGGCTTTGATGAGCCGCAGTCACTCGGTGCGCGCGAGTTTGGTGCCACCCTGGCGCTGCCCATCTGGACTGATTTCATGCGCGTGGCGCTGGCGGGCAAGCCAGCCTATCAGGCCGCGGTGCCTGCAGGGGTTTCGTCAGTGCGGGGTGACTGGCTGTATGACGAGTTCGCCAATCAGGGTGCCGTGCGCACGCTCGACCTTGATCTGGACGTGGTACAGCGCGTGTTGGATTGGTTGCGACCTTAAGGTTTTTAGGCCTCTAGCCCTTATGGAATAAGCGCTAGTAGCTATTAAGTAGATAGCTTCTGCAGCTGGGCATTAACCTGCAGGCTCAGACTTCCTGATGTGTGTAGGCACAGTTTGCTTTTTTCAGCAATAGAACTGGCACTTGTAGGAGCGGCGGCAGCCGCGAATTCGGGCTTGTAGGATCGGCGGCAGCCGCGAATTCGGGCTTGCCAGCCCTCCCACAAAGACACAACCAGGCTTTCACCATGCCCAATGGATTCCGGGCGGATCAGGAAGTCTGAGCTTTGCGACGGTTATTAAAGTCATGCACGCGCTGGGCTTGCAGTTCAACGTGGGTGCGCGGTCGGTGCAGGGTTAAAAGTGGTTCTAGCCCTCGTGGAATGACCGGTTTAAGCTATCAAAAACAAAGCTACTTCACTGGCTCTACGGTGATTACCCATCCTATTCACCGCATTAAAGGCGGTGAATAGGATGGGTAATCATCGCATGTTCCCCGATAAACCCCAACGCCGCCGCACCTACCTCTGGCAGCGCCCCGACTGGCCGCAGTGGCAGTTTGACGCGGTTGCACTGGCTGCGCCACTGGCCCAAGTGCACCGTGCGCAGGGTCATTTGGCGGGCCGCATGGCCGAGCTGGGGCTGGTGCAGCGCGACCAGGCCACGCTGCAAGCCCTCACCCAAGAAGTCATCACCACCAGCGCCATCGAGGGCGAAGCGCTCAACCTCGACGCCGTGCGCTCCTCCATCGCCCGCAGGCTGGGGGTGGACATTGGCGAGAAATTGGAAGATTTGGCACCAGTCGACCGCAACGTGGACGGTGTGGTGGACATGGTGCTGGAAACCACCCAGCGCGCCGCGCTGGATGTCACGCCGTGGCTAAGCTGGCTGGATGACGTGAAATAGGCCTGCCTGCTGCGCGCCGTGCAGGGTGCCGATGGCAGGCTGGCGGGCGTGTCGGACAAAGCCCAGTTCCGGCAGCGCTGGGCGGGCATCCCCATGAACGCGCGACAAACGGGGGTGCTGAACCGCGTGTTGGACGGCATGGCGGGCAAGCTCACCAATGCCAAGTGGGCAGCGATGGGCAAATGCTCGGCAGACACAGCGCTGCGGGGCATCAACGACCTGCTGGCGCGCGGGGTGCTGGGCAAGCTGGAGGGCGGCGGGCGCAGTACCGGGTATTTGTTGATAAAATAGAGCTGTAACCCTCGTGGAATATAGGCGAGCAGCTATAAAAAATAGAGCAACCTAAAACTCAAGCCGCACGAGCATTGACATGACGCAAGCCCGTTGCCATACGGTTAAGGTTTGCAATGGGCAACAAAAGATGTTTATTCAAGTGGGAAACTACTGGTACTACGACTCCGTCACCCAACAAGTGATATGCCTCGTTGTACTTTTCAGGCAGCTTGTAGCTATCGGGCAGACCCATTAAACGCGCGGCTTCTCTTGGCGAAATCAACCTGCTCTTTATCTTTGCACCGCTTACGACCATGATTGTTTGCCTGCTAGAGCCGCCGCCAGGGGTACGTAGGCATCCGGCTACCCCATCAAAGCGAACTTCCGCTCTCTGAACGCCATTGCGAGTGCGCTTATAAATGGTTCCGACTTGGCCAGACCCGGACTTTTGAGCTGCGAGCACCTTTCTGCGGTGCAGTGGTGCCATCATTTCCAGCAGCTTGTTGGTCTCAAGTGCAGAGTGCCATGCCACGCCTTTGGGGTCTGCTTCCACCAAGCTATCTAGGGTCAGAAGTGGTGCATTGTTGTGTGGCACCGACCACCAGCGCCAAGCAGTTTTGACTTGCCGACTCAATCGGTTATGCGCTCTTATCATGGCATCCGGATGCCATGCAGGGTTTGGGGTGTTGGTGTGCGATTGCTCAGGTAGTTTCAAACGGGAATCAACCCCCACAATGAACAAGCGCGGCCTTGACTGCGGCAAAAAATGAACGGCATCGATCAACATGGCACCCACCAGATAACCTTCAGCTGCAATGGCTTCAGCAATAAGTTCGAAATCTTTTCCATCCCTTGATGTAAGCGCACCGAACACGTTTTCGAGCACAACGACCTGGGGTTTCCGACCTTCGGCGTTGAGGTCACAGATCAGTTTCCAGAACCCCCAAAACGCACCCGATCGTTCGCCCTCCAGGCCCGCACCTATACCTGCCAGTGACAGGTCTTGGCATGGAAAAGAACCCCACGCCATTGCCGCACTGCCAGGCAGTTCATTCAAGCGAACGTCATAAATATTTTTGACCGATAGGTCTTCATCGCCCCAGTTTGCTTTGTAGGATTGGCCTTTGCTCGGGCTGATGTCATTGGCAAATAAGCATTGCCAATCCGACCCCAGACCAGCCCGCGCCATACCGCCGCCAGCAAAAAACTCGTAAAAAGTATGCATTTCATTTAATCCTGTAACTGTTTATTTATACAGCTTTTATGGTGCTATGTCCAGAAAAATGAAGTGAAGGGGACTTTAGGTTTCGGGTGCGTCGTCCGCATAGGTCACCGCTGAATCAATGAGGCTGGAGTGGTATTTTTTCAATCTATCAAAGTGCGCGTCCATAGCTCCGGCAATTTGCGTTGAGTTTTTCACCGCCAAGAAGTGGCCAACGATCTGGGCGTAATGATTGGCTTGCCGAGGCAAGCGCTGCTCTGAGGGTTTTCTTTCGGCAATTTCCTTGTCAGACATTACTTGGACCTTGACCGAAGGCTTGGGAATCGGCGCTTTTGGGGGGCACCGGGGGACCGTGCCATTCATCAATTTCGATTTCTTATTGAAGTGGTGGTAGAGCCGGTTCTCGGTCGGCGTGATGTCTTGCAGGTTTGCGATGGGGTAAGCCAGCACAAAAGCTATTTCCCAAACATCGATTTGGCGGTTCGCGATGATGTCAGACCGTGCAGAGGTCAAGTGCCGTGAGACACGGGACC
>JBBQLQ010000067.1:0-17649 GCA_038328055.1 Burkholderiales bacterium
ACACGCGGCCCGGCGGCTCCTTCAGCACCCGGCTTGCACAGGTACATGCCCTTGATGATCTGCTCTTCGGTGCCTGCGGTCAGGCCCGGCATGGCGTAGTTTTCATTCAGCAGCGTCAGGTAATAAAAGACGTTGTCTTGCTGCTCCACCATGCGTTTCAAGCCGTGGTGCAAGATGACACCGACTTCATGCGCAAAGGTCGGGTCATAGCTGATGCAGTTCGGAATGGTGCCCGCCAGGATGTGGCTGTGGCCGTCTTCGTGCTGCAGGCCTTCGCCATTGAGCGTGGTGCGCCCAGATGTACCGCCCAGCAAAAAGCCGCGCGCCTGCATGTCACCGGCCGCCCAGGCCAGGTCGCCAATGCGCTGAAAGCCAAACATCGAGTAATACACATAAAACGGCACCATGATGCGGTTGCTGGTGCTGTAGCTGGTGGCAGCCGCAATCCAGCTTGACATGCCACCGGCTTCGTTGATACCCTCTTGCAGAATCTGGCCCTTGACGTCTTCGCGGTAATACATCACCTGGTCTTTGTCGACCGGGGTGTACTGCTGGCCGGCCGGGTTGTAAATGCCGATCTGACGAAACAAGCCTTCCATGCCAAAGGTGCGCGCCTCGTCAACCAGAATCGGCACCACCCGCGGGCCCAAGGCCTGGTCGCGCAGCAGTTGTGTCAAAAAGCGCACATAGGCCTGGGTGGTCGAAATCTCACGGCCCTCAGGGGTCGGCTCCATTACGCTCTTGAAGATATCCAGCGAGGGCACGGTGAAATGCTCGTCGGCCTTGGTGCGCCGGTGCGGCAGGTAGCCACCCAGCGCTTGGCGGCGTTCGTGCAGGTAACGCATCTCGGGGGTGTCATCGGCCGGTTTGTAAAACGGAATATCCTTGATCTGACTGTCAGGCACCGGAATGTTGAATCGGTCGCGGAAGGCTTTGATGTCCTCGTCGGTGAGCTTTTTGGTCTGGTGCACATTGTTTTTGCCCTCGCCACTTTTGCCCATGCCAAAGCCCTTGACAGTCTTGATCAGCAACACGGTGGGCTGGCCGGTGTGCTTGACCGCTGCGGCATAAGCGGCATACACCTTTTGCGGGTCGTGGCCACCGCGGCGCAGGTTCCAGATGTCGTCGTCGCTCATTTTGGCGACCATGTCCAAGGTGCGCGGGTCACGGCCAAAGAAGTTTTTGCGCACAAACGCGCCGTCATTGGCCTTGAAGGCCTGGTAGTCGCCATCCAGCGTGTCCATCATGACCTTGCGCAGCGCACCGTCTTTGTCGCGCGCCAACAGCGGGTCCCAATTGCTGCCCCACAGCAGTTTGATAACGTTCCAGCCAGCACCTCGGAAAGTGCCTTCGAGTTCTTGCACGATCTTGCCGTTGCCACGCACCGGGCCGTCTAGGCGCTGCAAGTTGCAGTTGATGACGAAGATCAGGTTGTCAAGCTTTTCACGCGCGGCCAGACCAATCGCGCCCAAGCTTTCCACTTCGTCCATTTCGCCATCGCCACAAAACACCCAGACCTTGCGGTTTTCGGTGTTGGCAATACCCCGGGCGTGCAGGTATTTCAAGAAACGTGCCTGGTAAATCGCCATCAACGGACCCAAGCCCATCGACACGGTGGGGAACTGCCAAAACTCGGGCATCAGCTTGGGGTGCGGGTAGCTGGACAAACCTTTGCCGGCAGTTTCCTGGCGGAAATTGAGCAACTGTTCTTCTGTCAAGCGCCCTTCCATATAGGCCCGAGCGTAAACGCCGGGGGCGACGTGGCCCTGAATGTAGAGGCAATCACCGCCATGCTCTTTGCCTGGCTCGGCGTTCTCGGCGTGCCAGAAGTGGTTGAAACCGGCACCAAACATGTGCGCCAGCGAGGCAAACGAGCCAATATGGCCGCCCAGGTCGCCACCGTCTTCAGGGTGATGCCGATTGGCCTTGACCACCATCGCCATGGCATTCCAGCGCATGTAGGCGCGCAGGCGTTCTTCAATCTCAATGTTGCCAGGGCAGCGCTCTTCCTGATCCACCTCAATGGTGTTGACATAACCGGTGTTGGCTGAAAACGGCATGTCGATGCTGCTTTGGCGGGCGTGCTCAAGCAGTTGCTCAAGCAAGTAGTGGGCGCGCTCCGGGCCTTCGGCTTCGATGACGGCGCTTAACGCATCCATCCATTCGCGGGTTTCCTGGCTGTCCGCGTCAACGGCGGGGGTGCCCTGTGCGTCTTGGGGTACTGCTGACATACTTGTCTCCTGTGTTATTGCCCGGAATGGTAGTTGAGAACAAAATATTTCGGGTTGAAATATTTTATAAGCAAATTAAAAAAATTTCGAATAGTGTTTTATAAATTCACAATGTGAAATGTAGAGCAACGCCATCTCCCCTACACTTCTGGGCATGCCACTGTCAGCCCGCCTTGAAATACCCACCTCGTTCACCGGTTCGCCCGTTGCGCGGCTAAAACATTGGTGGGCGCGCCAAACACCCCATCGCCAAGATCGTTTTGCCATGCTGACTCCGCTGGCGGCGGTGCTGCTTTTTCTGGCGGCCATCCTGTCGGCGTTTGCCTATTTGCGTTTTGAAGAAATTTCCCGCGAACACGAGGCTGTTGGCCGTGATGTGGAATACACCCAACAGCGCCTGCGCCTGCGCCTGCTGGAGCAGCAAGAGCAGCTCATGCGTTTTGCACGCGAGGTGTCGAGCCGCGAAGTCAGCCACACCGACTTCATAGCCCGCGCTGAGGCCTTTGCCAATCTGTATCCCGAAATACAAAGTCTGACCTGGGTCGACGAGCGCCAGCGCGTGCGATTGAGCTACAACAGTGCCAGCCTTTCCACCGATTTGCAAAAAAACAGTGGCATCAGCCTAGAGGCCAAAGACACCCTGGCCAGCTACCAGCTGACGCGCGACCTGTTGCTGCCAATCTACTCCGGGCCGCAGATTCATGCCAACCAGATCGCCACCTTCCAGCTTCACTTGCCCCTGCTTGAAAAAGCCAAATTCAAGGGGGTTCTGCTGGCCGTCTATTCGATCGACGCCCTGTTTCGCTACGGCGTGCCCAATGAGATCACGTCCAAATACGCCATTTCGCTGCATGATGCCAATGGGCTCTTGCTGGCCGGCACCAAGGTGGCAGAAAAGAAGTTGACACGCCATCTGATGCCGTGGGCCAGCCCGGTCAATAGCTATGAGATGCCCGTGTCGCCCATCGGTAACGGTTTGACGTTGCGTGGGCAGGCTTACCGCACCTCTTTGGGGGTGATCGGTAGCGCGCTGTTCTGGCTGGTCATGGTGCTCAGCTTTGCCACCGCTTGGCTGCTGCTGGCCAATTGGCGCCACACCCGCAGGCGCATTCAGGCGCAGGATGCGCTGGTACAGGAAACCGCCTTTCGTCGGGCCATGGAAAATTCGATGCTCACCGGCATGCGGGCCATGGACATGCAGGGCCGCATCACCTATGTCAACAAGGCCTTTTGCAGCATGACGGGCTGGTGCGAAAAAGACCTGGTAGGCCAGACCGCTCCCTTTCCGTACTGGCCCGCAGAAGACTATGACACGCTGAAAACCCGACTCACTGAAGAACTGACCGGACGCGTCCAGCCCAGTGGTATCCAGTTTCGGGTCAAGCGTAAAGACGGCTGCATCATCGACGCGCGACTCTACGTATCCCCTCTGGTGGATGCATTTGGTCAGCAAACCGGCTGGATGACCTCGATGACCGACATCACCGAACCCAACCGCGTGCGCGAACAATTGGCTGCCTCGCATGAGCGCTTCACGGCTGTGCTTGAAGCACTGGACGCCTCCATTTCAGTCGCGCCGCTGGGCAGCAACGAGCTGTTATTTGCCAACAAGCTCTACCGCCTGTGGTTTGGCACCCAGGTCAACGGGCACTCGCAATTGGTGGCTGAAGCCGGTGTGCCAGCCATTGCCGCCAGCGACGAAATCCACGACACGGTCGATGCGTTTGCCGGGCTGCCCACCGACGCGCTCTCGGACAAGGATGCTGAAAGCGCCGAGATATACCTGGGCAGCCTGGGGCGCTGGCTGGAGGTGCGCACGCGCTACCTGAGCTGGGTGGATGGCCGTCTGGCGCAGATGGTGATCGCCACTGACATCACCACCCGGCGCATGGCTGAAGAGCAGGCACAGGTGCAAGCCGAGCGTGCCCAAACTTCGAGCCGCCTGATCACCATGGGGGAAATGGCCTCCAGCGTGGCCCATGAACTCAACCAGCCACTCACCGCCATCAACAATTATTGCAACGGCATGATTTCGCGCATCAAAGGCCAGCAGATCAACGAAGATGAGTTGCTGGGGGCGCTTGAAAAGACGGCCCGCCAGGCGCACCGGGCGGGTCAGATCATTCATCGTATTCGCTCATTCGTGAAACGCAGCGAGCCCAATCGCAGCATGTCCAACGTGGCCACCATGGTGGCCGAGGCCGTTGAGTTGGCGGAAATCGAGCTGCGTCGGCGCAATGTCAAACTGAGCCAATACCTGGCACCCGGCATGCCCAGTGTGCTGGTCGACCCGATCCTGATCGAACAGGTGTTGCTGAACCTGCTCAAAAATGCGGCCGAATCGGTGGACACGGCCCAACGGCCTAGCGCACAACGCCTGGTCAAACTGCGGGTAACCCCTACCCGAATTGATGACAAGCCGGTTATTGAATTCATGGTGATCGATTCGGGTCAAGGCATTGCGCCTGAAGTGATGGCGCGTTTGTATGAGGCGTTCTATTCCACAAAGGCCGATGGCATGGGAATTGGCCTGAGCCTGTGCCGCTCGATCGTGGAGTCGCACCTGGGTCGGATGAAAGCCGAGAACATCTACAATGGCGAGCTGATTACAGGCTGCAGTTTTACCTTCTGGATACCCATCACAGACCCGGTGCCGTTGGTGCCCATAAAGCGCTCTGAACAACAAGGAATACAGGTTTCACCATGAGTTTGATCCCCAAAAAAGGTACGGTGTACGTCGTTGATGATGATGAGGCTGTACGTGATTCGTTGCAGTGGCTACTTGAAGGCAAAGACTACCGGGTACGCGGCTTTGACTCTGCCGAGTCTTTCCTGAGCCGCTACGATGCCCGTGAAGTGGCCTGCCTGATTGTTGACATCCGCATGTCGGGCATGACCGGTCTGGAACTGCAAAATCGCCTGATTGAAAGCCATTCACCCTTGCCCCTGGCCTTCATCACGGGTCATGGCGATGTGCCTATGGCGGTCGACACCATGAAAAAAGGGGCGATGGACTTCATCCAGAAACCCTTCAATGAAGATCAATTGGTGCCCCTGGTGGAACGTATGCTGGAGCAGGCCAAGGAATCCTTTGCAGACTACCAAAATGCCCTGACGCGCGATGCGCTGATGGCGCGGCTGACGCTGCGCGAATCCCAGGTGCTTGAGCGCATCGTGGCTGGCCGTCTGAACAAGCAGATTGCCGATGACTTGGGCATCAGCATCAAAACCGTCGAAGCGCACCGCGCCAACATCATGGAAAAGCTCAGCGCCAACACCGTGGCTGACCTGCTGAAAATTGCACTGGGGCCCAATGCCGTCAAGGCTTGATCCAGGTTTTTCATTTGCTATTAAATAAATAGCTACTTACGCCCGCCCCATATGGACTAGCGGGCTTTTTTTATGGAATTCATATGACAACCTCGCCCTCATCAGCCCAGATCATTGACGGTGTCGCACTGTCACAAAAGCTTCGCGCCGAGGCCACCAGCCGGGTGCAGGCACTCAAAGCGCGTGGCATCACGCCGGGCCTGGCGGTGGTATTGGTGGGTGACAACCCGGCATCCCAAGTCTATGTGCGCAACAAGGTCAAGGGCTGCCACGACATCGGCATGCATTCGGTGCTGGAGCAATACGCCGCCGACATGACCGAGGCTGAGTTGCTGGCGCGCATTGAGGCGCTGAACAACGACCCCGCCATCCACGGCATTCTGGTGCAGTTACCCGTGCCCAAGCACATCGATGCCAACAAGGTCATCGAAGCTATTTCACCCGCCAAGGATGTCGACGGCTTTCACATTGCCAGTGCCGGTGCGTTGATGACCGGCATGCCGGGCTTTTGGCCTTGCACGCCGTATGGTTGCATGAAGATGCTCGAATCCATCCACTACGACCTCAAGGGCAAGCACGCCGTGGTCATCGGGCGCAGCAATATCGTCGGCAAGCCGATGGCGTTGATGCTGCTGCAAAAAAACGCCACTGTCACCATTTGCCACAGCGCCACCGCAGACTTGAAGGCCATGACACTGCAGGCGGATGTGATTGTGGCGGCAGTCGGCAAGCGCAATGTCGTCACGCCCGACATGGTCAAACCCGGTGCCGTGGTGCTTGATGTCGGCATGAACCGCAACGATGCGGGCAAACTTTGTGGCGATGTCGACTTTGAAGGCGTGCGCCAGGTCGCGGGCTACATCACCCCCGTGCCGGGTGGGGTTGGCCCCATGACCATTACCATGCTGTTGATCAACACCCTTGAAGCCGCCGAGCGCGCCGCCACTTAAACGCCATGATTCAAAGACACAGCACCCCTGATCATAAAAAAGGACCCCGTCATTGCGAGGCAAAAGCCTTTAGCCGCGAGGAGCGTAGCGACGTGGCGGGCAGCGACGTGGCAATCCACGACTTGCCGGGGGGCATGGATCGCCGCGCTTCGCTCGCAATGACGGACTTTGTTTGTTTTTCACGTTAAACGCCATGACCAATCCCCTTCTCTCCTTTGACAACCTGCCGCACTTTGACCAGATTGGCCCCGAACACGTTGAGTCGGCAATCGACGAGCTTCTGGACAAGGCCAACGCCGCCCTGGAATCAGTCACCGCGCCTGACTTCGCTTCTGACTGGCTGGCCATTGCCAAGGTGCTTGATGTGGCCACCGAACAGTTGTCCCGCGCCTGGGGTTCCGTCAGCCACTTGAACAGCGTGGCCGACACGCCCGAGTTGCGCGCCGCTTTCAACGCCGCACTGCCGAAAGTCACCGAGTTTTATACCCGCCTGGGGGCCGATGAGCGTCTGTATGCCAAATACAAAGCCATCGCCCCCGCAGGCCTGGACACCGAACAGCGCCAGGCGCACAAAAACGCCCTGCGTAACTTTGTGTTGGGCGGGGCCGACTTGCAAGGCGAAGCCCGCGAGCGCTTTGCCGAGCTGCAGGAGCGCCAAGCGGCCGCCAGCCAGAAATTCAGCGAAAACGCTTTGGATGCCACCGATGCTTTTGCCTGCTACGCATCAGCTGATGAACTTGACGGTGTGCCCGACGATGTCCAACACGCCGCCTTGACGGCCGCCCAGGCCGAGGGCAAAGAGGGCTACAAGCTGACATTGAAGATGCCATGCTATCTGCCGCTGATGCAATACGCCCACAGCAGCGCCTTGCGTGCCAAGCTCTACCGGGCCTACACCACCCGTGCCTCTGACCAGGCCGAGGTGGACATGCAAAAATTTGACAACTCTGCGCTCATCAGCGAGCTGCTGGCGTTGCGGTTGGAAGAAGCCAAACTGTTGGGCTACGCCAGCTTTGGAGCGCTGTCCGTGGTGCCCAAAATGGCCGAGTCACCCGATCAGGTCGTTACGTTTTTGCGCGACCTGGCCCAGCGCGCGCGCCCGTTTGCCGAACAAGACCTGGCCGATATGCGCGCCTTTGCCAAGGAGCACTTGAATCTTGATGACCCGCAACCATGGGACTGGGCTTTTGTGAGCGAAAAACTCAAAGAAGCGCGCTACGCCTTCAATGAGCAAGAGGTCAAACAGTACTTTGCGTTGCCCACCGTGCTCGCTGGCCTGTTCAAAATTGTTGAAACCCTGTTTGAAGTCAGTATCCGCGAAGACCACGCGCCGGTCTGGCACGAGTCGGTGCGGTTTTTTCGCATCGAGCGCGCGAGTGCCAATGATGCCAGCGGCAGCCCCGCGCTGGTGGGTCAGTTTTACCTGGACCCCTCAGCCCGTAATGGCAAACGCGGTGGTGCCTGGATGGACGACGTGCGCGCCCGCTGGTTGCGCCCCGACACTGGCCAGCTGCAAACGCCAGTGGCGCATCTGGTGTGCAATTTCGCCAGTGGCGTGGGCGGCAAGCCGGCCTTGCTGACGCATGACGATGTCACCACCTTGTTTCATGAATTCGGCCACGGCCTGCAACACTTGCTCACGCAGGTCAATGAGCGCGACGTGTCGGGCATCAGCGGCATCGAGTGGGACGCAGTTGAGTTGCCCAGCCAGTTCATGGAAAACTTTTGCTGGGAATGGGATGTGCTCAAAAACATGACCGCCCATGTCGATACCGATGCACCCCTGCCGCGTGCGCTGTTTGACAAAATGCTGGCCGCCAAAAACTTTCAAAGCGGTATGCAGACCCTGCGCCAGATCGAGTTTTCGCTGTTTGACATGCTGCTGCACACCGCACACGACCCCGCTCTTGACATCATGCCGCTGCTCAACCAGGTGCGCGCTGAAGTAGCTGTGCTGCAGCCCCCAACCTGGACGCGTACCGCGCACACCTTCAGCCATGTTTTTGCCGGTGGCTATGCTGCGGGTTACTACAGCTACAAGTGGGCCGAGGTGCTGAGTTCTGATGCTTATGCCGCCTTTGAAGAAACCGTGGGTGCGGGTGGCCTGCCGAATGTGGAAACCGGCCGTAAATACCGCCAGGCCATTCTCGAATCCGGTGGCAGCCGCCCGGCCATTGAATCATTCAAGGCGTTTCGCGGGCGCGAGCCGACACTCGATGCACTGTTGCGTCACCAGGGTATGGCGCAACCCGCCTGAAGGAGAACACCATGCAGCCAGCTACTTTGATTCTTTGCCATCAACCGGGTGCCTACGCAGCATCCAGACGCTGGCTGCCAAGCGTTGCCTGTGCTTGCGCTTTGACGGTACTTGCGGCAATCGGACACACCAGCGCGCAAGCGCAAACCGTTTACCGCATCGTTGGTGCCGATGGACGGGTCACTTTTTCCGACAAACCGCCCATGACACCCGGCAAAGTCAGCCCGCTGGAGGCTATGGCTGCGCCAGCAGAGGCAGGCGGCGCAGCATTGCCCTACGAGTTGCGCCAGGTTGTTGGTAAATATCCGGTCACGCTGTACACCTCCAAAGACTGTGCGCCGTGCGACAGCGGCCGCAGCCTGCTGCGCAGCCGGGGCGTGCCGTTTGCCGAGAAAACCATCACGACTTCTGAAGACTCAGACGCGCTCCAGCGCTTGAGCGGCAGCACCTCGTTGCCGCTCTTGACGCTGGGCAGCCAACAAATCAAGGGCTATTCAGATTCCGAATGGACTCAGTACCTGGGGGCCGCTGGTTATCCTGACAAATCTGCCCTGCCGGCCAGCTACCGCAACCCGGCAGCCGCGCCGATGGTGGCGATTGCAAAACCAGTTGCGCCCGCGCCAGTCGCCAGTGCGCCAGCGGCCACGCCCCGGCCAGATGCTGCGCCAGCACCGCGCGCCAACCCCAACAATCCGGCCGGCATCCAGTTTTAAGCCCGAACGCGCCAGCCCGACCGGCGCATTGCGGCCAACGAGTTGGCATCGCTTCTGCTTGGTGTGCGGCTGAAAACCCTCAGGCTGGCAGCGCCACCTGATGGTCTACGCTGAACTGGTAGTCCTTGAAGATGTGTTCGGCACTCAGGGTCTGGTAACTGCCGTCGGCATTGCGCCGGGTGGTGTCTTTCAGGCGGTAGGTGTAGTAGCCGCAAGTCCAGAGCTTGAAATTGCGCATTTGTGTGCACAAACAGGTTTTGTCTTGCACCGAGATGTTTTTGCCATCCGGGTGCAAGGCCAGTTCACGGTTGTAGGCGGTGATGTAGGCACAGTTGCCATTACCGTCAAGCAAATAGCCATACGACTCGCAGTTGGGGCGAATACCGTCGCCTATGGCCGGCGAGCCCTTGAGCATGCGCATCGGGTAACCGGTGGGCGAAATGGTGTTGACGATGATGTCGTCTTCATTGGCAACGAAGTAATCCTGCTTGACATTGGCGGGCAAACCGCATTCGTTGGCCACCGTAAAACGGGTCGCCACCTGCACGGCCGCTGAGCCGGACTCCAAAAACGCCACCGCATCGCTGCCGGTAAACACGCCACCGGCGGCAATCACCGGAATATCCAGCTGCTCGTCTTTCACATACTTGATGACTTCGGCCAGGATGGTGGCCAGGTCGTATTCGGCCCAATCCAGGCCAAAGCCCAGGTGTCCACCGGCCAAGGGGCCTTCAACAATTACGTAATCGGGCTTGCGGTTAAGCCGGGCATTTTTGCGCAGGAACAACTGCAGCGCGCGCACGCTGGAGACGATGATGCCCAGCTTGGCATCACGAAAACGCGGGTGATCGGCAATCAAGCCAAATGAGCCCAGATGCAGCCCGGCGCTGAGCGTGATGCCGTCAATACCGGCATCCAGTGCCGATGCCATGCGCACCTGCAGCGTCTCGCGCGGGCCGTTCATGGTGAGCTTTTCCATGCAGTTGACAAAAATCAGACCATCGCCCTTTTTGGCTTCCATGGTGGAGCCCACATGGCGGCGTGTGGCATCGGCCAGCACATCCAGATCAAACTTGATGTCGGTCTTGTCGGCGTTGTTGATGTTGTACTTGTAGAGCTTGGTCTTGTCCTTGACAAAACTGGTGTCAAAGCGCCGATCAGACACGTCATTGACCATGGCATCCGAAATGTGCCCGATCCCCCCCAAGCGGGCGGTTTCCAGTGCCAACTCGGCCGTTGAAATATCCACACCCATGCCACCGACCATGATCGGCACGTATTCATTTTTATCTTCTTTACCGAACTTCAGACGAAAGTCATCAACGCGTTTCATGCAAATCCTTGAGCCATTTAACCTCTTCAACAGGGCCACAAATCCAACAAAAGGCCTTGCAAAGAAGCAAAAAACGGCAAGACAAAATGTTCTTGCCAAGCCGCAATTCTAGCCGCCGCCCCCACGCTGTCTGCCACCCGCGCAATACCCGCGTCACGGCTGTATGCTTCACGACACCGTCACATTTTCATCCATCCGATCCACGCAACCCTATGCCTTACACACCCAAACCCGCCAAGCCCTTGCAGCCCCTCAAAGGCGTGCGCATCCTCAGCCTTGCGCTCAACCTGCCCGGCCCCGCTGCGCTGCTGCGTTGCAAGCGCATGGGAGCTGCCTGCATCAAACTGGAGCCACCTGCGCCGCCTGATGCGCCGCCAGGCGTGACCGGCGACCCGATGAGCAGCTACAGCCGCACCGGCTACGAGGCACTGCACGCCGGCATTCGCATCGCCAAGGTGAACCTGAAAACCGAAGCTGGACAGAAAGCGCTGCACCGCGAACTGGCCAAAGCCGATGTGCTGCTGACCTCCTTTCGCCCCCGTGCGCTGACCAAGCTGGGCCTGGCCTGGAAGAGCCTGCACACCCAGTACCCGGCACTGTCCTTGGTGGCCATCGTTGGTGCCGCCGGCGCGCGTGCCGAAGAAGCCGGCCACGACCTGACCTACCAGGCCGATAGCGGCCTGATCACCGGGCTGGATTTGCCACCCACGCTGTACGCCGACATGGGCGGTGCCTTGTTGGCCAGTGAAGCCGTGTTGCAGGCGGTGCTGCTGCAGCGCCAAAAAGGGCTGGGGAGTTTCATTGAAGTGGCACTGGCCGACGCGGCAACACATCTGGCCATGCCGCGCATTTGGGGTGCCATGGCACCCGACACGATCCTGGGTGGCGCTCACGCGGGCTACCGTGTCTACCCGTGCCAAGACGGCCGCGTAGCACTGGCGGCGCTGGAGCCGCACTTTGCCAAATCACTGTGCAGCGTAGCAGTCATCGAATGGCATGGCCCGGCCATGATGATGAATGCCACAACGCAAGTGCAGGTGGCCGCCTTCATGGCCACACGTACCCGCAAGGCCCTCGATGAACTGGCGGTGCACTACGACATCCCCTTGCATACGCTACCAAAATAGTAGCTACTAGCGCATGTATTTAAAGGGTTAGAGGTCTATTTCTTATATATTCTTGACCAGCAGCACAATGGCGCGGGCTTCCATCGCCTGCCCCAGCCCTACCGGACCCATCTTCTCTGACGTTTTTGCCTTGACGTTGACCTGATCAACCCCGATGCCCAGCGTTTGCGCGATCTGCGCACGCATGGCAGCGACATGCGGCATCAGCTTGGGCGCCTGGGCAATGACGGTGCTGTCAATATTGCCAATCTCAAAGCCTTGGGCACGAACCCGCCGCGCTGCTTCAGCCAGCAGCACCTTGGAATCAACGCCTTCGAGGCGCGCATCGGTGTCTGGAAAATGCGTGCCAATATCGCCCAGCGCGGCGGCACCGAGCAGCGCGTCGGTGATGGCGTGCAACAGCGCATCGGCATCCGAATGGCCCTGCAAGCCTTTGTCAAAAGGAATCTCGATGCCGCCCAAAATCAGCGGCCGACCCGCCACCAGCGCGTGAATGTCCCAGCCTTCGCCGATACGGATGTTCATGTTTTTTTATCCTCAATAAAGTTGCGCAACGCCCACCGGGTTGCCCGCGCGGCCACTGTACACACTGAACAAGCCGCACGTTTTCTTGACATTGATTTTTGCAAGGGAAACGTGACAGATTTTTCACTCCTAATAATGCAATTTCACCATGCCAGGCGTTTGGCGCGGTGGCGGCGCTGGCGGCGTGTTGTTTTTTTCACCGCTCACAACAAGTGGGAGGTACACATAACCCAGAAAATCAGACTCAAACAAGTGGCGTAGGCTGCTACCAAGGAACCCCTCCCGTAGACCTGGAATGTAAATATCAGCATCCATCTTCAGACTTCCTGATCCGCACGGAATCCATTTGTCATGGTGAAAGCCTGGTTGTTACTTTGTGGGAGGGCTGGCAAGCCCGAATTCGCGGCTGCCGCCGTTCCTACAGGTGCCAGTCCTGTTCCTGAAAAAAGCAATCTGTGCCTATATGCATCAGGAAGTCTGAAATTCTAGAGTTTTTCCCCACTCTCTCCCCCCGCCCTCTCTCGCCCCGCCGGGCGAGAAAGGGAGCCAACAGCCCTATTTGGCCGGGTATTCAAACAGGCCAAGTTCATAGCGTTTGGCTAACTTCAGACTTCCTGATCCGCCCGGAATCCATTTGGCATGGTGAAAGCCTGGTTGTGAGAAAGCCTGATTGTGACTTTGTGGGAGGGCTGGCAAGCCCGAATTCGCGGCTGCCGCCGCTCCTACAAGTGCCAGTCCTATTCCTGAAAAAAGCAAACTGTGCCTAGACGCATCAGGAAGTCTGGAATTCTAGAGTTTTTCCCCACTCTCTCCCCCCGCCCACTCTCGCCCCGCCGGGCGAGAAAGGGAGCTAACAGCCCTATTTGGCCGGGTATTCAAACAGGCCAAGTTCATAGCGTTTGGCTAACTTCAGACTTCCTGATCTGCACGGAATCACATTTGGCATGGTGAAAGCCTGGTTGTGAGAAAGCCTGGTTGTGACTTTGTGGGAGGGCTGGCAAGCCCGAAATCGCGGCTGCCGCCGCTCCTACAAGTGCCAGTCCTATTCCTGAAAAAAGCAAATTTTGTCTATACGCATCAGGAAGTCTGAGGTTAAATTTTTGACGGCCAAGTGTTTTGAGTTGCGAGAAGATAAACACCATCCAGTGGGTTCGTTTTTCACCTGCGACGAGTTCAGCCATGTCATCGTCCATGTAGGCGACTGTTACTCTCGGTAATCTCAGTGCTCCCAGAACTGCTGGACGTATTCCTTGAACAGCTAACTGACTGCCATAGTGCACTGCACGCCAAGTAATAGGTCCGCACATTTCATGTCGCTAGAATGAATTGATGAAAATCCTGCAAATCCTGCAAACCCTGCGCGCGCATTTGTTTGCGCTGGTCTTTGCCACGCTGGTGCCAAGTGTTCTGTTTCTTGGGTACATGGTCTATGCAGACACGCAGCACAGCATTGCCGAGGCCAAGGGTTCGCTGCGCACGCTGGCGCGGATCGTTGCGACTGGCAGCAGCCGGTTTCTGGCGACCAATCAGGAGTCGATGCAGCGCTTCGCCTTGCGCCCTCTGGTCCAGACACTTGACGGCAAACAGTGCGATCCGGTGATCTACGATTTTCGGGATTTGTTTCCGCGCTTTGCCAACCTGGGCACCATCGCACTCGACGGTACCGTGGTATGTTCCGCGGTGGCCCAGCCCGGCGGCAAGACGGTCAATGTGGCCAAGACCGAATGGTTTGGGCGGGCGCTGACCGGGCAGCGCTTTCTGGCTGGCAACCCGTTCATCGGCCCGATTACCGGCCGCTGGGTTTCGGTGCTGATGGAGCCCATTCGCGATGACCAGCATGTGCTCAAGGGCTTTGTCGCCCTGCCAATCGATCTGAAGCTCTATGCACCAGGCATTGAGCAAGCGGAACTGTTGCCGGGGACCCGCATGGGCATCTTCAGCGCAGATGGCCACCTGATCTGGCGCAACGAGGATCAGGAAGGCCTGATCGGTAAGTACGTTGGCGATGACCCGATCGTGAAGCAGACCTTGGCCACCGCAGATGGCAACTTTGAGGGCATAGGCACCGACGGCATCCATCGTTTCTATGCCGCGTCACCCATCCCCGAAGTCGGCTGGTATGCTTTCGTGGGTATTCCCTCCAGCGGGATCTACAGCAAGGCACGCGATGGAACGCGCCTGATGGCATGGGTGGGTGGGCTTGGTCTGCTGGCCTCCCTGATGCTGGCGGTATTCATTGCCCGGCGCATTGCCCGGCCGATCAGCAATATCTCAGGAGCCGCCCGCGCCATCAAGGATGGCGACAAAACCGTTCGCGCCCCCTTGCACGGGCCGCGCGAGGTGATCGAAGTGGCGGGCGACTTCAACAACATGGTCGATGCGTGGGCGGCATCGACCAAGCAACTCGAATTCCTCGCCTACCACGATGTCCTGACCGGCCTGCCCAACCGCATGCTGCTGGCTGATCGCATGATGCAAGCGATTGGCCGGTCGGCGCGCGAGCACAAGCTGGCGGCCATCTGCTTTCTGGATATCGACAGTTTCAAGCCGATCAATGACCAGCATGGTCACGAATCCGGCGATCACTTGCTGATCGAAGTCGGCCAACGCATCGTCTCAATGCTGCGGGCCGGCGATACCGTGGCCCGGCTCGGCGGCGATGAGTTCGTATTCATCCTGAACGAACTTGAAACCGTGGTTGAAGTCGAGCAGGCGCTGTTGCGACTGCAGGCCGTGCTCAACGCGCCGTATGCCTTGGCAGAGCTAGAAGTTTGCGTTTCGGCCAGTATCGGGGTGGCGATTTATCCGTTTGATGACTGCAACCCCGACACGCTGCTGCGGCATGCCGATCACGCGATGTATGTTGCCAAACAGACCGGCAAAAATCGGATCAGCTTCTTCGACCCCAAGCAGGATCGCCATCTGCGCGAGTGGCATCAGTTGCGCGACGAAATTCGCCTTGGTCTTAAGCGTGACGAGTTCCTGCTCCACTACCAGCCCAAGGTGAACATGCGCACCGGCGATGTCGTTGGTGCCGAGGCCCTGGTGCGCTGGCAGCACCCGGAGCGGGGGCTGGTGATGCCAGGCGAATTTCTGCCGGCCATCGATGATACCGAGCTGATCGTGATGCTCGGTGACTGGGTATTGGGCGAGGCTTTCCGCCAGATCGAGGCGTGGCGGCAACAGGGCCTGTCGCTGCGCGTCAGCGTCAACGTCGCCTCGCTGCAATTGCAGGAACCGGATTTCGTTCGCAAGCTGATGGATCTGCTGGCCGCGTACCCCGAGGTGGTGCCAATGCAGATCGAGATTGAAATTCTCGAAAGTGCGGCCTTGGCCGACATCAAGTCGGTTGGCAAGATCGTGAACTGGTGCAAGGACATCGGCATCGACTTTGCCCTGGATGATTTTGGTACCGGCTATTCGTCGCTCACCTATCTCAAGCAGCTACCGGCGGCGACACTGAAGATCGATCAGTCGTTCATCCGCGACATGATCGAGGAGCCCGACAGTCTGGCGATCACCGAAGGCATTCTCGGACTGGCCCGTGCCTTCCAGCGCACAGCGATTGCCGAAGGCGTGGAAACCGCTGAGCACGGCGTGGTTCTGCTGCACATGGGATGCGATTTAGGCCAAGGCTACGGTATTGCCCGCCCGATGCCTGCTGACAAAGTCGTTGGCTGGGTCGATGCCTACCAGCCAGATGCGCGCTGGATCAGGGCCAGCGTGATTGCCTGGCGACGCGAGGATTTTCCGCTGTTGGCCATGGAAGCCGAGCATCGCCGCTGGATCAAGCAGATCGTCGATACGGTCGAAAGCGGCGCGGTGAGCGAGTTGTCCAAGCAAGTCGAAAACGGCCAGACCTGCAACTTTGGCCGCTGGTATCGCAGCGATGGTTACGCCCATTACAGCCATTTGCCGGAATTTCGCGCCATTGGTCCGGTGCATCTTCAGGTGCATGCCCTTGCCGCAGAAATGGTTGAACTGTTGCGCTCAGGAAAGCATGAGGCTGCGCGCGCCCGGATCGCCGGGGTCGTCAGCGCACGGGATCAGGTTCTGGTTGCCATCCGGAAGTTGCAGCAAGCTGTTCTGTATGAGCATGGCGAGTGAGAACGCGGCATATCGGGACTCCCTAACGGAGGTCGCGATGCGGGACTACAACTATCACGTCTTCTTCTGCACCAACCAGCGGCAGCACGGAGACACCGGCTATGGATCGTCTACCGGCATGTTTCCGCGCCGAATCAGCTATTCAATGCAACTACTCAGCTGTTCCCGGCATCGTCATTGCGAGGCAAAAGCCTTTAGCCGCGAGGAGCGTAGCGACGTGGCGGGCAGCGATGCGGCAATCCAGGAAGTCAGGAGGTCTGAATTCAGGCATTGCCACGCTACGCTCGCTTGTGACGGTTCTCGAAGGAGCTGAGTAGTTAGTATTCAATAGTCAAATCGCCCTCTAGCCCTTGCTGCTATTGCGCAAACAGCTACAAATAATATAGCTACAAATGCAGACCTGAGTGGGCCAGCCAGCCGGTGTCAGAGCCCCAGCGTCTGCCAGACCTGCTCGACGCGGTCGGTGACTTCGGCGCTCATAATCAACGGTCGACCCCATTCGCGGTTGGTCTCGCCAGGCCATTTGTTGGTGGCATCGATACCCATCTTGCTGCCCAGGCCGCTCACGGGCGAGGCAAAGTCCAGGTAATCGATCGGTGTGCTGTCCACCAGCATCGTGTCGCGCGTCGGGTCAACCCGGGTCGTGATGGCCCAGATCACGTCTTTCCAGTCGCGTGCATTCACATCATCGTCCACCACCACGATGAACTTGGTGTACATGAACTGGCGCAGATAGCTCCAGATGCCAAACATGACACGGCGGGCGTGGCCGGGGTAGGCTTTTTTGATCTGCACCACCGCCATGCGGTAACTGCAGCCCTCGGGTGGCAAATAAAAGTCGGTGATCTCGGGATATTGACGCTGCAGCAATGGCACAAACAGCTCGTTCAAAGCCAGCGCCAGCGTGGCCGGCTCGTCTGGCGGCTTGCCGGTGTAGGTGGAGTGATAAATCGGCTCGCGGCGCTGGCTGATGCGGTCGATGGTGAAGACCGGAAACTCAGCCTGCTCGTTGTAATAGCCGGTGTGGTCACCAAACGGGCCTTCCAGCGCATGCTCAAAGCCGCTGGCGTGGCTGG
>JBBQLQ010000068.1:0-17500 GCA_038328055.1 Burkholderiales bacterium
CCTGCGTGACGGCCTCGGCGAGCTTCGGCGCGGTGCCCTGGCGTGCTCGGCTCAGGGCCTGCGCCTGTTCGCGCCAGGCGCCCTCTGCAGAGGCCTCGGCGCTCTGCTGCGCGTCGAGGTCGGCGGCGGCGTCGAGCGCACTCAGCTCCATCTTCCATGCCGCCAGCACCTGCGGCAGTTCGGCAGGCGTGCGTCGGTAGCGGCGCGCCAGCGCGACCCAGGCACCCAGCCGCGCATCGAGCGCGGTCAGCCGTTCGGGGTCGGGCTCGCGCTGGCCCAGGTAGGCATGCAGCGTGCGCGCCGCGTCGTCCAGTTGCACCTGTACGGCGCGCAACAGGTCGACCACCGCTTCCAGCCCGGCGTCGTAGCGCGTCACCTCGTCCAGCGCGTCGGCGGCGCGGCCGGTCAGCAAGGTGGCCGACGGTTCGCCTTCGGACAGCTGATCGAGCGCGGCGCGTGCGCCGTCCAGCAGTGACTGGCCATGCGCCAGCCGCTGATGTTCGGCGTTCAGCTCGGCCCATTCATGGTCGCCGGGCGCCAGCTTGTCGACTTCACCGATCTGCCAGGCCAGGCGCTCGCGTTCACGCTCCAGCGTGTCACGCTGCGCGCGCGCATGTTCCAGCGCGGCGCGTGCGGCGCGCCAGGAAAGCCAGGCGGCGGCCAGCGGCTGGCCGTCGAAGCCGGCCTGCGTGTCGAGCAACGTGCGCACGGCGGCCGGCCGCGTCAGGCTCTGCCAGGCATGCTGGCCGTGAATGTCGACGAGGAAATCGGCGGCCTCGCGCAACTGGCCGACCGTGGCCGGGCTGCCGTTGATCCAGGCCCGGCTGCGGCCCAGCGCGTCGACGGTGCGGCGCAGCAGCAGGGTGCCGGTGTCGGTTTCGGCGCCCGAGCTTCCTCCATTGAAGCCCGCGGCATCGAGCCACGCCGCCAGCGTGGGCGGCGTGTCGAACTCGGCGCTGACCTCGGCGCGGGCTGCGCCTTCGCGCACCAGCGTGGCGTCGGCGCGGCTGCCCAGCGCGAGCTGCAGGGCATCGATCAGGATCGACTTGCCCGTACCTGTCTCGCCGGTCAGCACCGTGAAACCGGCGCCGAGTTCGACCTCGAGTTCGGCCACGATCACGACGTCGCGCAGGGTCAGGCGCTTGAGCATGCTTGGGCCCGCGCGCTATGCAGCGTTGCGTCTTCGGTAATGGCCTGGCGGTTCACACCACGCCTTCGTACCAGCGCAGTTTGCGCCGCAGCGTGGCGTAGTAGCTCCAGCCGCGCGGGTGCAGAAAACGCACCTTGAAGGCCGAGCGGCGCACGCGCACCTGGTCGCCCACGATCAGGCTCGCCACGTTGTGCATGTCGAAGTTGGCCGCCACGTCCTTGCCCGCCACGATGCCGATGCGCACCTCTCCCGTGTCGGGCAGCACGATGGGCCGGTTCGACAGCGTGTGCGAGGCGATCGGCACCACCACCCAGCCGGCGATGCCAGGGTGCAGTATCGGCCCGCCAGCCGACAGTGCGTAGGCCGTGGAGCCGGTGGGCGAGGCGACTATGAGGCCGTCGGCGCGCATGTTGGCCACGAAATCGTCGCCGATGTCGACGCGCAATTCCACCATGCTGGCGGTGGCGCCGCGGCTGACCACGACGTCGTTCAGCGACAGGCCATCGAAAATCTTTTCGCCGTCGCGCCAGACGTCGCCTTCGAGCATCGAGCGATGCTCTTCCTCATAATCGCCGGCGAGCATCGGCGCCAGCGATTCCTGGTAATGGCCGAAGGGCACGTCGGTGATGAAGCCCAGCCGGCCCTGGTTGATGCCGACCAGCGGCATCTGATACCGCGCCAGTTCACGCGCAATGCCCAGCATGGTGCCGTCACCGCCCACCACCACGGCGATGTCGCAGCGCCGGCCCAGTTCTTCCGGCGCCAGCGCCTCGAAATCGGTCACGCCGGTGGCAAGCGCGGTGTCGCGCTCGAACGAAACTTCAAGCCCTTGCCGGACGAGAAAATGGGCGACTTCCTCGAGCACCGCACGGATGCCCCGCGCCTGGTACTTCCCGACGATCGCGGCATGACGAAAGCGGCTCGGCATGCGGCGGATTACACCATAGGGCCCGGCGTCCGGTGGGGCGGCGGCGGGGTCGGTCACTACAATCGAAGGCATGCTGGATGACCGCGCCAAGACCCTGCTGAAGACACTGGTCGAGCGATACATCGCCGACGGCCAGCCGGTAGGCTCGCGCACCTTGTCGCGCGCATCCGGGCTCGACCTGTCGGCCGCGACCATCCGCAACGTGATGGCCGATCTGGAAGACCTGGGTCTGATTGCCAGCCCGCACACCAGTGCCGGCCGCGTGCCCACGGCGCGAGGCTACCGGCTGTTCGTCGACACCATGCTGACGGCTCGCGCGCTCGACCTCGAGGGCGGTCCGGCCGGCATGGCGGCCGCGCGTGAACAGTTGCACCCCGACCAGCCGCAGCGCGTCATCGCCCAGGCCGCCAGCCTGCTGTCCAACCTGTCGAGCTTTGTCGGCGTGGTCATGGCCCCGCGCAAGGCCAGCGTGTTCCACCATATCGAGTTCCTCCGCCTCGGCGAGCGGCGTGTGCTGGTGATCATGGTCGCGCCCGACGGCGATGTGCAGAACCGCGTCATCTTCACCGCGCGTGAACACACGCAGGCCGAGTTGATCGAGGCCACCAACTATCTGAACGCACATTACGCCGGCCTCAGCCTGGACGAGGTGCGAGAGCGGCTCAAGCACGAGATCGAGGCGCTGCGCAGCGAGATCGCGGCGTTGATGCAGGCCGCGGTGCAAGCCGGCAGTGATGCGCTGGCGGACAGCAGCGAGCATCTGGTCGTCTCAGGTGAGCGCAACCTGCTGGGCATGCCGGACATCCGCAGCGACCTCGGCAGCCTGCGCCGCATGTTCGACGTCTTCGAGCAGAAGACCGAGCTGATGCGGCTGCTCGACGTCAGCAGCCGCGCCGAGGGCATCCGCATCTACATCGGCGGCGAGAGCCAGGTCGTGCCGTTTGAAGAACTGTCGGTGGTGACGGCACCGTATGAAATCGACGGCCGCATCGTCGGCACGCTGGGCGTGATCGGACCCACGCGCATGCCGTACGACCGCATGATCCAGATCGTCGACATCACGGCGCGGTTGGTGGGCAATGCGCTGTCGGCGAAGTAGGGCGGCGTCGGCAGGAGGCCTGCGGCGGCGCGGCACGGCGGCCACCTAGAATCCGTTGCTTCGGGCCGTTAGCTCAGCTGGTTAGAGCAGAGGACTCATAATCCTTTGGTCGTAGGTTCAAGTCCTACACGGCCTACCACCGATTTCCGAATGAATGGCTGCCCGTTGGGTGGCCATTTTTGTTGGGGTCGCGCAAGTGCCACCGCCCCCCGTGCTGAGCCCCGACACCCAGGCCATGCTGGATTCCCTGCAACTGGCAGTGGCCAAGACGCTGGATCGCAAGCGTCGGCTGGGTCACTATGTTGTGCAATGGGTCGAGGGCTATCCTTGCTCGGCTTGCTTCTCGCTTCCCACCAATGGTGTACCTGCGTACACCGGGGGCGGGATGACCAAGTTGGAGATGACGAGTTCTTGGGCGGTTCTCGACGACTTTACTTTGTAGTCGAGATAGATCGGTTGCATCTGCTTCATTGCGTACAACTCGCGAATGCGCGGGTGATCGTCATAGCTAACCAACCAAGGGTACCCCTGCGCGGTTATGTAGTTGGCCAGCGCCACGTGGTCACTGTCGATGTAGTGATGTCGGTAGAGCTTTCGTCCTTGGGCATAGTAAGGCGGGTCGATGTACACAAACGAGAAGCCCGATGAGATTCTGGCTGCATTTCTGCGCAGAAACGTAAGGGCATCACCAAATCGAACGGACACTCGCGGCCCGAGCAATGCAGCTGCTTGAATTTGCCGCACAAGTGCTGTCTTGTTGAATCTGCAATCGATTTTGTAGGCCGAAGTTTGCCGCTGCCCACCGATTGGACCTGCCCCAAGAATCCCCGAGAAGTTGGTGCGATTGAAGAACAAGCCTGCAAGACCCAATTCGAGGAGTGTGAGCGAACTTTTCCGCGGATCGTCAACTGCCTTCGCGGATTGAAGTTCATGCCAAGTTTGCAAAGTCACCGGGCACGCTTCCACTGCAGCACAAAGGGCATCTGCGTTGCTGAAGACAGAAGACCAAAACGCAAATACTAGGGGATCTCGCTCCACTAGCACTGCCCGGTCTATAAATCCCATTCGAAGCAAATCAAGAGATACAGAGGCGCCCCCAGCATAGGGCTCGTAAAAGATGCACCCCGAGAGTAAGTTCTCCTCCAACACCCCGCTCACATATGTTGAGAGGAGTGCCTTGCCACCGGGATAGCGCAGAGGGCTAGTGGGGTCAACGGCAAGGAGGCCGAACCCCTTCGGTCGAGCTCTATTGGCCATCGAGAATGTATTTGATGATTGCACGAATATTGTTAGCCACAGAAGCTAAAGTCGGCGGGTCAGCCTCCTGAAACTTCATGTGAGTCATGGAATCTAGGTAAGCCTTAGCTGTCTTGGTTGTGCCGGACGCAAGGGTCTTGCACATGTTCTGCTCGGTGAACACACCGTTCGTGTGAACAGCGGCAAATGAAATCAAGTCACTAAGAGACGGATCGCGACCAGGAGTCTTTGTCTGCTTCTGTTTCATGAGTTCGCCCCACTTTTTTGCCTTTCGAATCCTATAGACGAGTGCGCACTCAAATACGGCACGTAACAGCAAGGAAGCTGCCACTGGCATTTTGATGTAGTTGACCCCTTTCAGTTCGCCTGTGAGTTTGATGAGAATGTCATCCTGAACATGGCATTGCAGATTCTCAAAGAAGACCGATGCCTTCGGTGTCTGTGGCTGAGTGGCTGCCCCTACCGGGGTGCCTGCCGGCTTAGCTGAACTTGCCGAAGGGGCCGGAGCCGCAGCCTCAACGGAAAAGGTTCCTGCTGAGCCGGAACTAGAGGCGAGAAGCGAAGCAAAGTACACCTTCGGGTCAGTTCGCGTATCACAGCGTGGCTTGCCGCCGTTCGCGGGATCAGGAAGCAGGAAGTCCCTAGCGATGCGCTCGATCTCGCCCTTGAACTTTGCTGGCGGAAGGCCACTGATGATGTTTTGATCGTCGTCGAAGTGAACCTTGAGCGCAACCCTTGTGTCTGCAAGAGTGAAAAAGCGCGTATATGGATTCGTCTTGAGCTTTTCGTCCTCAAGAACGCGTCGTTCTCCACCCGTCCAGCTCGTCAGGTCAAGCGCATACTTCAACAGCCGATATGGGCGAATCAACTTTCGGACCTGCGCGGACGAAGTCCCAAGAACTTGGGCTACCTGATCGATGTTGTGTGCGCCAAGCAGACGTACTGCTCTTCGCATCTTTGCGACAGGCGACCATGGCTTTGCGCCTTGCTCTGTGTGGCGCTTTGTGAGTATTGGCTCAGCGGATGCCCGTGAGGGACTGACGTCAGCCGGGATTGATCGGATTCGGGCCTTCGTGGCGGTCGAGACCTTCGGAAAGCGAGTCTTGTAAGGCGTAGGCACCAAAGCCGGATTCAAGAGCATTTGACACGCCGCGACTCGCCGGTTTCCTTCAAGTACAACGAATTTGTTAGCTTCTTCCACGCAAATGATGCGTTCGCCATAGAAGAGCCCGCCGTTCTTGTCGATGCCCCTGGCAAGATCAAGCACATCTTCTAGATCGAGGAGCTTCAAGCGGATCGCGTCCTGCGAACTGGTTGCATCCACCTCAATGCGAGGGTTCTGTGTGTCAAGTTGGAGCTTTTTCGGATCAAAATTCGCAGTAGACCAGTCGGGTTTTGGCATTGTCGTCCTCCACCTCGCATTCTGACTTGGAACCAGCCCGTTGCACCGCTCACGCGCAGAAGTGCGGGCCTTGGAAGTGTGGCGGTTGCCTGATCTGTACAGCCCCGGAAGGTACGACTGAGCTGGCGCAGTACGTCGCGCAATTGGCTGAAGATGGCCCAAATTGACCTACGTCGTAGCCTTTCGCTGCAGTCGCATCCGGCGCTCCACATCCTTCATCAGGTCCGAGGGTGTGATGTTTAGGGCGTCGCAAAGACGGAACACCATGCGAACGCTCGGGCTGTTGCGGCCCAGCTCGATCAGCGACACGTAGTTGCGGTCCACGTCCGCTCGCAGCCCAAGTCCGTCTGAGCCCACTTGCGCTTTGCACGCTGGTGCCGAAGTGCTTGTCCGAACGCTTTATCTGGTTCCAATGTCTTGCCCGAAGAGTCGAGCAAGGGTCGAGGGCAACCACCCTCTGGATTGCGTATATATGCGGCAGAATGAACCCGAGTGTGCCCTCAGGCAAGACGCTGCCGAAGCGCGGGGAGGGCAGCTGCAGGGCTAGCAGAGGTGCAGCGATCAGCCCGCAGTGGCACGAGGGGGTGGGGCAGGTGTTGGCATTGATCCGAGGTACAGATCACCGGTGTCTAGCTTAGGATTGCCGCCGCGGGTAACCCTACTTTGAACTTCGATTCGGTGTTTCGGAGTTTCCGGTGAAAATCGCGCCGTACCAGTCTTCTGCTGCAGTACTAGGGTGCGTGAATATAACAATGTATCTAGCTAACGGGGAGAGATTATGAAAATAGTCGGTCAAATCGTCGCGGGCCTAGGCACCTTGCTTTTGCTCTTGGCGTTGTTGATGGATACGAGTGTGCAGACAGGTTACGGCCGCGTCCACAACATTGGACTGCTAAACGATCGACTGATTTATCTAGTCCTGGGTGTCGTGTTGCTTGTTATTGGCCTTGCAATGATCTTAGGGCGTAGGACCAGTGGAGTTGCGCAGACCGATATTCTAGGAGACACCAGAAGCTGCCCTTTTTGCGCTGAGACCATTAAGTCGAAAGCGGTGATATGCAGGTATTGCGGGAACAGTATTCAATCTATTACTCCTGACCTGATTGTAAAGGAGACTAAGCCTGTGTCTCCGGCGGCTAGTTTCGGGTGGCTGCCGCGACTATATGAGCCTGAAACAGCCACAGTTCGGCCTGAATTCAATTCCGACTCCCGTCCCGCAGGGCTCAACGCCCCAATTGACACCGCTGGCTTACCCTCCTTTCTAATCAGGCCCGTTGTTGCCCCGCGAACTGGTGGTTCTGTCAACGGAACAATTTCGGTGGAAAGGAAACGTACCGATACGCGCCTATTATTCACCAGGATAATAGTTGCACTTGGCCATAAACTCCTTGGCGTCAATGCCGCAGCACAGCCACTCCTTGAGGAGGTGTCTGCTCTGAAGCGATGGACTAACGAGCGACTCGGCCTCCTCCTAGCTTGGAGTGTATTCATAGTTCTTGCAGTGGTGGCTGCGTCCGAACTGAATATATATGGCTGGACGGTTACGCACTCATTTTGGAAGGTTGTAATTATCTGCCAAATAATCATCGCCACTCTAGGCATTTCCATTGCACTATTTCGCTTTGCTCCCACCGTCCGCGTTAAATTATCAAAGTGGCGCGAGGAGATTGGTGCCGACTAAGGCCCATCCCCGACAAGGGTTCATGTTCCCCGTTTTCACTGTCTCGGCAACTGAAGCACCACGGCAGATCCCCGCCGCAGAGTCAACGGAATTTGACTGCCTTTAATTAGTGGATGACTGAGTGCTGATTTTGGTTACACCGGTAGACCAACTTGGAAATTATTCCTTGCAGTGTGAATTGCCGACGAAATAGGTTGGCAACTCCAAGTGTATTTAGATGCCGAGTAAAAATAGATCCATCAGGGAGAATGATATGATTTACAGGATTTATGCGTTTCCCAAATGTGCCTGCTCGTTGGGAACTATATTAATGCTAGCAGTCGCTAGTGCGGTAGCTCCAGCCCTAGCGCAACCATCCGCATCCCCCAGTCAATCCAAGGCCGTCCGCGCGACCGTCTCGAATGCGAGGTATGACAGTGGACCATTTGATGCGTCGATTAACTCGTTGCCGAGAAATTACTCCGGACACAATGTGGAGGACATTGCCGGGCGAATCAAGCCGCCGCCGTCAAAAGGGGAGTTTGAAAAAACAGCGGAGTTTGAGTTGAGGATGCACAAATGGGCTGAAACACCTGTCGTGGGTACATTTCGGCCGATGGATGATTTGGCGATTGTCGTGAATGATGGATTGTTTGAGGAATACACTCGTTATGATGCTGATTCGGAAAAACTACTGATCTCTATTTCGTTACCAAGTGAAGACCACATTCAGCAAGGAGCGTGGCTGCCGACAAAATCTGGATTCAGGCTACTGGGTATCCAGCGTGCAACTACAATGCTCGGTGTCAAGTTCGATGTCAGTAGATTTGAAACGACTTCCCTCGGGATTGCAATCGAAGGTGGTTCCAGCTTCGACTTTAGTATTCAGATGACTAGGGATGTGGCGAAAATTATAAAGCCTTTGCTTCGAGCAGTAATCGTAGTTCAGCTCGTCGAGCCATATGTCTTGAAATTAGAGCGCACAAAGAGTGCATCGTTAAAATCGCCCACACAAGGTGTTTCGAAGTATACCGGTCTTGTTGGGAAGGTTAAAGATGTTATTGTTTATAATTCGAACACCGGCGATATCATTTTAAGAAAATCAACCTATGACCTAGAATCGAAAAGAGTTGAAGAAAGGTCAAAGTATTGGCCTTCGCGTGAACTATCAAATGCTGACCTTGTTGGTGCGTGTGTAGGTTTTGACTGGCCCGCCGCTTCCATCCGGGCGGGCGTTAGCGGCGCAACGATCATGAAATTTACATTCGACGATGAAGGCAAGTATGTTTGTTCTCTCGTCTTGTCATCCGCAGATCCATCGAGAGAGCATCGCCTGCTGGATCGAATTGCAATGGAAGCGATGGGTACATGCATCGATGGTAAGAAATTAGTCGGGGCGGCGATTTAATAGTTAAATATATTTGGGAGCCGAATAAGTAACTTGTGACGACGGGCTAAAGTGAGCGATACAAGTGCAACTAAAGTCTAGCTTCGCGGTCGCGCTGTTTTTTGATAGTTTGAGTTAAATAGTTAATACACTCTTCTCTGGCCTGCATTTTGCAGAAAAAATCTAAAGCTGGCGAGATGCCTAAACTTGGATGAGGGCGCCGGTTCGCTCGGCCGCAAAGGGTTCCGCCGCCCTTCAGGGTAACACGGAATACACATATTGGCCCTAGCGCAAACGCGGCCGGCCCGGCGCCTCGGCTTATATCGCTGGCGCCTTTTCTTTGCTCCCCAGGATGCTGTCACTGCAGAAACCATGCATCAGAAAATTCACAGAGTCTGACGCATCCTATATTAAGGCCTACCGAAATAACAATTGGCCAGCTTTGAGGGCTCTGCAAATGATTTCCGCCGGGATCCTTCAATTGCTGCCTCACAACGTAGAGTCAAACCGCTTCAACAGCGGGGGGCACGTGGGGTGACTCCGGCTGGCCTGGCGCCGCACTGCCTCCCGGTTCACGAGTAACCTCATTCATTCATCCGCCGCTGTACGGCGCCCCTGGTTTCTGCCTCGGGCGCTTTTTTGCTTTTCCATCAACCAAAAGGAAACCTATGGCCTTTCTTCCGTTCGTTCTCGTCGTGTCTGGTGCGGCTGGTCTTCTACAGCTGGGCGCACTGGCGGCCACAGTGAAAATGCTTTGGCTTGCTGTTTTTGCGCTGGCGTCCCTAGTCGTGCTGCTGGCCGGCTATCTGATCGTTCTGCGATGGAGGCGATAAAACCACCGCGCACGCCTTCCCCCCGGTGCGGGCGCCGGTGCGAACGTGCTGGTTTTTCGCCGGTTTGGAAATGCAGGTTCTGTGGACGCCCGGAATGCTCTCTTGGCCTCGGCTGCGCTGTCCAGTGCCGCGCAAGCCCTTGAAATGATGGCTGTCAATACGAAGAAGACCCATCAGTGATGATGGATTCGAAGAAGACGAACGAAGAAAGTCAGCATGTTCAGACCGGCCGAATTCATGCACTTTCAGGCCGGCGCTGGCACCCCGGAGCCCTCACGGAGAAATTCATGGGGGCTTCTTTCATTCTGAGGAGCATCAATGCAAGTGATCCGAAGTGAATCTGACATTGAACACCTAGCAGATGCAGCCCTCAAGGAGCTTATCCTGAAGCGCAAGGAAGAACTGGCGGAGTATGTGGATCACTTCAGTCAGTTGGTGTACTTCGTGGTCTTCCGTGAGGGGGACAACCTCGCAGACCTCGAAGCGGTACTGGGATTCCCTCTGTGCGCCAATCGTTTCAACGGCATTCCCTACGGCCAAAGTGACTTCACTCCATCCTGGGACATCCTCGCAGAACACCCTGGGTACTATGAATTCGTGTATGTGCTAGATGACAGCGGAGCAGGGGTCCAGGTATTCATTGCAAAGGACGACGGGATTCCTAGTCAACTAAGGGAGATGTGTAGGAACTATGCAGTTTTAGAAGTGGACACTTGATCCACGCACCTATCCACAACAGGCCGCCCACGAGGTGGCTATTTTTTTGCCTGGAGATATAAATGACCCTTGGTTTAGAGATTCTTGATCTTGTACATCGACTCAATGAAGACCAGAGAGAGGCGTTCGAGGAGAGGGCCGCGGTGAGGGAATTCGACGGAGGATTCCCCAGGGAACACGCAGAGTGCCTGGCGCTGCTGGATGTCTACAGGCGGCACCCCTTGGCGGTCCTTGGCCTGTCCATACACAAACTGGCACCCTCAGGCTACGTGCTCACCGGTGATCACGTTAGGGTCATGGAGTTGGGTGCCCAGGCGGTGGGCATTGCCGATCTGCTTGAAGTGCTTGCTGAGTTTGGTGGACTCGCGCGACTGTTGCCCATGAAATAACTGAGATATTTGGTGTATCTAATATGAGAGATTCATAGTGGATCTTTCTTTAACCTGGAGAACTGGCAATGGAAGAAGAAGTCGTAGTGGTGAAAACGGCGAAGTGTGCATCCTCCTCAGGGAAGTCCACGCTGACCTATCAATTCGGACTCAAGGCAGGGGAAGGTGTGCAAGTTCGCTTTGTGCATAACTCCGGCGGCGGGATGTTCTGCAAAGACTGGGTGGCGATGAAGGAGGTGATGCAGGTATTGCGGGATCCCGGAAGTCAGGAAGTGATTTCCGCTGCGTCGTTCAGGCCGATTTATCTCGGGAGGTCGATTAATACGCCGAGTTTCCTTTTGGCGGCACTCAAACAGGAAGGAGTAATTGTTGTACACGCCTCTAGGCCACGGAACTATCAGGTTTCCGAGGTGGATGCTTTCGAGCAGCGCATTGGTGTACTCAGTGAGGTTACTTCTCAGGAGACGGAGAAACCAGAGGAGGGAAAAAAGAAGGCCCAGCGACCACCCAAGGAGAAATCCGCAGTTCCCCTGTAGTACTAGTCCCTTGGTGTAGCTCACGCGAGGGTCGCTAAGTCGTTGGCTTCAAAGAAGTTTTGGCGGGGTGACCCGAAGGGCTCGGCTGATACCGACCCGATACCGACCCAAATAACTTGGAGTGTTGATGGCCGCTTTGACCTTTGGCCTGTTGGTGGTGTGTTTGGCGGCCCTGGTCGTCGAGTCCACCCGATGGCTAGGCCTGCTGTGCTTGGGGCTGCTGGCTGTGCTGCATCCGATTTTGTTCACCGTCCTCCTGCTGATCGCGGGCGGGGCATACCTGTACATCCACTGGAGAGATCGATGAGTTACGACGACGCAATGTTTGAAGTGATCCGGGCGGTGCTCGACCTGGACCTGCCCGATGACGTCTACCCGGAAGCGTTCAACACCCGGGCGGCACTGCTCGCAGGAATGGAGTCGGACGACGCCACGGGTGACTGACGCGACCCCACGGTAAGACCTCCAGGGAAGGCCACCAGCCCTACCTGCTCCCCTCCCATCGGACCATCTCGGTCCAAACCCCCCCACGCCAACGCCCCGACGCCACTGATCCGCTTCCATGCGGAGGCTCAGTCACGTCCGGTCGTTGGCGCTCACCCCTTTTTTAATCGGAGAACAAGCATGACCGACACACATGATCGAGTGACCGCCCGAGTCGTTCCTGATGCCGCCCGCGCTGGCTTCGCCGGAAAGATCTTCGGCCCGAAGTTCCCGATGAGGTTGGAGCCGGCGATCTTCAACATCGCGGGATCACTGGCGAAGGCCTACAGCGGCGGGTACTGGCAGTTCCACGCCCTCAGCAACGGAGGCTTCTTTATGGCGCCGAACATGCCGTGCAGGTTCGAGGTGGATTGCCCGAATGGCCACACCGGCCCCATGTCAGCGGAGGCGCTCGGCATCACCGCCTGCATGTACGCCTACAGCCAACTGAGCTTTGGCCGGGGTGCATTCGCGGAGGTCTGCGGCGAACACTTCCACTTGCTGCGGGAGTTCGCGCTGGACCACGACGAGGCAAGTGGGATCCTGGCCGCCTGCGACTAAAGCGGTGCCCGGCGGGGGCCTGGAAACCTGGCAGCCTGGGAACCTGTTTAGGCTGGGCACCCCCCCTGAAATTCTTCAGTATGACTTTCCTAAGGTGGCGTCTAAGGGATCCGTCATCTCGCGTGGTGGTAACAATACTAGCTGGCCATTGGATTGCTCGGCATATTCCAAGACTTTGGGTCGATGATATATGGGCCTACGACTTCGGATCAGAATCAGCTTTTTTTCGATGTGGCGCCTCAAGTTATCTAAGAACTTGATCTCTCTCTCTGGGGTTAAGTTGCCAGGGAAAATATTCCAATGGATTGTTCCCTTGCCATTTTCAGCGGATAGGAACTGGACTTTCTTGTGTAAAGGCTTCGATCTGGGGCCATACCAAGACGCGGCATCGAGCTCGATAGATCTATTTAGCCAAAATTTCACCGCACCATCAACTTTCACCATTTCCGCTAGAGCAGCTTTATTTTCTTTACACCAGCTCTGTATTTCGACTACGCATCTGCGGGATGGCGGCAGGTTACTGTCATTGATGCAGATACCCCAACTGCTCAAATAATTGTCAACGCCCCGACGCGATAGTTTAACCCCGTAGTTCTTCGTGATAAGTCTCGACACGGCGTCCCTGTTCCAAACCGAATCCTTCACGCCTGCTGACTTTGGACTGCGCTGCCCGATGACTAGGCGAATTGCCAGTTGCTGTTCCGGTGTCAGCGCGCCGCCGCTACCTGCCTTCCGACCCGCGCGTTTAGCAGGCACGCAAAAACCCTTCTTGAGGACGGTGCTGACAGTGCCGTAACTCAACCGGGTCCTACGCACGATCTCCATCACAGGGACGCCTTCTTCCTTCAGTCGCAGCGCTTGCAGCTTCAGTTCTTGTCGCTCTTCAGCAGTCATCCAACGGCCTCAGTGGCGCCAGGCAAGGGTGGCTTTATGGGCATCTCGAAGTTCATACAGGCTCTCACAATGATTTCGTGCCAGAAGATTTTCCGGAAATGTCAGCATTCATTGGGCCTTAGGACACTTTTCGCGCCAGGGGCCGCTAACGCGATGCACACACCAAGATTTTCCCGGCTGCGTGCTTGACGCGAACCCTGCCCACATGGAGAAAAACAAGATGAATGACAAGCAATCACGACAAGCTGCTGGCCTCGACCTTCCGAACGCCCTTTGGCGCACCCCGTCCTCGCACCATCAGTTCGCGACGACAGATCGACGAGTTCAGCCCTCCCGATTCAATCATCACATGGTGACCGATCTGGCCGAGAGTATGTCCTCCGCGATCAATTGGTCCGAGAGCGGACAAGACTGCTACTTCGCCTGCGCGGAGTACAAGACACCCGAAAACCGAAAGGCCGACAACGTCGCAGGAGCCTGGGCACTCTGGATGGACATCGATTGTGGAGTCGGCAAACAGGCTGAGGGTAAAGGTTATGAAACGATTAACCAAGCGCTTCAGGCGCTGACTGAGTTTTGCCTGACCATCAATCTTCCCAGTCCAACGTATATGGTGAAAAGTGGTGGTGGCCTCCACGTCTATTGGATCCTTGATACACGCCTCGAAGCCGAAGATTGGAAGCAGACTGCACGTCAACTGAAGGAATTGCATATAAAACTTAGATTTCAGGCTGATATAACCCGAACGGCAGATATTGCCAGCATTCTCCGCCTTCCCGGCACATTGAACCATAAATTCGACCCACCACGACTGGTCACGTTGTCTCATACCGCGACGATCCCATCATTGCTAGAGACTAATCTCGTGACAGCAGCCATTCGATCAGCATACAAAAAATTCATGGAGCCTTCGGTATTGCCAAATATACCTGATATGACCGCTCGACCACAGATAACGCTGGACAGGTTAAGGCACACATTGGATGCAATTTGCCCTGATTGTGGATACGAGGAATGGGTGCGCGCTCTTATGGCCATTCACACCGAAACCGGAGGATCTAACGAAGGATTGTCGTTGGCGATAGAGTGGAGTGCGAAGGGGAAGAAGTTCAGCGGTGACCAGATAATTGGAAGTAAATGGAGGGGTTTTGGTCAAAACAAGTCATACCCTGTCGGGATTGGTACTCTTCTCAAGATGGCGCAAGACAGTGAGCGGTTTATCCCTGTCCCAACTGTGGTGTGTGACGTCATGGCTGAGGTAACAGATAAAGCAGTAATACCCGCCAAGGCTGTCGCGCATCCACTCGCCGCCTACTCGTTACGCGGCAGTGCCGATCGACTCGAAAGGGACATGGTCGAGCAAGTACCGATCTTAGGCCGCATTGCACCCCTCGGGCAGGCGATAGTTATATATGCCGCTCCAAACGCCGGCAAGACGCTACTCACCATGAAACTGCTCTGTAATTCGATTGAACGCAATATTATTAAACCCGAAAACCTCTTCTATCTCAATATGGACGACAACAGCAAGGGACTCGTCGAAAAGGTCCGTATTGCGGAGCTTTACGGCTTCCACATGCTGGCCGAAGGACACAAGGGCTTTCGAGCGAAACTGTTTGCAGAGAAGCTCTCTGAAATGATAGAGCAGGGTTTGGTTAATGGCGTTGTGATTGTTCTGGACACACTGAAGAAGTTTACTGACCTTATGAGCAAGAGCAGCAGTTCCGAGTTCTCGAGTTTTATACGTGGGTTCGTGATGAGGGGCGGCACGGTGATCGCTCTGGCGCATACCAATAAGCATCCGGGGGTAGACGGAAAAGTCGTCTATGGAGGAACTACTGATATCGTCGAGGACTTCGACTGCGCTTACACGCTTTCAGTTATACCTGGGCAGCAAGGTGATTCAGCTCGTGTGGTTGAGTTTGATAACTTCAAACGGCGTGGCAGCATGGAGCAATCGGTTGCCTATTCATACTCACGGTATCCAGTCGAGAACTATTCGGAGCTGATCGAATCTATTCGAGAGGTAGAGGCTCATCATCTGGAACCTATAAGGGAGGCTGCAGCAAAAGCGGTTGAAGCACCTACGATCGATGCACTAAGAGCCTGCATCTCGGAAGGCATCCTAAACAAGATGGAACTCGTTAAGGCGGTCGCTCTGCGCACCAAGGGCTCACGTAATACTGTCACGGCACTGCTCGATAAGTACACGGGTACCGAACTCGGGCAACACCATTGGTCATTCACGGTCGGCGGCCGCGGAGCCAAATCGTTCGAATTACTTCTGCCTGGCGACCAGAAGTCGTAGGTGATGAGGCGAGGCCGCGTGCCCCTCAGGGCCTGGGCAGGCCGGCCAGGGTCCCAGGATTCCAGGCTCCCAGCTTCCCACGCTAGCCACCCGCCCCAGACCCACCGGCGGCCCCGCTGGTGACTTCCACAACCTCAATCCTCCGTCCTTGTGGCGGGGGATTTCCTTTCAAGGCGCATTCCGCATGTGTCGGCCGCGCCATTCCTTCAATCAATCATCCATAGGATTCAATCATGACAACTGTTTCTCTCAACACTGATTTCGTCAGCAACAAGCTCTTGTGCCCCGCTGGCAAGGGCCGCATTGAGTTCTGCGACAGCGAACTTCCTGGCCTCTACATTGCGGTGAGTTCCGCCAGTCCGGGGCGGGGTACATATTTCCTGCGCTACAAGGACGGCGCTGGCAAGACCTGCCACCACAAGATCGGTCGTACCACGGACATTTCACTGTCCGAGGCTCGAAGGAAGGCCAAGGATCAAAAGGCCGAGATCCAACTGGGCGCCGATCCAAGTGGCGAGGAAAAGGCACGTAGAGCAGTGCCGACCTTGGCGGAGTTCTTCGCGGAGTCGTACATGCCCCATGCCAAGGTGCACAAGCGCAGCTGGCAGAAGGACGAGAGCTTGTTTCGCCTTCGCATCACTGAGCCCTTTGGCAGAGTGCGGCTCAACGATCTGAAACGCCAGCCGCTGCAGGCCTTTCACACTCAACTGCTGACACAGGGCATCGGTCCAGCCACCGCCGATCACCACATCAAGTTGGTCAGGCAAGTGCTGAACAAGGCGGTGGAGTGGGAGGTCATTGCGGTCAACCCAATCGCGCGTATCAAGCTGTTCAATGCTGACAACCGAATGGAGAACTACATGGCCCCTGCCGAACTTGAGAAGCTGCTCCTGCTGCTGAGGACGGACGACAACCGGCCTGTGTGCAACGTTGCCATCTTCTTGCTCGCGACGGGTGCCCGGTTGAACGAAGCCTTGTCTGCCACCTGGGAGAACATTGATCGACCGAACGTTGTGTGGCGCATTCCTGCACCCAATAGCAAGAGTAAGCGGGCAAGGTCAGTGCCGTTGAACGACGCGGCATTGGACGTGCTCGGGCACCTGGGCACCGAAGGTAAGTCTCCGTTCTTGTTTGTCAGCGAGAAGACTGGCGAACGCCTTGGGCACGTTCATAAGGTCTGGGATCGCCTGCGGAACACTGCTGGACTACCGAAGTTGAGGTTGCATGACCTGCGGCATCAGTACGCCAGCTTCTTGGTCAACAGCGGACGCAGCCTCTATGAAGTCCAGAAGATTCTTGGGCACAGCAGCCACTCGGTGACGGAACGGTATGCGCACCTGAGTTCGAAGTCGTTGATGGACGCGGCGAACACGGCCTCTGTCTTCATCAAAGGTGCGATGCCGGCGGCGGCATAGGGCGGGGCGGGCGGCGGCGGGAGAGGCCAGGGGGCTCACGGGTGATGCCGGGCGGGGGTGGGCCTGGTGCCCCCCTTGGTCGCACCCCTGGGCCCGCCACGGGGCACTAATGCCGCCGCCCCTGCCGAACCAAGATGCCAGAAATCGACCGGGAGTTTCGGTTTCCGGTTCGACGCGGCCACCGTAACTCGTTGATTTAAATGGAGAAAAAAAGCGACCGCAACAGAACGACCCATAGAGGTTCGGCATAGGTTCGGATGCTGATGCCCGAGGCCAGGACAACCGAAAAAAGCGTTAAGAATCTTCAACTTACACTACCGAACGGCCAGCCTCCCTTGTTCTCATAATCCTTTGGTCGTAGGTTCAAGTCCTACACGGCCTACCAACCCAAACCGAACGAATGGCTACCCAATGGGGTGGCCATTTTTTTGTCAGTGTCGTGAACGCAGTGGAACCGCGGATCCACCCATGTCGGACGCCG
>JBBQLQ010000069.1:0-17012 GCA_038328055.1 Burkholderiales bacterium
AGGCAAGGAAATGGTCATGCCTGGTGACAACGTGTCGATCACGGTCAAGCTGATTGCCCCGATCGCCATGGAAGAAGGCCTGCGCTTTGCTATCCGTGAAGGTGGCAAGACGGTTGGCGCTGGTGTGGTTGCCAAAATCATAGCCTGATGGCTTGCGGGACAGATCAAATCCTAAAACTTGTGGGACAGACCAACAAATGCGAAGCATTTTTTCTCTGTCCTCAACAAATTTGAAGAAACTTGCTCTGTCCTCAGCTATCTAGAAATTGATAAATAGGGGCATAGCTCAATTGGCAGAGCGTCGGTCTCCAAAACCGAAGGTTGTAGGTTCGATTCCTACTGCCCCTGCCAACTGGCACAGCCAGTAGGCAAATCAAAAAGCCCGCTACTGAAAATGGCGGGCTTGCGCGTCTGAAAAGCGCGAAGAGTTGTGAACAGTTAACAAGCGCAAGACAAATCCATAATGGCCACCCCTCAAGTTCAAACAGTCAACACCTCTGCCGACAAAGCCAAGCTGGCAGCATCGGTGGCTATGGTTATTGCGGCGCTGGTTGCGTACTATGCGTTGGGCAAACAAGGGCCGTTGATCCAATGGCTGGGTTTGCTGGCGGGTCTGGCAGTCGCTGTAGTTATCTTTTTGATGTCGGAGTCCGGCAAAGAACTGGTCGCTTTTGGTCAAGATGCCGTTCGCGAAACTAAAAAAGTGGTGTGGCCTGCCAGGCGCGAAGCCATTCAGATGACGGTCTACGTCTTTGGTTTCGTTTTGGTGATGGCGCTTTTCTTGTGGTTGACCGACAAGACGCTTGAGTGGCTTTTTTATGACCTGATTCTGGGATGGAAAAAATAATGAATGATGTCGTAGAAACTACTCCAGAACAGCCCCCAAGCGCGGCACAAACGCTGGCCCAGGCACCAGCCAATCCTGATCTGCGCTGGTATGTCGTTCATGCCTATTCCGGAATGGAAAAGGCGGTTGAACGCAACATTGCAGAGCGCATCAATCGCGCCGGCATGCAGGCCAAATTTGGTCGAATCCTGGTGCCCATGGAAGAAGTTGTCGAGATCAAGAACGGCCAGAAAAAGACCACTGAACGCAAGTTCTTTCCTGGTTACGTGCTGGTGGAGATGGTCATGGATGATGAAACCTGGCACTTGGTTAAACACACCAACAAGGTGACCGGATTTGTGGGGGGCGGTAAAACGCGGCCTTCACCTATTTCTGAAGCTGAGGTCCTGAAGATCGTCAGTCAGATGCAGGAAGGCACTGACAAACCCCGGCACAAAGTTGAATTTGTGGTGGGTGAATTTGTGCGCGTCAAAGACGGCCCGTTCGCTGACTTCAATGGCTCGATCGAGGAGGTCAACTACGACAAGAGCAAGGTGCGTGTGGCGGTCACTATTTTTGGACGCTCAACGCCGGTCGAGCTTGAGTTTTCCCAAGTCGAAAAAACCTGAGAATTTCCGGGGCCTGCAAAACTCTCGGCGTTTTGTAGTGTTCGCAATTGTTTGAGTGCCTGCTGTTTTCCGACTCGACAGCAGGCTTGGCAGAGAGTCGTTAATGACGGGGAGCCCGCGTTTGCGTTGTGCAAGCAAAGGCGTTAGAACCCGCTAGGAGTAAACCATGGCGAAAAAAATCGTCGGTTATGTCAAACTGCAAGTTCCAGCAGGCAAAGCCAACCCATCCCCCCCCATTGGCCCAGCGCTCGGTCAACGTGGCTTGAACATCATGGCATTCTGCAAAGAATTCAATGCGCAGACCCAAGGTGTTGAGCCAGGCCTGCCGTTGCCCGTGGTGATCACTGCTTTTGCAGACAAAAGCTTCACGTTCATTATCAAGTCGCCACCGTCATCCATCCTGATCAAAAAAGCGGTCAAGATCGACAAGGGTTCGGCCAATGCGCTCAAGACCAAGGTCGGCAAGATTACGCGTGCGCAGCTCGAAGAAATCGCCAAGACCAAGATGAAAGACCTGACTGCGGCCGACATGGATGCAGCTGTTCGGACCATTGCTGGTTCTGCCCGCTCGATGGGCGTGAATGTGGAGGGTGTCTAAATGGCTCGCTTAACCAAAAAACAAAAATCTTTCCAAGGTAAAGTTGACAGTGGCAAGTTGTACGCGCTGGCTGATGCCCTTGGCTTGGTGAAAGAATGCGCTAGCGCCAAGTTCGATGAATCCATCGACGTGGCGGTGCAACTTGGCATTGATGCCAAGAAATCTGACCAGGTTGTGCGTGGTGCAGTCGTGTTGCCCAACGGCACCGGCAAGACCAAACGTGTGGCGGTGTTTGCCCAAGGTGCCAAAGCTGAAGAAGCCAAGGCTGCCGGTGCTGACATTGTGGGCATGGATGATCTGGCTGCCATGATCAAAGCCGGCAATATGCCGTTTGATGTGGTGATCGCGGCTCCTGATGCGATGCGCGTTGTGGGTACTTTGGGTCAGATTCTGGGCCCGCGTGGTTTGATGCCTAACCCGAAGGTTGGCACCGTGACACCTGATGTGGCCACCGCAGTGAAGAATGCCAAGGCCGGACAGGTTCAGTTTCGTGTTGACAAGGCCGGTATCGTGCACTCCACCATTGGGCGTCGCTCGTTTGATAACGACAAGTTGCAAGGCAATCTGGCTGCGTTGGTGGATGCCTTGGCAAAAGCCAAGCCCGCGACCAGCAAAGGTTTGTACCTGCGCAAGGTTGCCGTTTCGAGCACGATGGGTGTGGGTGTTCGTGTTGATCTGCAAACCATTGCAGCGTAAGTCAAGAATTTGGGTGGCCTGAAAGGGCTGCCTGACGTGGTGGGCTGCAGACGTTGTGAGATGTCCGCAGGCCATCCAAGACCGTTGGCGTGCATGCTGTTTGACAGATGTTGCACTTAATCAGTGACAGCCAACGCAGATGGCGATCCCGCTGCCAAAGAACACGAAAAGTTCCGAAACAGTTGGTCGCTGAAATGTGGCGTGTTTGACGGTGGCGAATGGTTTGCCACACCAAGACACATTTTGAAGGAGTTGACCTTGAGTCTAAATCGCAGTGAGAAAGAAGCGGTCATCAGTGATGTGACTGGCCTCGCCGCTAAAGCTCAAACGCTCGTGATGGCGGAGTACCGTGGTATTACGGTTGCCGACATGACCAAATTGCGCTCGACAGCGCGCAGCAACGGTGTAAGTCTGAGTGTGTTGAAAAACACCTTGGCTCGTCGTGCTGTGGCTGGCAGTGGCTTTGAGGTGGTGTCCGACCTGATGACCGGTCCGCTGATCTATAGCTTTTCCGAAGATGCTGTTGCCGCTGCAAAAGTGGTGGCCGAGTTCGCAAAAACCAATGACAAGTTGGTGATTCGCGGCGGTGCATACGGTGGAAAAGCTCTGGACATCAATGGCGTGAAACAACTGGCAAGCATCCCATCCAAGGAAGTTTTGCTGGCTCAGTTGTTGGGCTTGATGCAATCCCCGATCTCTCGTACAGCACGCGTGCTGGCCGCGATCGCGGAGAAAAAAGGCGCTGGCGCAGAAGAACCTGTGGCCGAAGCAGTTGCAGCTTGAACGCTGGCAGCACATAGAAACCAACATTGTTAGGAATTGAAAATGGCATTTGATAAAGACGCATTTTTGACCGCGCTCGACAGCATGACGGTCATGGAACTCAACGACCTGGTGAAAGCCATCGAAGAGAAATTTGGTGTTAGCGCAGCCGCTATGTCGGCTCCCGCTGCTGGTGGCGCTGCTGCTGCCGTGGTCGAAGAGAAGACTGAATTTAACGTGGTTCTGCTGGATGCAGGCGCGCAAAAGGTTCAGGTCATCAAGGCCGTTCGCGAAATCACGGGTCTGGGCCTCAAGGAAGCCAAGGACTTGGTTGATGGCGCTCCGAAGAACGTCAAGGAAGCCGTTTCCAAGGCTGATGCAGATGCCGCTTTGAAGAAGCTGCTTGATGCTGGTGCCAAGGCTGAACTCAAGTAATTGAGTTTCCCGATGAGGCTGGAGCGCTGTAAAAGGCCTCCAGCCTTTGGTATTTTTGAAGAACACACTGAAAAATAATTTGAACGATCCTTTTTCAGTGTCTTCTAATCCCGACAGCAGAAGATGCCTTGGTTCGGGTTGCGCGCAAGGTGCAACTGTCCGCCATAGATTGGTAGCGGCCAATCGCCAAGAAATAAAGTCGCCCAGGACTCTTTCCTAGTTCCTCAGTTGCCCGGAGATCTCATGGCTTATTCATATACCGAACGCAAGCGGATTCGTAAAAATTTTGGCAATCGCGACAGCGTGCTTGAAATTCCATATTTGCTGCAAATGCAAAAAGACGCTTACACGGCCTTCCTGCAGGCTGATGTGGCCCCCAAAAAACGCACAACTGAAGGATTGCAGGCAGCGTTCGATGCCGCTTTTCCTATCGTCTCGCACAACGGGTTTGTCGAGATGAAATACCTCGAATACAACCTGGCCAAGCCAGCATTCGACGTGCGTGAATGCCAAACCCGTGGTCTGACTTTTGCGTCTGCCGTGCGCGCCAAAGTGCAACTGATCATTTATGACCGCGAGTCCTCCACCACCCAAAACAAGGTGGTCAAGGAAGTCAAGGAACAAGAGGTTTACATGGGTGAAGTGCCCCTGATGACCGACAAGGGCTCTTTTGTGATCAACGGTACCGAGCGCGTCATCGTGTCGCAGTTGCACCGCTCGCCTGGCGTGTTTTTTGAACACGACAAGGGCAAAACGCACAGTTCGGGCAAGTTGCTGTTTTCGGCACGCATCATTCCTTACCGCGGCTCCTGGCTTGATTTTGAGTTTGACCCCAAAGACATTTTGTACTTCCGGGTTGATCGTCGCCGCAAGATGCCAGTGACCATTTTGCTCAAGGCCATTGGCCTGAACCACGAATCTATCCTGGCCAACTTCTTTGTCAATGACAATTTCCGCCTGATGGACAGTGGCGCACAGATGGAATTTGTGGCTGAGCGTTTGCGCGGCGAAGTGGCGCGTTTTGACATTACCGACAAGAGCGGTACGGTGGTGGTCGCCAAAGAAAAGCGCATCACGGTGCGTCATACGCGTGAGCTCGAGCAGTCTGGCACCACCCACATTTCAGTTCCTGAAGACTTTTTGATTGGCCGTGTGGTAGCGCGTAATGTCGTCGAGGCTGATACCGGTGAAATTCTGGCCAAGGCCAACGAAGAATTGACGGAACTGTTGCTCAAGAAATTGCGCACTGCCGGGGTGCAAGACATTGCCTGCATCTACACCAATGAGCTCGATCAGGGTGCCTATATTTCGCAAACCTTGCGCACGGATGAAACTGCCGACGAGTTTGCCGCCCGCGTGGCCATTTACCGCATGATGCGCCCTGGTGAGCCACCGACGGAAGATGCTGTCCAGGCCCTGTTCCAGCGCCTGTTCTACAACCCCGACACCTATGACCTGTCGCGCGTGGGTCGGATGAAGTTCAACGCCAAAATGGGTCGTGCCGATTCGACCGGTCCGATGGTGCTGACCAACGAAGACATCCTCGAAGTCGTCAAGATTCTGGTTGATCTGCGCAATGGCCATGGTCAAGTTGATGACATTGATCACCTGGGTAACCGCCGCGTGCGTTGTGTGGGCGAGCTCGCTGAAAACCAATACCGTATGGGTTTGGCACGCATTGAAAAAGCCGTGAAAGAGCGTCTGGGCCAGGCTGAGCAAGAGCCTTTGATGCCGCACGACCTGATCAACAGCAAGCCAATTTCTGCCGCGCTCAAGGAATTCTTTGGTGCTTCGCAGTTGTCCCAGTTCATGGACCAGACCAATCCCTTGTCTGAAATCACGCACAAGCGTCGTGTATCGGCTCTTGGCCCAGGTGGTTTGACCCGTGAGCGTGCCGGCTTTGAAGTGCGTGACGTGCATGTGACCCATTACGGCCGCGTGTGCCCGATTGAAACGCCAGAAGGCCCGAACATCGGCCTGATCAACTCCCTGGCTTTGTACGCCCGCCTTAACGAATACGGTTTCATTGAAACTCCTTACCGTCGTGTGGTTGATGCCAAGGTCACGATGGACATTGATTACCTGTCGGCCATTGAAGAAGGCAAGTACGTGATTGCCCAGGCCAATGCCACGCTGGACAAGGAAGGCCGCCTGACGGGTGAGCTCATTTCTGCGCGTGAAGCCGGCGAAACTGTGATGGTCGAGGCGGATCGCGTGCAGTACATGGACGTGTCACCGGCACAAATCGTGTCGGTGGCGGCATCCTTGGTGCCGTTTCTGGAGCACGACGATGCCAACCGCGCCTTGATGGGTGCCAACATGTCGCGTCAGGCTGTGCCTGTTTTGCGTCCCGAAAAGCCCATGGTGGGCACCGGTATCGAACGTGTCGCAGCCATTGACTCGGGCACCGTGGTGACTGCTAACCGCGGTGGCGTGGTCGATTACGTGGACGCGACGCGAGTCGTGATCCGGGTCAATGACGCAGAGGCGCAGGCCGGTGAAGTCGGTGTGGACATCTACAACCTGATCAAGTACCAGCGCTCCAACCAAAACACCAATATTCACCAGCGTCCCATTGTCAAAAAAGGCGATGCACTGGCCAAGGGTGATGTGATCGCCGACGGTGCATCCACCGATCTGGGTGAACTGGCGCTGGGCCAGAACATGCTGATCGGTTTCATGACCTGGAACGGCTATAACTTCGAAGATTCGATTTTGATCAGCGAGCGTGTGGTGGCAGATGACTGCTACACCTCCATTCACATCGAAGAGCTGGTGGTGATGGCGCGTGATACCAAGTTGGGCGCCGAAGAAATCACCCGTGACATCCCGAACCTGAGCGAGCAGCAGCTCAATCGTCTGGATGATTCCGGCATCATTTATGTGGGTGCCGAAGTGCAGCCAGGCGACACCCTGGTTGGCAAGGTCACACCCAAGGGTGAAACGACACTGACACCAGAAGAGAAACTGTTGCGGGCGATCTTTGGTGAAAAAGCCAGCGACGTGAAAGACACTTCGTTGCGGGTGGATCAGGGCTCGCAGGGCACCGTGATCGACGTGCAGGTCTTTACCCGTGAAGGCATCGTGCGCGACAAGCGCGCCCAGCAAATCATTGACGACGAGCTCAAGCGCTTCCGCCTCGATTTGAACGACCAGTTGCGTATTGTCGAAGCCGATGCCTTTGATCGGATTGAGAAGCTTCTGGTGGGTAAGGCTGCCAACGGCGGCCCCAACAAGTTGCCCAAGGGCACCAAGCTGGACAAGGCTTATCTGGCCTCGGTCGAGAAGTTCCATTGGTTTGACATCCGACCGGCTGATGACGATGTGTCGGGTCAACTGGAGAGCATCAAGAACTCACTGGAGCAGACGCGCCACCGCTTTGATCTGGCTTTTGAAGAAAAGCGCAAGAAACTTACGCAAGGCGACGATTTGCCCGCTGGCGTGTTGAAGATGGTCAAGGTCTATGTCGCCGTCAAACGCCACCTGCAGCCGGGTGACAAGATGGCGGGCCGCCACGGTAACAAGGGTGTGGTCTCCAAAATCGTTCCGGTCGAAGACATGCCGCACATGGCCGATGGCACACCGTGTGACATTGTGTTGAACCCGCTTGGCGTGCCGTCACGGATGAATGTCGGTCAGGTGCTGGAAGTGCACCTGGGCTGGGCCGGCAAGGGCATTGGTCAGCGCATTGGTGACATGTTGCAAGCGGAGTCTCGCGTGGCTGAGTTGCGTAAATTCCTTGAAGAAATTTACAACACCACAGGTCGCAAGGAAGATTTGAGTCAACTCAGCGACGACCAGTTGTTGAGCATGGCTGAAAACCTGAAGTCCGGCATGCCGTTTGCTACTCCGGTGTTTGATGGTGCCTCAGAGGAAGAGATTCGCGCCATGCTCAAGCTGGCTTTTCCGGATGACATCGCCAAGCAAAAGGGCCTGACAGACACCCGCACCCAAGCGTATTTGTACGATGGCCGAACCGGTGACCGCTTTGAGCGGCCGACCACGATTGGCTATATGCACTACCTCAAGCTGCACCACTTGGTCGATGACAAGATGCATGCGCGTTCAACCGGCCCTTACAGCTTGGTGACACAGCAGCCTTTGGGCGGCAAGGCGCAGTTCGGTGGTCAGCGCTTCGGTGAAATGGAAGTGTGGGCATTGGAAGCCTATGGTGCTGCTTACACGCTGCAGGAAATGCTGACGGTCAAGTCCGATGACGTGCAGGGTCGTACCAAGGTGTACGAAAGCATCGTCAAGGGTGAACACTCCATTGAGGCGGGTATGCCTGAATCATTCAACGTGCTGGTCAAGGAAATTCGATCACTCGGTCTGGACATCGAGCTGGAACGCTCTTGAAGCGCCGCTCGATTCTCAACTGATTACAAGGAAATAGTGTCATGAAATCTTTACTCGACCTGTTCAAGCAATTTACGCCCGACGAGCATTTTGATGCCATCAAAATCGGCATGGCTTCACCAGAAAAGATCCGCTCCTGGTCTTTTGGTGAGGTGAAAAAGCCTGAAACCATCAACTATCGCACGTTCAAGCCTGAGCGTGATGGTTTGTTTTGCGCCAAGATTTTTGGCCCCATCAAAGACTACGAATGCCTGTGCGGCAAGTACAAACGTCTCAAGCACCGTGGTGTCATCTGCGAGAAGTGCGGCGTTGAAGTCACGCAGACCAAGGTGCGTCGTGAGCGCATGGGCCACATTGATTTGGCTGCACCCTGCGCGCACATCTGGTTTTTGAAGTCCCTGCCCAGTCGTTTGGGCTTGGTGCTGGACATGACGCTGCGTGACATCGAACGCGTGCTGTACTTTGAAGCCTATGTAGTGACCGATCCCGGCATGACCCCGCTGAAGAAGTACGGCATCATGTCTGAAGACGACTTTGATGCCAAGTTCAAAGAATACGGTGACGAGTTCCAGGCCAAGATGGGTGCAGAAGGCGTTAAGGAATTGTTGCAAAACATCGATATCGAAAGCGAAATCGAGAAGCTGCGCAACGACCCAACCGGCTCCGAACTCAAAATCAAGAAGAACACCAAGCGCCTCAAGCTCTTGGAGGCTTTCAAGAAGTCCGGCATCAAACCCGAGTGGATGGTGCTCGATGTGCTGCCGGTGCTACCGCCTGATTTGCGTCCGCTCGTTCCCCTGGACGGGGGCCGTTTTGCCACCTCTGATTTGAACGACCTGTATCGCCGCGTGATCAACCGCAACAGCCGTCTGCGCCGCTTGCTGGAGCTCAAGGCACCCGAAATCATTGCGCGCAATGAAAAGCGCATGTTGCAAGAGGCAGTGGACTCGCTGCTGGACAACGGCCGCCGTGGCAAGGCCATGACGGGTGCCAACAAACGTGCTCTCAAATCCCTGGCTGACATGATCAAGGGTAAGTCGGGTCGTTTCCGCCAGAATTTGCTAGGCAAGCGGGTTGACTATTCAGGTCGTTCGGTGATTGTGGTGGGCCCAACGCTCAAACTGCACCAGTGTGGTCTGCCCAAATTGATGGCACTTGAACTCTTCAAGCCGTTCATCTTCGCCAAACTTGAAACAATGGGCATTGCGACCACCATCAAGGCGGCCAAGAAAGAAGTTGAATCCGGCACGCCAGTGGTCTGGGACATTCTCGAAGAAGTCATCAAAGAGCACCCGGTCATGCTCAACCGTGCACCTACCCTGCACCGTTTGGGCATTCAGGCCTTCGAGCCAATTCTGATCGAAGGCAAGGCGATTCAGCTGCACCCTCTGGTTTGCGCCGCCTTCAATGCCGACTTTGACGGTGACCAGATGGCGGTTCACGTACCGTTGTCGGTTGAAGCCCAAATGGAAGCCCGCACGCTGATGCTGGCCTCCAACAATGTGTTGTTCCCGTCCAATGGCGAGCCGTCCATTGTGCCGTCGCAAGACGTGGTGCTGGGCTTGTACTACACCACCCGCGACCGTATCAATGGCAAAGGCGAGGGTTTGATTTTTGCCGACACGGGTGAAGTTCAGCGTGCCTTTGATGCGGGTGAGGTCGAGATGAGCGCGCGCATCAATGTGCGCCTGACCGAGTACACCAAAGACAAGGAAACTGGCGCACTGTCGCCCTCCACCAAGCTGTGGGAAACCACCGCCGGGCGTGCGCTGTTGTCGGAAATTTTGCCCAAGGGTTTGCCGTTTGCCTACATCAACAAGGCCTTGAAAAAGAAAGAAATTTCTCGCCTGATCAATGTCTCGTTCCGCAAATGTGGTTTGAAAGAAACCGTGGTGTTTGCCGATAAGTTGTTGCAATACGGTTTCCGTCTTGCCACCCGCGCCGGTATCTCGATTTGCATTGAAGACATGCTGGTGCCCACTGAAAAGCCGGGCATCATTGAGCGTGCCGAGAAAGAAGTGAAGGAAATTGCCAAGCAATACACCTCTGGCCTGGTCACCGCCGGTGAGCGCTACAACAAGGTGGTTGATATCTGGGGCAAGGCCGGTGACGAAGTCTCCAAGGTGATGATGGGTCAACTGTCAAAGGAAACCGTGATTGACCGTCATGGCAACCAGGTGCCGCAAGAGTCGTTCAACTCCATCTACATGATGGCTGATTCTGGCGCTCGTGGCTCTGCAGCCCAGATTCGCCAGGTAGCAGGTATGCGGGGTTTGATGGCCAAGCCCGATGGCTCCATCATTGAGACACCTATTACCGCCAACTTCCGCGAAGGCTTGAACGTGCTGGAGTACTTCATCTCCACCCACGGTGCGCGAAAAGGTCTGGCCGATACCGCCCTGAAAACGGCGAACTCGGGCTACCTGACACGTCGTTTGGTGGATGTGACGCAGGACCTGGTTGTGACCGAGCAGGACTGCGGAACCCACAATGGTTACCTGATGCGCGCCATTGTCGAAGGGGGTGAAGTCATTGAATCGCTGCGTGACCGCATTCTGGGTCGCACTGCAGCCGAGGATATTTTGCATCCGGAAAACCGCGCGGTGCTGGCACCTGCTGGCACCATGCTCGATGAGGACATGATTGACGAACTGGAAGTCGCTGGTGTCGACGAAGTCAAGGTGCGAACCGCTCTGACCTGCGAAACCCGCTTTGGCATTTGTGCCCGTTGCTATGGCCGCGATCTGGGCCGTGGTGGCCTGGTCAATGGCGGCGAAGCAGTCGGCGTGATTGCGGCGCAGTCGATTGGCGAGCCTGGCACGCAGCTGACCATGCGTACCTTCCACATTGGTGGTGCGGCATCGCGCGCTGCCATTGCCTCCAGCGTGGAAGCCAAGTCCAACGGCAGCATCGGCTTTAATGCCACCATGCGCTATGTGACAAACGGCAAGGGTGAACTGGTGGTGATTTCCCGTTCGGGTGAGATCGTCATTCACGACGAGCATGGCCGCGAGCGTGAGCGCCATAAAGTGCCTTACGGTGCAATTTTGACGATCAAGGCCGACCAGGCTGTCAAGGCCGGTACGATTTTGGCCAACTGGGACCCTCTGACCCGCCCCATCATCACGGAATTCGCCGGCAAGGCCCGTTTCGAGAATGTGGAAGAAGGCTTGACGGTAGCCCGTCAGGTTGACGAGGTCACTGGCTTGTCGACCCTGGTGGTGATTGATCCGAAGCGCCGTGGTGCTGCCAAGGTGGTTCGTCCGCAGGTCAAACTGATTGATGCGACCGGCAACGAGGTCAAGATTCCAGGCACTGACCACTCTGTGACGATCGGTTTCCCGGTGGGCGCGCTGGTGCAGGTGCGCGACGGTCTGGATGTTGGCCCCGGCGAAGTGCTGGCCCGTATTCCGGTCGAAGGCCAAAAGACCCGCGACATCACCGGCGGTCTGCCGCGTGTGGCCGAGTTGTTTGAAGCCCGCTCACCCAAAGACAAGGGCATGCTGGCCGAGATGACTGGCACGATTTCTTTCGGCAAGGAAACCAAGGGCAAGATTCGCCTGCAGATTACCGATCCGGAAGGCAAGGTTTGGGACGAGTTGATTCCCAAGGAAAAGAACATCCTGGTGCACGAAGGCCAAGTGGTCAACAAGGGCGAGTCCGTGGTGGACGGCCCGGCCGATCCGCAAGACATCTTGCGCTTGCTGGGTGCCGAAGAATTGGCGCGCTACATCGTCGACGAAGTGCAGGACGTGTACCGTCTGCAGGGCGTGAAGATCAACGACAAGCACATCGAAGTGATTGTTCGTCAGATGCTGCGCCGGGTCGTGGTCGAAGCAGCGGGTGATTCGACCTACATCAACGGTGAACAAGTCGAGCGCTCGGAAATGCTAAATACCAACGACGCATTGCGCGCCGAGGGCAAGATTCCAGCAGTGTTCACCAATTTGCTGCTGGGTATCACCAAAGCATCGCTGTCGACCGACAGCTTCATCAGCGCGGCTTCCTTCCAGGAAACTACCCGCGTCTTGACTGAAGCGGCCATCATGGGCAAGCGCGATGGCTTGCGCGGTCTGAAGGAAAACGTGATCGTGGGCCGTCTGATTCCGGCGGGTACCGGCATGGCCTACCACGAAGCCCGCAAGGTTCGCGAAAACATGGACGATGCCGAGCGTCGGGCTATTTCCGAGGCGGAAGCCGCCGAGTTGGCCGGTGAAACCGAAGCGGTGTTGGGCGAGGACGCCGCGGCTGAATAAGCATCTGCTATCTAAAAAATAGCGCCTCACGCCCGTTTCATAAGGGCTTGAGGCGTTTTTTATTACAAATTAATGAATACGGATGATCGTCAACCAGCCTTGTGGCAGCAATTGCAAGTGGTGGCCGGTGTGCTGCAGTCCATTCGCCAGGGGCGCTCTGGTACCGCTGCGCTGGACGCAGTTCCAGCGCGAATTCGCCCAGGCGTACAGGCCCTGAGCTTTCAAGTGTTGCGCTCATTGGGGCGTGCCCAGGCATTGCGCAAGATGTTGGCACCACGCGCGCCACCGGATGCGGCCGATGCTCTTCTTTGTGTGGCGCTGGCTTTGCTGTGGCGTGAGCAGGATGCGCCCTACGACGCGTTCACGCTGGTCAATCAAGCCGTTGAGGCTGCCAAGAAGACCGTGGCGATCAAGCCACAAGCTTCTTTCATCAATGCCTGCTTGCGCCGATTTTTGCGGGAACGCAGCGCGTTGGTGGCCCAGTCGGATCGTGATCCGGTGGCGCGCTGGAATCACCCGGTGTGGTGGATTGAACAACTGCAAGCCGACTGGCCCACCCAGTGGCAAGCCATATTGGCGGCGGCAGACCAGCCAGCGCCCATGGTGCTGCGCGTCAACATCCGTCACACCACACAGGCGGCCTACCTCGTCACATTGCATGAAGCGGGAATGGCCGCCACCCCGGTGGGCGACTACGGCGTGAAATTGGCCAGCGCCCGAGCCGTACAACAGATTCCCGGCTTTGCCGAGGGTTGGGTGTCGGTGCAAGACAGTGCTGCGCAACTGGCAGCGCCGCTGCTGTTGACGGGGCTGCAAGGCCAAGCGCCCTTGCGGGTGCTCGATGCCTGCGCGGCACCCGGAGGAAAAACCGCCCATCTGCTGGAATTTTCAGCTGTTGCGGTCACTGCTCTGGACATTGACTCCGGCCGCTGCGAACGCATTCACCAGACCTTGACCCGCCTGGGCTTGCACGCAAATGTGATTGCTGCCGATGCCGCGGAGGTGTCGTCGTGGTGGAACGGCGAGCTGTTCGATGCTGTCTTGCTGGATGCACCGTGCTCGGCTTCGGGCATTGTGCGCCGTCACCCTGATATTCGCTGGCTGCGCCGTAAGACGGACATCGCGCAACTGGCGGCCATCCAGGCACGGCTGCTCGCGTTGTTGTGGCCACTCGTCAAGCCCGGTGGCCGCCTGCTGTATTGCACCTGTTCGGTGTTCCGCGGCGAAGGTGATCAGCAACTGGCAGCGTTCCTTGCCAACAACACACAGGCGGCATTATTGCCGTCACCAGGACATTTGTTGCCCATGACGGGTGCACAAAACGCTTGCCCCATGGACAATCCATTGGGTGATTACGATGGCTTTTATTACGCACTGCTGGAAAAAACCCGCGCCTGAGTTGCGGCGTTGGCTGCTGCTGGTCGCCTTGCTGTGTTTGGGTGTGCTGGCGCGCGCGCAGTCGGTTGCGACGCAGGCACCCTTGCTGAAGCTGGAGCGCAAAGAGGATGCCGTGGTGCTGTCGACGCAACTCGCGTTTGAATTGCCCTCGGTGGTTGAAGATGCGCTACTCAAAGGCATCCCAATAATTTTTGTAGCTCGCGTTGATGTGGTGCGTGAGCGTTGGTATTGGGCCAACAAAAGAATCGCAACGGCCGAGCGCCGCATGCGCCTGTCTTATCACCCGTTGACGCGCCGCTGGCGACTCAATCTGGCAACTGGCGAAACCTCTGAGGCCACGCAGGGGCTGGCCTTGAACCAGAATTTTGAAACCCTGGCCGATGCACTGGCCACCGTGCGACGAATTTCCCACTGGAAAATTGCTGATCTGTCGGATGTCGAGCCAGGCGGTAAATACCAAGTTGAGTTTGAGTTTCAACTTGATGTCACGCAATTGCCAAGGCCTCTGCAGATCGGTACGCTGGGTCAGTCCGACTGGCTGATCTCTTTGAGCGCCGCGCAAGCCTTGCAAGCGGAGTTGCTCAGGTGAGCCTTTTCCACGGCAAAGACTCTGGGGCGATGGCGAAACGATCCCGTGCCTTGCGCTGGACCATTGGCCTGGCGCTGACTGCCATGGTGGCAGTTGGGCTGGTTTTGATGTTTTTGTTGACGCAAGCGACCACCAATCGTGATTTGTATGAGCGCAATTACGCGCGGCTGTTTGCGGTCAATGTGGTCGTTGCCGCATTATTGTTGCTGGTGATTGTCTGGATTGGCTATCGGCTGCTCAAGCGGCTTCGGCAGAAGAAATTCGGCAGTCGCCTGCTGGTCAAGCTGGCAGCCGTGTTTGCGTTGGCGGGTTTTGCGCCCGGCGTGTTGATTTATGTGGTGTCCTACCAGTTTGTTTCACGCTCAATTGAGAGCTGGTTTGATGTCAAGGTCGAAGGCGCACTCGAAGCCGGTTTGAACCTGGGCCGTGCCACGCTGGAGGCATTGACATCAGACCTGGTGGGCAAGGCGCGACTGGCCGCCGTTCAGTTGACCGATGTCCCGGATGCCAGTGCTGCCTTGCCGCTGGAGCGCGCCCGCGAGGTCATCGGTGCCGATGATTTGATGTTGTGGGGTGCTGCGGGGCGGTTGATTGCTGCAGCCGGACAGTCACGCTACCAACTCACCCCGGAACTGCCCGATCAGCAGCAATTTCGGGCGGTGCGCACGCAACGTGTGATCACCTGGATTGAGGGGCTCGACGATGGTGTGGCGGGTGATGCGACGACAGCCCGCATCAAAGCCCTGGTGTTGGTCAACAGCAGCAGCTTCGGGGCGCTCAGTGAGTCGCGCTATCTGCTGGCTGTCAAATCTTTGCCGTCAACTCTGATGGCCAATGCGTTGGCCGTTACCCAGGCCAACCGGGAGTACCAGGAGCGCGCCTTGGCGCGTGATGGTTTGCGGCGCATGTACATTGGGACCTTGACCCTGAGTCTTTTTTTGGCGGTTTTTGGCGGCGTGCTGCTGGCGGTGGTGTTGGGCAACCAGATCGTTCGTCCGCTGTTGCTGTTGGCGGACGGGGTGCGGGAAGTGGCCGCGGGCGATTTGACACCCAAGGCAACACTGCGCGGCAAAGACGAGCTTGAAGGCCTGACGCGCTCGTTTGCGGACATGACCCAACAGTTGTCAGATGCTCGCCAGGAAGTTCAAGTCAGCATGTCGCAGGTCAGCGCCGCCCGTGCCAATTTGCAAACTATTCTGGACAATCTTACGGCCGGGGTGATCGTGCTGGATGCCGACGGCACCATTGCGACTTCCAACCCCGGGGCGACCCGTATCCTCAGGTTGCCACTGGCTGCCTACGAGGGCAAGCGGCTGGCAGACATTGATGGACTGCAGACTTTTGGTGCCAGTGTCGAGCAGCAATTCGAAGCCTTTTTGGAGTACGGCACCCTGCGTAACCTGGACCATTGGCAGCAGTCGTTCGAGTTGGGCAATACCAGCGCCAATCAAAGCGGACAGCCGGCAAAGGATGCCATTACCCTGGTGGCGCGTGGTGCTGAATTGCCCGGCAATCAGCGGCTGCTGGTGTTTGATGATATTTCTGAAATTGTCTCGGCACAGCGCGCGCAAGCCTGGGGTGAAGTGGCCCGGCGTCTGGCCCACGAAATCAAGAACCCGCTAACCCCTATTCAGCTTTCGGCGGAGCGACTGGAGATGAAACTTTCCGGCAAAGTGGCACCAGCCGAGCAAGCGCTGTTGACAAAATCCGTAAAAACCATCGTGGATCAGGTGGATGCCATGAAGCGCTTGGTCAATGAATTTCGGGACTATGCACGTTTGCCAGCCGCAGAGCTCAAGGCGGTTGATTTGAACGCTTTGGTGGTCGAAGTGCTCAACCTCTACGCCAACGAAAATTCACGTGTGCCCGTGCTTGCGGAACTGGATCCGGATTGCCCGCCTGTTTTGGGAGATGCCCAGCAACTGCGCCAGGTCTTGCATAATTTGCTGCAAAACGCACAAGATGCGACGATAAGCGCCGGGCGTGGCGACGAGCAACACCCGGTCATGCTAAAGACGCAGTGGCAGACCGCCACAAAGCGCGTTCGACTGATCGTGTTGGACTGCGGCACGGGTTTTCCGGATCACATTCTCAAGCGGGCGTTCGAACCCTATGTCACCACCAAGGACAAAGGCACCGGCTTGGGCCTGGCCGTGGTCAAGAAAATTGCGGACGAACACGGATCCCGGGTGGACATCAGCAACCGGTTAGTTGACGCAAACCTGGTGGGTGCCCAAGTGTCGTTATCATTCAACACTGACCGCGTTGTGATAAATCAGTCAGGCTAGCTTGCAACGACACGGACATATTTTTCAAGGGACACGCGACAACATGGCAAATATTCTGGTGGTAGATGACGAACTTGGCATTCGTGATCTGCTATGTGAAATTCTCAATGATGAAGGTCACACGGTTGAGGTCGCCGAAAACGCTGCCCAAGCGCGTGCTGCCCGCCTGCGTGAGCGGC
>JBBQLQ010000070.1:0-17007 GCA_038328055.1 Burkholderiales bacterium
CAATGCCGCGCTGTATTTCGCCCAAGGTAACGGCGGATACAAACAAGGCGGATTCGGGCACCGACTGCAGCCATGCCAGCACAGCACCATGGGGCTTGACCTGGCGCAATTCGGATACGACGTTGGTGTCTAGCAAAAACATCAAAATCCCACCGGATCACGGGTCCGTGCGGAACCGCGCGGCACGGTGACAAACTCAGCTTGGCCCGTCGGGTCAAGCAGCACCTCTTTAAGCGAAGGTGCTGCGCTGGCCTGCAATTGGCGCCACTGCGCTACCGACACCAGTACGGCCGCTTCATGGCCGCGCTTGGTAACCATTTGAGGGCCGCTGGTCAGGCAGGCCTGCAAAAACTCGCAGAAATGCGCTTTGGCATTCTGAACCGGCCAAGTGCTCATGTTTACCCCTAAATGACTAGTTATCTGACTGGTTTAGCGATTTTTCATCAGCGGTACAAATGATGTCGATTTCGTCGCAGGAAGCCACGGGGTTGCTCCAATCTTGATGTTGCCCTCTCATAGGCGCGTTATTTCCCTCGGTATGATCTGGCGCAACTGTTTGAAACCACCCATTCATGGGAAAAAGGGGGAAAAAAGGAGCCAGGTTCGCCTATGCCGAACGCTTCACTTTCAATAGCTGCTCACGCATATCCCACAAGGGCTAGAGGCCAATTTCTATCTCAATCTCAAACAAAACCCAGCCGCAACCCGTTAACTGCTGATGCGAAGGCTGCAAACGCTCCAACGCTTGGGCCAAGGTCACGATCCGTCGCGGTAACGGGTACGACTTGGGTTACGGGCTTGGGGGCCGATTTGGCTGCGCTAGGTTTGGCAGTTTTTCGCGGTGCTATCACTGGTACCTGGGTTGCCACGTAGTCGGCCGCTGGTTCGCAGGCCACCAAGGGGTTCACACTGCTTGGCCGCAGCAGTCTGCGCAAATGCCAGCAAGGGGTGAGATGACACATGCGATGGTGCTTTCGCGGCTCAAACCTAAGGCGGCTAAAGAACACATGTTCACATGATCCTGTGTCACGGTGATACACTGATTCTTCTCAAGTCATAGAGGTTAACAATGTCCAATCTGACCATTTCAGTCGATGATCAACTGATCAAAGCGGCTCGGGTGCGCGCCATTCAGCAGGGCACATCCTTGAGTGCGAAGGTACGCGAGTTTCTTCAACAGTATGTGAAGCACAGTGACACTGCAGCGTCATCAGAACCTGTTTCTATCGCGGTTTTTAACGGTCAAGGGGGCATGGCCCCAGGTGTCAACCCCTTGAGTAACCAATCTCTTTTGCAAGCGGCCGAGCAATGACACCCGATGCCAACGTCTTGGTCGCCGCCTCCAGGCAGGATCATCCCCACCATCTTGTTGCCCTGGACTGGCTAACCGGTGCCATGCTTGGCGCACGCCAGCGATCTGACCTGTCATTGCTGGGAACGGTGGTTGCCAGCTTTTTACGGCTGGTGACGCACCCCAAAATTTTCACAATGCCAACCCCGACGCAACAAGCGGTTGAATTTATTGACAGTCTGTTGAGCAGCACCGGCGTCACGATGCTTGCGGCCGGCAGCGAATGGCCTCAATTGCGCTCACTGTGTTTAGCTAAGAACCTGAGCGCCAATGCACTGCCCGACGGCTGGATTGCCGCCTGTGTGTTACAGCACCAAGAAGTTCTCGCCACCTTTGATCGGGATTTTGTCAAACTGCTGCCCAACAAAAATCTACAACTTTTGCTACCGACATCATGAGCCTGCCCTTCAATTTCACCTTCGTACCCTGGTTCCGCTCGGTGGCCCCCTACATCCACAAGTTTCGCAACCAGACCTTTGTGGTGGGTGTCTGTGGCGAGGCTATTGCGGCCGGCAAGTTGCCCAACCTGGCGCAAGACCTGGCGCTGATTCAAAGCATGGGGGTCAAAGTGGTGCTGGTGCACGGCTTTCGCCCGCAGGTCAATGAGCAACTCAAGGCCAAGGGACATACACCGCGCTACGCCAACGGCATCCGCATCACCGATGAGGTGGCACTGGACTGTGCCCAAGAAGCGGCCGGCCAGTTGCGTTACGAAATTGAAGCGGCTTTCAGCCAGGGCCTGCCCAATACGCCCATGGCAGGTGCCACGGTACGGGTGATTTCCGGCAACTTTTTGACGGCGCGGCCGGTCGGCATTGTGGATGGCATGGACTTTCAGCACTCGGGCCTGGTTCGAAAAATTGACACGGCGGGCATCATGCGCTCGCTTGACATGGGCGCGCTGGTGCTGATGTCGCCATTTGGTTTTTCGCCGACCGGCGAAGCCTTCAACCTGACCATGGAAGAAGTGGCGACATCGGTTGCCGTTGCGCTGCAAGCCGACAAGCTGATTTTTGTTACTGAAGTGCCAGGCATAGCCACCGATGTGACTCAACCAGTCAGTGAAGATAACCCGATCGACACCGAATTGCCGCTGGCCGCCGCCGAAAAACTGCTGGCAGATTTGCCCAATGCCGACAAACCCAGCGACACCGCGTTCTACCTGCAGCACTGCGTCAAGGCCTGCAAAGGCGGTGTCGAGCGCAGTCACATCATCCCGTTTGCGGTGGACGGCTCCATTTTGCTGGAGGTTTATGTGCACGACGGCATTGGCACCATGGTGGTCGATGAAAAGTTGGAGAGTTTGCGCGAAGCCAGCGTGGACGACGTGGGGGGCATCCTGCAACTGATCGAGCCGTTTGAGAAAGATGGCACGCTGGTCAAACGCAGTCGCACCGAAATCGAGCGCGATGTAGGCCTGTACACCGTGATCGAGCACGACGGCGTGATCTTTGCCTGCGCGGCGCTGTACACCTACCCGGAGGCACGCACCGCCGAACTGGCGGCACTTACCGTGTCACCCGATGTGCAGGGACAAGGCGACGGTGAACGCGTTTTGAAGCGCATTGAGCAGCGTGCCAAGCTGGCCGGTTTGGAGAGCATTTTTGTCCTGACCACCCGCACCATGCATTGGTTTATCAAACGTGGTTTTGTGCAGGTGGACCCCGAGTGGTTGCCCGAAGCCCGCAAACGCAAATACAACTGGGATCGCAAGAGCCAGGTGCTGGTAAAAAAACTGCTCTAAATTCTGTACTGGCAAGCCAAAATGCCGTGTGGGTTTGTCGCATATCAAAAAGTGCAGCCATACCAAGCCTGAAAATCTCAAGTTCAACTCTGGAAAAACCAATCCGTGGCCAACACAAAAACACCTCAAACCGTGACCAACAATGCAAGTACTACAACAAGTGTGCCAGTCGCTAAAGCACGGCGTATCGTCGTAGCCAAAGCTGCAGCTACGCCGGTGCGGCGCACGAAGCAAGGCGACACCAGCGGTGCCAAAACCACAACGGGCATTGCCAAGCGCGTAATTCAGGCCAGCACGGACGCGGCTCAAGGTGCCAAGGAAAATGCGGTCAGAGCCATATTGGAAAACTCGACCGACAAGGCAGATGCCCTGCGGACTTTGCTGGCCGGGAGTTCGCCAGACGATGTTGCGGCAATACGCCAGATGTTGCTGGACGACGAACACAACCCCAACAACAGGTTTACCAAACCGGACGATGAGTTGGCGAGCGATTGGCGCACCGGCGGCTATCCCTACAAAAATCTGATGTCGCGCAAGCGCTACGAAGCTGAAAAATACAAGCTTCAGGTTGAATTGCTCAAATTGCAAAGCTGGGCAAAAGAGACCGGACAGCGTGTGGTTGTGCTGTTTGAGGGCCGCGATGCAGCGGGTAAAGGCGGCACCATCAGGCGGTTCATGGAACATCTGAATCCGCGTGGTGCGCGTGTGATCGCACTTGAAAAACCGACCGAGTCCGAGCGGGGTCAATGGTATTTTCAGCGTTACGTGCAGCATCTGCCGACATCGGGCGAAATCACCCTGTTTGACCGTTCCTGGTACAACCGTGCAGGCGTTGAGCGCGTCATGGGGTTCTGCACTGAAAAGGAATACCAGCAATTCATTCACCAGGCACCCATGTTTGAGCGCCAGTTGGTTCAAAGCGGCGTGCACCTGATCAAATTCTGGTTTTCTGTCAGTCGCAAAGAGCAACGCAGGCGCTTCAAGGAACGTGAACTGCATCCACTCAAACAATGGAAACTCAGCCCAATTGACTTGGCATCGCTGGATAAATGGGATGACTACACCAAAGCCAAAGAAGCCATGTTTTTCGAAACCGATACGGCTGATGCGCCTTGGACAGTGATCAAATCAGATTGCAAAAAACGCGCGCGCCTGAATGCGATGCGCTATGTGCTGCACAAGCTCCCCTACGCCAACAAAGATTTATCCAACATTGGTTCACTTGACACCTTGTTGGTGGGCCGCGCCCATGTGGTGTACGAACGTGGTGAGCATCCGGGCAATGCGCTGCTGTAGCGATTCACCATAACAAAAAAGCCACCCGAAGGTGGCATTTTTGTTCCAAATCAATCACTTGGAAAATTTCACTGGCGGAGCAGGCGGGATTCGAACCCGCGGAGGGTATAACCCCTCGCACGCTTTCCAGGCGTGTGACTTAAACCGCTCATCCACCGCTCCGAAGCAATGTATTTTAGCTGAGCAATGCATCGAATTCCTCGTGCAATGCTCAATGCTCATAAAAAAGCCGCCTTGACGGCGGCTTCTTTCAAATGAACCAGGAAAATCAGTTCAAAGAAACTTTTTTCCCGTCCTTGTAGGTCGACAGGGTCATGGCTGGATTCTTCATCTCACCAGTCGATTCAAACGCGATGTTGGCAGTCACGCCTTTAAAGTTGGTTTCGACAATTTTCGCCGTGTAGACCTTCGGATCGGTCGAATCAGCGCGCTTCATTGCGTCGACCAGAATGAACGTGGCATCATAGGTAAACGGGCTGTAAATTTGGAACTGGCCAGGATACTTGGCATCGTAGCGCGCCTTCCAGGCTGTACCGCCTGGCATTTTTGCAATCGACGAGCCACCCTCAGCGCAAACTACACCGTCCAGGCTTTTCGCGCCAGAAGCAATTTTGATGATTTCCGAAGTGCAAATGCCGTCACCGCCAAAAAACTTAACATTGGACATGTTGAGTTGATCCATCTGGCGCAACATGGCACCAGCTTGGGCATCCATCCCGCCATAGAAAATAGCGTCTGGCTTCTTGGATTTAATAGCAGTCAAAATCGCCATGAAGTCAGTTGCTTTGTCGGTGGTGAATTGGTCATCGACGACTTTAATGCCATTTGCCAAGGCAGTCTTCTTGAACACTTCAGCAACACCCTGGCCATAAGCTGTACGGTCGTCAATCACGGCAACACTCTTGAGCTTCAAGGTATTGGCCGCATAAAGCGCCAAACCGGCACCCAATGACAGGTCATTGGCAATAATCCGGTACGTGGTCTTATAACCTGGCTTCGTCAGGTTGGGGTTGGTGGCCGCACCGGTGACCATGGGGATACCACAGTCGTTGTAAATTTTGGATGCGGGAATGGTTGTGCCTGAATTCAGGTGACCGACCACACCTGCCACCTTGGCATCGCAAAGTTTCTGAGCCACAGCGGTACCCTGTTTCGGGTCAGCGGCATCGTCTTCCATCATCAGTTCGAATTTGATCTTCTTGCCACCAATGACGATGTTCTGCTTGTTCAAATCTTCGATGGCCATGGCAGATCCATTGGCATTGTCTTTGCCGTAGTGAGCCTGTCCACCAGACATGGGTGCCACGTGACCGATCTTGACGACCATGTCTTGTGCGAAGGCCACACCAGCGACAACCGTAATGGCAGCGGCAACGGTAATTTTCAATTTCATTTGCATAGACAACTCCAAGTTTAAAAAAATTGTGAATTAAATTATTCAACAACCAGAACAATACAGCAATTTTTGGGCCATCACCCTAGGGTAGACACCAAGACACCCTGCTAATGCCACATGAATGAAACTTATTTTTTCACCTGCGCATCATTTTGGTCTGCCATCACATCGATTACTGCCTGGCGTACGAACATTTCCATTTCATCTCTTAAGCGATTACTGATGTCGGTCAACTGCTTGGCGAGCATCAAACGCACCAGGCGATCGGCTTCCTCTTGCAGCCGTCGCTCGAAAATTGGCTGTATCTGTTGTTTTACTCGCTCGATCAAGGCTTCGACATCAGGCTTGCTCTTAACAGCAAACATATGCAATGTGGCCGGATCAACGACTTCAGTCAACGTTGGCACAAAACGGGGAAGGTTACGGGGTGGTGTGCTCATGACAAAATTTTTTAATCAATCTCGTGTTTAACCAGTTTAAAGCCTGCGCCGGTGTAATGTTTCCAGCGCTGTCGCGCCATGCGGCGATCCTCTTCGTCCAGGGAAACGATTTCAATAACACGCTCAAACCGGTCTACCCCATCTGGTATCACGTCACCAACATTGACCAAAATGCTCTGGAAAGGTGCACTGCGCACTGAAGAAGCCAGTAATACAGGCGACTTCTGTACCACCGTCGCATCGCTTTCCAATCGACAATGCGGTACAAACTCGGTAGCCCCAAAAGTCCATAGATTCTGATCCAGTTGCACAAGCGTCTCAGGTGAACCGGTAACGATCACCCGAGCCCCTCCAGCAACCGCCTTGCGCAGCAGCCGGCAGGTGTACGCCAGCTTGTCGACCGCATTGACATGAAAAGCAATATCCGTCATTGGGCTGATGGTGCTTGTGCCATCAAAAAGTCCACCAGCAGCCCAACAGGACGACCTGTTGCACCTTTTGCAGTGCCGCTCTTCCAGGCTGTACCGGCTATGTCCAGATGTGCCCAGGGATATTTGGAGGTGAATCGCTGTAAAAATTTGGCTGCCGTGATCGCGCCACCAGCCCGACCGGCAACGTTGGCCACATCAGCAAAGCTGGTTTTGAGGCCTTCAGCATAGTCCTCATCAAGTGGCATGCGCCAGCACAGGTCTTGTGATGTTTCGCCAGCCTTCAGCAGCGCAGCCGACAAGTTTTCATCGGCTGTAAAAAAACCGCTGCGCACGTTACCCAGTGCAATCACGCAAGCGCCTGTCAAGGTGGCAACGTCTACGACAGAGCGCGGCTTGAACCGCTCCGCATAAGTCAGCGCATCACACAGCACCAAGCGGCCCTCGGCATCGGTATTCAGAATTTCAATGGTCTGACCGCTCATACTGGTGACCACATCACCCGGCTTAACCGACCGGCTGCCTGGCAGGTTTTCGCATGTGGGAATCAGCCCGACCACGTTGATGCCAGGTTGCATATCAGCCAACGCCCGGAAAACGCCCAGTACACTGGCAGCTCCACACATGTCGTATTTCATTTCATCCATCTCAGCGGCAGGCTTGATGGAAATGCCGCCGCTATCAAAGGTGATGCCTTTGCCAACCAATACCACCGGTGGAACTGACTTAACTGCCCCGTCATATCGCAGCACGATAAAGCGCAAGGGTTCATCTGACCCCTTTGCTACCGCCTCAAATGCGCCCATTCCCAGCTTGGCAACCTCCTTGGGGCCCAGAACCTCACATTTAATGCGAGGAAACTTTGCCAGTGCCTGTGCTGCTTGCGCCAGATGCGTAGGGGTTGCATGGTTGGCGGGTCGGTTGCCCCACTCCTTGGCCAATTCACTGCCCTTGATGGAGGCCATAGCGTTCACAAAACCGCTGCGCAACGAACGGTCATCTGAAACACTGAGAACAACATGACCAATTGTTCGAGCCTCTGCCTTCGGCTTGGTGGTTGTGTAAACATAGGTGGCATCAGCCACTGCAGCCATTGCAACCCTCATGATTGAAGGCGAAGGTGTTTGCTCAAAATGCAGTGCGATGTGTTTACGTTTTACCGCCTTCAATAGGGATACGGCCGCTGTTACACCCTTGCGCATGTCTGCGGCTGTCCCCTCACCTGCGTGAACAAAAACAAGGCGCGAGAACGGCAAGCCCAGCGGTCGGTAAATATCAAGCAACTGTCCAGCCTTGGCTATCAGGTCGCCAGACTTGAGTGCTTTGGCGATCAACGTCGACAGAATATCTTTTCCAGGTTTGAATACACTTGTCAGAATCACAATCAGTGCATCGCTTTTTTCGCCAGAGACGGTGGCCAAGTCCAAATTTTTGAGTTCAAAGTCCATAATCAGAGTTTTCCTTTTCTGCAATGTTATTCCAATCTTCTTTGCGTAAAGAGCTGTCCCGCAGTTTCGGTGCCACCCTGATTGTTTTGGTCACGGTCGTGATGACCATGACCCTGATCCGAACGCTCGGACAAGCCTCCCGTGGCAATTTTGACCCGTCGGATGTGACGCTGGTCATGGGCTATACCGTACTGGCTTATATGCCGACTCTGCTGACAATGAGCCTGTTTATTTCCATCATTGCAACCCTGTCGCGAATGTACCGAGACAGCGAAATGGTGATCTGGTTCTGCAGTGGTAAAGGCTTGGCCTCTCTGCTCGCCCCATTGCTGCGGTTTTCCTGGCCAATCTTTGGCATCGTGGCTGCGCTGGCTGTGCTGGTTCTGCCATGGACCAATCAGCGCATTGACATACTTAAAAGTCAGTATGAAAAGCGCGGTGACCTTGAACGCATTGAGCCGGGGCAATTTCAGGAGTCAGCCGATGGTACAAGGGTATTTTTCATAGAAAAGAACACATCCGCCCAACAAACTGGCTCCAATGTATTCATCGCAACCAATGAACGAGGCAAAGAAACAATTACCTCTGCGCGAAGCGGTCGCGTTGAGGTAATGTCACAAGGAAAATTCTTGATCCTCAACACCGGCCAACGTCTTGAACGATCCACGCAGACCCAAAATTTGAAAATAAGCGAATTTGAAGAATATGGCACGCAAGTCAGCACTTATGTGCTGAGTGCGTCTGGCTATACGCCGGTAAATACGCTTGCGACTACCAAACTGATTAGTAACTTGACACCGGCCAATCTTGGTGAGATTTCCTGGCGTCTAGGGTTGCTACTGGCAACGATCAACTTTGTGATCATCGGCGTAACGGTGTCCACAGTGAACCCGCGAGCCAACAAAAGTGTGAATTTGGTATTTGCTCTTTTCACGTTTGTAATCTACTACAACCTGTTAAGCCTTGGACAGAACTGGATCGCCGCAGAAAAAATGTCATTCACCGCCTATATGTTTGCGCTGCATGGCGGTGCCTTTTTGCTGGCCATCTTTTGGCTTGCCAAGGGCCATAACAATTGGCACTGGCGCAGCTTAAAGTCAGGAAATCTCCAGCATGTCACCTCCAGGGCAGCAGCGCCTTGAAGACATTGCGCCGTCTAATTTATGGTGAGGTGATCAATGCGGTTGCATTTGTCACTTTGGGGTTTTTGGCTCTGTTTTTTTTCTTTGATTTTGTCGAAGAAATGCAGTCCGTTGGCCGCCACGCGGCAACTGGCTACACACTGGTGCACGCCTTCACCTACGTGACCTTGATGGTGCCCAGCCATCTGTACGAGTTGCTGCCGATTGCGGTGTTGATCGGTACTATCTTTGTCATGGCAAGATTTGCCCAAAGTTCTGAATTCACCATCTTGCGGACCAGTGGCCTGGATCCTTGGCGCGCCCTCAAGACCTTACTGAGTCTGGGCCTGGGATTTGTATTGCTCACCTTTGCAATTGGTGACTACCTATCGCCGGCTGCTGACCGGACAGCGCAGCTTCTAAAAGCCCGGTACACCGGGCGCATCACGGTGGGACAAACAGGGGCTTGGCTCAAGGAAAAGCAGGCGTACGGTCAATATGCAGTCAATGTTGCGGCTCTCGCTTCTGATGGAAGTTTGCACGGCATCAGAATATTTGAGTTTGACAATCGGGGACTTTTAATGTCGATGACCCAAGCCGACGCTGCAACCATCCAAAACGATGATGCCTGGATGCTCAGTCAGGTGCGACGAACAGAATTCACTATAAAAACATCCGAAACCGCCAAGATTGACCGCTCTGACCTGCCATTAATGCGATGGCCTAATCAGATCAGCGCCGAGATGGTGTCAGCCGCACTATTGAAGCCCGAACGCATGAGTACGCTGGATCTATTCCAGTACATTCAGCATCTGCAAAGCAATTCGCAGGCAGCGCAGCGCTACGAGATCGAATTTTGGAAAAAGGTGTTTTACCCCCTGAGCTGCCTGGTTATGGTCGTTTTGGCACTGCCGTTTGCTTATCTGCATTTTCGCGCCGGAGGCATTACGACCTATGTGTTTGGCGGTGTTATGGCTGGCATCAGCTTCTTTTTACTCAATAATGTCTTTGGCTATATTGGCAACCTACAAAATTGGCAGCCATGGCTAACTGCAGCGCTACCGGGTTTGATCTATACATTGCTGTCCTTGACGGCTTTCGGCTGGCTGGTACTGAAGCGTTAGCGGTCCTGCAAACCACCCAACCAACAAAATTTACAGTTTCTGGAGTATGTCAAATGCACGCCACAATCCTTTTTGCACATGGCTCACGAGATCCGTTATGGAAAATTCCAATGGAAAACGTGGCGAGTCGCATGCTTGGACTTGACCCATCCACGCAAGTGAGATGCGCGTTTTTGGAGCTCACCCAACCCGATTTGGCAACTGCAACCGCTGAACTGGTGTCCACTGGCGCGACCAGCATCACCATCGTTCCGATGTTTTTAGGCGTGGGCAAGCACGCAAGAGAAGACATGCCGCTGTTGGTTAATGATCTGCGTGACACTCATCCGGAAATTGTTTTCCGGCTCAAGCTGTCGGTTGGAGAGGAACCTCAAGTCATCGAACTATTGGCACAAATGGCAATGCCCTCACCCTGATCATTGCTGCCTTTCAGTATGAATTTGCATCAGTTCAGGTTTGTGCAAGAGGCGGTTCGGCGTGAACTTAACCTGACCGAAGCCGCCAAAGCGCTTCACACATCGCAACCCGGTGTTTCCAAAGCCATCATTGAGCTTGAAGATGAATTGGGAATCCAGATTTTTGCGCGGCATGGAAAAAGACTAAAACGTGTGACGGAACCAGGGCAACAAGTTCTTAGAAGCATTGACCTGATTTTGCGTGAGGTCAGCAATCTCAAACGCATTGGCGAGCAATTCAGCCATGAGGACAGTGGAACGCTGTCCATTGCGACAACCCATACGCAAGCCCGATATGTTTTACCGGAACCAGTTGCCAAGCTGCGCCTGGCCTACCCAAAAGTCAACATAAGCTTGCATCAGGGCTCACCAAATCAGGTTGCACGCATGCTGATTGACGAAGTTGCCGAAATTGGTATTGCCACCGAATCACTGGCAGACTTCGACGAACTGATCACCCTGCCCTGCTATGAATGGCAACATGTACTGGTGTTGCCACTGGGTCACCCCTTATGTACCAAGGAACATATTACGCTTGAAGACATTGCTCAAGAACCCTTGATCACCTACCACCCGTCTTACACCGGGCGAACAAAAATCGACCATGCATTTGCGGCGCGCAAGCTTGAGCCTCGAATAGCCCTTGAAGCCATTGACTCTGATGTGATCAAGACTTACGTTGGTTTGGGTCTGGGTATTGGTATAGCTGCTGAAATGTCAGTGCGTGACGTGATTGACAGCGGCACGAAAACTGACTTGGTTGTCAGGCCTGCTGGTCAGTTGTTTGGGCAGAACATTGCACGTGTGGCCTTCAAGCGTGGTGCTTATCTGCGCAATTTCGTATACAAATTCGCCGAGCTCCTCAGTAGTCGACTCAACCGAACCCTGGTCGCACGTGCCATGACAGGGCATGTCAATGACTATGAACTGTGACCCAAGCGGCCAGCACTGAACAACGCCTCGCTTTTCTGATTAAAAACAATGTCTTGCCCCACTCTTGTGTCAAGGTTGCCCAATGTTGGCACCACCATATTTACGGTGATGTCTGCGCTCGCCAGCGAGAACAATGCAGTGAATTTGGGTCAGGGGTTCCCTGACTTTGATTGCGACCCGCAATTGATAGATGCTGTGACCCACGCCATGAAAACTGGTTTCAACCAATACCCACACATGGCCGGTGTACCCTTGCTGCGTGAAGCTATTTCCAAGAAAATTGAAACGTTGTATGGCCTTAAATACAACGCGGTGAGCGAAATCACGATCACCGCAGGCGCAACCCAGGCGATCCTGACGGCCGTTCTGGCGATCGTTCATCCAGGCGATGAAGTCATCGTGCTGGAGCCCTGTTATGACAGCTATGTGCCCAATGTGGAGCTTGCAGGAGGTGTGCCGGTGCGCGTTGCACTTACGCCTGGCACATTTCGGCCAGATTTCGACAAAATTTCGGCAGCCATCTCTCCCAAAACACGTGCCATCATCATTAACTCGCCGCATAACCCCAGCGGTACCGTTTGGACAGTGGATGACATGCTGAAGCTGGAGAAAATTCTGGCCCCGACAAATGTGCTTTTGATCAGTGATGAGGTCTACGAGCACATGGTGTTTGATGGCCAGCCCCATCAAAGTGCTGCCCGATATTCAGGTTTGGCAGAGCGCGCCTTTGTGGTGTCGAGTTTTGGTAAAACCTACCACGTCACGGGCTGGAAAGTTGGCTACGTGGCCGCGCCAACTGCACTGACAGGCGAATTTCGCAAGGTTCACCAATTCAACGTTTTCACCGTCAACACTCCGGTTCAATACGCATTGGCTGCATACATGGCGAGTCCTGAACCCTATCTAAGATTACCTTCGTTCTACCAAGAAAAACGTGACTTGTTTCGCAGCGGCCTGCAGGAGACGCGGTTTAGATTGCGCCCTTGCGAAGGCACCTATTTCCAGTGCGTGGACACCTCAGAGATCAATGACCTGAGCGAGATCGACTTCTGCAAGTGGCTAACAGCAAACGTGGGAGTCGCGGCAATCCCGATGTCGGCGTTTTATGGCGATGGCTTCGACCAGCATATCGTGCGATTTTGTTTCGCCAAAAAAGCCGAGACCCTGAAATCCGCACTGAAAAAATTACAACGGCATCTTGGGTAGTGACAGTACCGCTGGCAAATGAGGTGCCAGCGACCTCGAAATTCAGACATCCTGATCCGGATAGACCAGAGATTTTTATGTTCTGGGGCGATGCACCTAAAACCGGATGTCTATTTTACCGGCGCCGAAGGTGTGACCAACTCGCGCAAAAGTCCGCCTTCCTGCGCGCTGCCCTCCACGGTGCCCTCACCCTGCATGCGCCGCACGCATGCTTCGCGGTATTCCGGTAGCAGCGGCTCGCACCGACTCACACGGTTGTTTCTATAGACTTGCTGATCAACGGGCTTGAATCGACCAGCCCTGGCTTCCTGGTACGCCGCAGCTGCCTCACGCAAGCAAGTGGCGCGGTCCTGGTTCGAACTGCCGTCGGTGCAGGTGATCCGTTCTGCCTGATAGCTCGCACGTGCGGTGGGCGGATTCTGGTCAGCCGACACGGCCGGTGACGCGAGAAGCGTTGCACCCGCCAACCCCATCATGCACGCCGAGAGTCGGACGGCGATTCCACGGTTGGGTGAGAACCGTCTTGGGGAAAATTGCGTTTTAACTTGAAATTGCATATTTTTCTTTCATGTTTTGATTTGCCAGTGCACTGGTGCACGAAAAGACCGGAACTGGCCCAACTGCAGACCGTCAACCAGCCAAGTTGGGTCGGTCACTATTGCATGCCGGCCGCTGCGATCTCCGATGCCAGTGACATTGGGGCGATTTCCGGCTCCGGCGTGAACACGAAACCACGCATCCCGGTGGCGCGCGTCCACCGGCCGCGAACACGACTTGCGGCCAGTGCTTGAACATTTGGGAGCGACGCACTGGCGGCGATCAGCAGAACCAGCATGGCCACGCTCAGGCAAGCGAGCACGTAATAAAGAATCGTCATAGTGAGCTCTTGGTTGGGGTTTCAAACTCGACACGGGAGGCAATTAATTTTTCGTCGGCGACGCGCAGGTTGCCGATCCACTGACACTGAAACCGGCTACAGCGGTAGCGATGCACCGGCACAAACATGCTGAGGAAGCGGTCAATAGGCCGCCTTGGCGTGCGAATCAGGCTGCCCTGACACTCGCTGCAGACGTTTTTGCTGGCAGCCCGGTAATCGGCTGGTCCTACACTTGGCGCAGCGGTTTTCATGGTCGCACTTGGTCTACCCGAGCGCAGGCCGGAGTAGCGTGCAGCAGGTGATCAAGCTCAATGACGTGCGCCTGCTCGACCTCCATGATGGACTCCAGCAGGCGGCGCGTGGTCGGGTAGGAATCACGCAAATAGTCAATAAACTCGCGGTAATCGTCCACTAGCAGGTGCGCGGCTATCAGGTTTTCTCTGAGCATGTCCATCACGGTGGGGTCGTTGGTATGTTCGACCCTGCACTGGTTCAGCAGCTTGTCGGGTGAAAAATCCGGTTGCCCGCCCAACTGCATGATGTGTCCGGCGATCAGGTCAGCATGACCCTGCTGGTTGTTGGAATGGTCTAAAAAATCCCAAGCGGCGGTGTAAGAACGCGTGCCGCGCGCCAGAAAGTGGTGTCGACGGTAGCGCATTAGGCACACGATGGCGGTGGCCAAGGCATCGTTGAGCGTGCCAAGCACCTCGTGCCGACTGGCACCTCCGTCTAAGGGCCAATGGCTCATCCCGAAGATCGTTGGGGCGCGGCCAATGGCCGTGGTGAACTGAATGGGTGAACTACGAGGAATCATTCGTTTCCTTGGAAGGAGTGGGTGCGTGCATCGTGTGGTGTCGCAAACATGGGGCAAGCTGCATTCATGGTTTTAACCAAGAATAGGCCCGCTGCTGCATGCAGTCTGTGCGAAGGCGAACATAGTGCCACCCAAGACGAGTGACAGCCATCAGCCCAGCGCGGCTGCCCTTGCCCTGCCTGGCAGCCCCTGGATCACGGACATTGCGGTGCAGCGGATGGCGGCCTGCTTCATAGGACACGACTATGCACTCTAGTCGGCCGCCTGCGAAAAATGTCAAACTAGTTGTCTCAGAGCATCTTCAAACACTTCAGGGGGCTGGCCCCCGGAAATAAGGTGTCGATCATTGTTGCTGTGGCGTCGATCCGTATTTTTGTGCCAGGTGTGCGTTAATTTCCTGTCCCTCAGGCGGCATCTGCGGGTTGAGCTCAAAGGGTTGAAAGTGGAGATCAGCTTGCACCTGACCTTGCAAACGTTCCAGTGCCACCTCCAGCGCCTTCAGGCCAATCACGCACCAGGGGCAGGAGACATCTGAGACAAAATCGATTTTGATGGGTGTAGTCATGCCGAGGGTTCAGCACAAAATCAGCATTCATGCTGAAAGGAAACGCACCGGCAACCACTCTCAGACCAAAGCACTAAACAAAGATCAACACGGCGGTGCGTGCGATCACCGCCGAAGCATTGGTTACAGATATCTCAACGTCCACGAACGCGGCCCACCAGCTTTCGCAGTTCGCTATAGATCAACACCCCGCAGGCCATCGCTGCGCATACCAACCACTGGTCAAGCGACAGCGGTGCCGTGCCGAAGGCGATATTCAGGAGTGGCAGGTGCACGACTGCGACTTGTAACAGCGATGAGAGTGCGACGGCACCCCATAGCCAGCGGTTGGCAAACAGTCCGACGAACGCACTCGCGGTGTCTGAGCGCGCGGTAAAGCAGGTGAACAGGCTGGTGAACACGAGGACTGTAAAGCCAGCGGTGCGAGCCGTGGTCAGGTCGCCGGTGCCGGGGATCAACCCACCCGGCAGGTAGAAGTCCATCGTCAGCAAGGTCACCACCGCAATCACCAGACCCGTCTGGATCACACTCGACCACATCCGGGCATCAATCAGTCGATCGTTCAAGTGCCGCGGCTTGCGGTCCATCAGGTCGTCGGTGGCAGGGTCTACACCCATGGCGAGCGCCGGGCCTGAGTCGGTGATGAGGTTGATCCACAGCAGTTGGGTAGCCAGCAGTGGCAGCACCACGGCACCGCCGACCCCGGTGTCGGTGGGCTTCAATCCGATTAAGCCAGCCCCCACTACGCCCAGGAACACGGTCAGCACCTCGCCCATGTTGGACGACAGCAGATAGCGCAGAAACTTGCGGATGTTGTCCAGGATGGAGCGCCCTTCGCGCACGGCGACGACGATGGTGGCGAAGTTGTCGTCGGCCAGGATCATCTTGGCCGCTTCCTTGGTCACTTCGGTGCCGGTCACACCCATTGCGACGCCGATGTCGGCCGCCTTCAACGCCGGCGCGTCATTGACACCGTCACCGGTCATCGCTACGACGTTTCCGTCAGCCTGCAGTGCGTCGACGATGCGCAGCTTGTGCGCCGGCGCGACCCGAGCGTAGACCGACGTGTTGCGCACAGCGGCGGCAAAGGCCGCTTCGTCCAGCGCATCAATCTCAACGCCCGTGAGGACTGGTGCACCCGCAACGACGATGCCCAGGTCGGCTGCAATGCGCGCGGCCGTTTTTGGGTGATCGCCGGTGATCATGACGACCCGGATGCCGGCCCGGCGCGCTTCGCGGATGGCCACCGCCGCTTCTTCGCGCGGCGGGTCGATCATGCCGACGGTGCCGACGAAAATCAGCTCGCGTTCCAGAGCCTCGGCAGCTGCAGGGTCTTCGCCGGGCGATAGCGGCCGGTAGGCCACCGCCAGCGTGCGCAGTGCGGCATCGGTGAGGGTGTCCACATCGGCCAGCAGCCGCGCCCGCATGGCCTCATCCAGCGCGACGACCTCCAACCCCACGCGAACCTGGGTGCAACGACCGAGCAGCACGTCGGGTGCACCCTTGGTAATCGCCACGAGTTCATCGCCGTGTTCATGGTCGCGCTCGATCGTGGTCATCAGCTTGCGCTCGGACGTGAACGGAATTTCGCCGACACGCTCGAACCGCTGCGCGCGCCGCTCGGTGACCGCGCCATGATCAAGCTTGCGCTCGGCCACCAGGAACGCAGCTTCAGTGGGGTCGCCTTGGATCTCCCACTCGCCGCCCGCTGCCTGGCGCAGATCGGCGTTGCCTGCCAGGCTGCCACCACTGAGCACCACAAGGGTTTCATCGTGCAGCGGCCCGGCGGCCAGTTCGGCACCTTCGTGC
>JBBQLQ010000071.1:0-16817 GCA_038328055.1 Burkholderiales bacterium
TATCAACGCTTATTAAATAAGGGCTTGATGGTTATTTTCTGCATCAAATTCATTTGAACGCCGCATCTGCGCCGTATTGGGGCAGCAGATACTGCTCGCGTCCAGACCGACTCCTGCTGCACATCACTTTGAATCGCACCCTGCGTATAGACAAAATTTGCTTTTTTTGAGAAATAGGACTGGCACTTGTAGGAGCGGCGGCAGCCGCGAATTCGGGCTTTTTTCAGGAACAGGACTGGCACTTGTAGGAGCGGCGGCAGCCGCGAATTCGGGCTTGCCAGCCCTCCCACAAAGTCACAACCAGGCTTTCACCATGCCAAATGGATTGCGTGCGGATCAGGAAGTCTGAGGTTAACGGTTTAGCGCTTTAAGCACTTGCTCTGGCGTTGCCGGGGCATCGAGTTGCACCACCGCTTGATCACCACGCGCCTGCGCCAGCGCATCGCGCAAGGCTTCAAACACGCTGATGGCCAGCATGAAGGGCGGCTCGCCCACGGCCTTGGAGCCAAACACGTTGTCCTCGGTGTTGGGCGCGTCCCAAAGTTCCACCCTGAAGTGCTCCGGTATGTCCCCCGCAGTGGGAATTTTGTAGGTGCTGGGCGCGTGGGTTGCCAGCGCGCCATGTTCGCCCCAGACCAGTTGTTCGGTGGTCAGCCAGCCCATGCCCTGCACGAAGCCGCCCTCGATCTGGCCGATATCAATGGCTGGGTTGATGCTGCGCCCGACATCATGCAAGATGTCCACGCGCAACACTTTGTTTTCACCGGTCAGGGTGTCAAAGGCCACTTCAGTGCAGGCCGCACCATAGGCAAAGTAGTAAAACGGCCGCCCGGTCAGGGTTGTCTTGTCGTAATGAATTTTGGGTGTGCGGTAAAAGCCATCGCTCCAGAGCTGGATGCGGTTGGCATACGCCAGTTTCACCACCTCATCAAAGCTGCGGGTGGTTTTGGGTGTCAGAACCTGACCGCCTTCAAAGTTGACAGCACCAGCACCGACACCGTCAAGCCCGCAGACAAATGCTGCCAGGTTGTCGCGCACATGCCGGGCGGCAAATTGCGCAGCGCGGCCATTCAGGTCGGTGCCCGCCGAGGCCGCAGTGGCGGAGGCGTTGGGAATTTTGCTGGTGTCGCTGGCGGTGGTCAGCACCCGGTGCAAGGGCACGCCGAGCTCGTCGGCGACGATTTGCGCCACTTTGGTGTTGAGCCCTTGCCCCATTTCCGTGCCGCCGTGGTTGACCTGCACACTGCCGTCCAGGTAGACATGCACCAGGGCCCCGGCCTGGTTGAACAGCGTGGCGGTAAAGCTGATGCCAAATTTGACCGGGGTAATTGCCATGCCACGCTTGATGGTGCTGTGGCTGTGATTCCAAGCCAAAATGGCCTGTAACCGTTGTTGATATTGCGCAGATAGCTCTAATTTCGATAGCAATTCGGGCAGAATGTTGCCCTCAACTGCCATGCCGTAATGGGTGGTGTTGCGCTGGCCTTCACCGCTGTACAGATTGCGTCGGCGCACCGCCAGTGGGTCTTGTCCCAAGTGGCGGGCAATGTCGCCCAGGATGGCCTCGGTGACGATCATGCCCTGCGGCCCGCCAAAGCCACGAAAAGCGGTGTGGCTTTGGGTGTTGAGTTTGCAGCGGTAGGAGGTGATGGCCACATCTTGCAGAAAATAAGCGTTGTCGACGTGGAATACGGCCCGATCCGCCACCGGGCCAGACAGGTCGGCACTGAAGCCGCAATGCGCCGCCATGGTCAGTTTCAGGCCGCACAAGCGCCCGCTGTCGTCAAAGCCCACGCTGTACTGGTAGCTGAACGGGTGGCGCTTGCCGGTGACCATGAAGTCGTCGTCGCGATCGAGTCGCAGCTTGATCGGGCACTTGAGCTTGTGGGCGGCCACCGCTGCCCACACCGCTACGTGGCCGGCCTGGGTTTCCTTGCCGCCAAAGCCGCCGCCCATGCGCCGGCACTCGACGCGCACGGCGTGGTTGTCCAGCCCCAGCGCATGGGCCACCCAGTGCTGCACCTCGCCGGGGTGCTGGGTGCTGGAATGGATGAGCCACTGGTTTTGCTCTTGCGGCAGTGCGGAGGCGATCTGGCCTTCAAGGTAAAAGTGCTCCTGGCCGCCGACTTCGAGCGTGCCACTGAGTGTGTGTGGTGCACGCGCCAGTGCAGCCTCCGCATCGCCACGCTGCACATGCACCGGCGGCAACACATAGCTTTGGGCGGCCAAGGCTTGCGCCACCGTCAGCACGGCAGGTAACGGCGTGATGTCGGGATTGACCAGTTTGGCGGCGCGGCGCGCCAGCATCACGCTGTCGGCCACCACCAGACCGATGACTTGACCGACATACTGCACGCTGTTCACAGCAAACACCGGCTCATCGCCGGCAAACGCGGCCAGCATCGGGTTGCCCGGCACGTCTGCTGCAAGAACAATAGCTATAACACCAGGCAGGGAAAGGGCTGCAGTGCTATCTATACCATTAAGTCGGCCATGCGCCACGGTGGACAAAATGGGCGCGGCGTAGCGTGTGCCGCGTACCTCAGGAAGGTCGTCCACATAAGGTGCGGCCCCGGCGATCTGGGCGCGTGCGCTCTCGTGGTGTGCAGAGCTGCCACAGACTAGCAGAGCAGGGGTGATGGTTAATTCGGGGTTCATGGGTTGCCGCGTCGCTGCGCTCCTCGCAATGACGCGTGGGTGGTACTTTGCAATTGCCAACCCCCTAACTTGTCCAGGCTGGTGTCGGCTTGCCCCTGGCTCTCCAGCCAGAAGCGTTGCAGCAGGTTGCCCAGCACTTCGGTGCGGTAGGCACTGGAGGCGCGCATGTCGGAGATGGGCATAAATTCACCTCGCAGCGCGTCGATGGCCTTTAGGACGGTCTCGTGTGACCAGGCTTGGCCCTGCAGGGTGGCCTCGGTGTGCAGCGCGCGCACGGGTGTAGCAGCCACGCCACCGACACCGATGGACGCGTGGGTCACCCTGCCTTTGAGCCTGTGCAGTTGCAGCGCCAGGCAGACGGCGGAAATGTCGTCTTCAAGGCGTTTGGAAATTTTGTACACCCGCAGCAACTCGTTCGGGTGCGGCCTAGGCACCTTGATCCAGGCCAGCACTTCGTCAGCCGCCAGCACATTCTGGCGGTAACCGGTGTAGAAGTCTTCCAAGGCCAGCTCACGCTCGCCCCGACTACTGGCCAGCACCACGCGCGCGCGCAGGGCAATCAGCAGCGGCATCGAATCGCCAATCGGCGAGCCGTTGGCCACGTTGCCGCCCAGCGTGCCCGAGTTGCGCACCGGCAGGCCGGCAAAGCGGCTGGCAAAACCGTGTAAATCAGGCCGCTCGACTTCCAGCGCAGCAAAGGCATCGGTCAGGCTGACGGCGGCACCAATGGTCAAATGATTCGCATCGGTCGTGATCTGGCGCAACTCGGCCACGCGGGTGATATCCAGCACGGCATCGAAGTTTTGGTGCAGTTTATTAACCCATAGCCCCACATCGGTGCAGCCCGCCACGATTTGTGCTTGGGGGTGGGTGGCGCGCTCGGTCAGCAGCGCTGCCAGCGTGGGCGGAGATTTATATGATAAATCAAGCTCTAGCCCTTGTATTGATTGCGTAAGCTGCTCTAATAAATGTAGCAGTTTTGGTTCATTCACACGAACCAAGGGCAGGGCGCTCATCTGTTGGGCTGCGTCCAGAATGGGGCGGTAGCCGGTGCAACGGCACAGGTTGCCAGAAAGACTTTCCTGCGCCAACGCGCGCGTGACGGCCTGGCCCTGGCAAACCTGATTTTGATACAGGCCAAACAGGCTCATGGCAAAACCCGGCGTGCAAAAGCCGCATTGGCTGGCGTGGTTTTGCAGCAGCGCTTGCTGCACTGGGTGGGGTGCGCCGTCGGGTGCGCTCAGATCGGCCGCGGTCCACAGCGCCATGCCGTGAATCGAATGCGCCAGGCGAATGCAGCTGTTGATCGCGCTGTAGTGGATCTGCTCGCCCTGCCGTTCGCCAATGACCACGGTGCAGGCCCCACAGTCGCCTTCGTTGCAACCTTCTTTGGTGGCGGTCAGGCCCAGGTCGTCGCGCAGCACCTGCAACAGGGTGCGCGTGGCGGGGACATGCGGCAACGAGACGATTTCGCCGCGATGCACAAATTCAAGCAAAGGGAGGTTCATAAAGCGAGTGGGCCAGCAAGCAAAAGATGTCGAACATGTTACCGGCTTCGCCGGGTGCGGGGCAAATCTCGCTGTCGATCTATAAATCCGTGTGGCATGGGCTTGTTGATGATTCATAACCCAAGCCGTTTAGGTTTGTGTGACTATGAAGACAATGCCAACTGTCCCAATACTATCGTTGGCGGAATCAGCATATTTTGTCGTTGCGCAACAGCAGATCAGAAATCAAAAAAACAACCCATATTTCCAAAATGGGGATAGGCAGCGCGTGATGTCGATCGTGGAGTTGGGTGCGATTCAAAGTGCAGCAGAAGTCAAAGCATTGGGGTCAGAGCACGAGTTTTGGGGACGACGGTTGGCAAGCTCACCGGTCAGCAGCCAAAATCGTGATCCGACCCCAAAGCCGATACAGCACACCAGTTTGAATCGCACCCCGCGGAGTTGGGTGAGTGGTTGACATAACGCGCTATCGTGTAGAGGGTGCTACGGGGGCTGGATTCGACCAATTGCGGCCTGACACATTACCCAGTTTGAGTGGCCGATGCATGCACTGCACCGGCCATACGTTTTCTTGCCACTGACTTCTGAATGGGCAAGCCTGATAGATTCATCGCTCCAAACAACGCAACTACGCAATGTCAGGAGCGTACTCACAATATGACCGTTTAGGGGCTGCAAGCCCCGTGTGGGGTCAATTCGAACCGCCCCCCTTATTTTGAGTTTCAACTTCAGACTTCCTGATGCGTATAGGCACAATTTGCCTTTTTCAGGATTAGGACTGGCACTTGTAGGAGCGGCGGCAGCCGCGAATTCGGGCTTGCCAGCCCTCCCACAAAGACGCAACCATGCTTTCACCATGCCAAATGGATTCCGTGCGGATCAGGAAGTCTGAACTTTGAAAACTACTGCCTACGGCAGACCATCTATAGCACAGCAGCTTTGGCGGGACTATTTAGGGATTTATGCGGGATTGTTGGCGAAAAATGGGCAAAAAATGGGCAAAAAAAACGCTTCGGATGAAGCGCTTTCGGGGTTGCAGGTTACTCGGTGTCGGCTGACACATCGCCCGTTTTCCGGTTATATTTAAGCGTTATCTTGTTGATTTCGCACAAATCAAACTCTTCCCAAATCACCTCGGAGCCGTCGTCATCAAAGACCACTTTCAGGTCTTGCTTGCAAGAGCTTTTGTCCGAGAAGCGGAACAGGCGCGAGCGTCCATTATTCAGATAGCCCTCGCCCATGCGGTCATTGCCCCATGCGGTTTTATGCGATGCCGACAAATACACTTCGCGCAAGGTGTATCCGGTACGGTTCAATAATGTGAAGTCTGCATCACCAGCCCATGCCGCGCCCGACAGCAATAAGGAAGCCAGCAGACCCAATTTCAAAGATTTCATTGTTTTCCTTGTGTAGGAGTAAAAGTTGTTTTGTTGAGCAATGTAAATCATTTGCTCCGGTGGAATCATACCGGATAGGAAATCCGGCGTTGTTCAAAACCAGCAAATTCTTCCTGAGAAACACCGCTGCAAAAATCCTAGACTGCGGCAACGGCTGTGACCGCCTGCAGTCCCATTGACGCTCTAGGGCGTTGTGTCAAAAGTGACCGGTCTATGGCGCATTGCTGACCTTCAGACCTGATTGCGCAAGCACCCGCTACGGGCCCAAAGCTGACCGCAAAGATGTTAAAAAAACGGTCGTTTTCAAACCCCCGGCAGACCGACTCAACGTTGACACTTTCTAAAACAGTAGCACCTTACGCATATTCAACGGGCGCTCAAGGGCGGTTTACTCAAAAATTTGGCTGCAGAAATGCAAGCCGCACCGATCCAGTGAAAAAATCGCGTTATCGCGCAGCAGCGTTTGCGTTGCCCCCGTCATCGCCAATGGCGTACATCGGGTACAAATATTGCTTGGATTTGATTAGATAATTCACAGCATATGACCACGCCCCGCCTGCAACTCATCGGCATCACCAAGCGCTACCCCAGCGTGGTGGCCAATGGCGATGTCAGCCTGACGGTGTTGCCGGGCCAGACCCACGCGGTGCTGGGGGAAAACGGTGCTGGCAAATCAACCCTGATGAAAATCATTTACGGATCGGTCAAACCCGATGCCGGTGCCGTGCTGTTCAATGGCCAGCCGGTGCACATTAAAAACCCGCAAGAAGCCCGAGCGTTGGGCATCAGCATGGTGTTTCAGCATTTCAGCCTGTTTGACACCATCACGGTGGCTGAAAACGTTTGGCTGGGGTTGAGCAAAACCCTGAGCCTGGCTGAGGTAACCTGCAGCATCGAGGCCAAGGCAGCCGAATATGGCCTGGACATTGATCCGGCTCGCCCGGTTCATACTTTAAGCGTGGGTGAGATGCAGCGGGTCGAAATCATCCGGGCGCTGCTGACCCATCCGCAATTGCTGATTTTGGACGAGCCCACCTCGGTGCTGACCCCGCAGGCGGTCGAAAAGCTCTTTGTGGTGCTAAAAAAACTCGCCAGCGAGGGCTGCAGCATCTTGTACATCTCGCACAAGCTAAATGAAATTCGTGAGCTTTGCAATGCCTGCACCGTCATGCGCGGCGGCAAGGTCACGGGCGTGTGCAACCCGCAGCAGGAAAGCAATGCCTCCTTGTCCAAACTGATGATTGGCGCTGAGCCGCCGCAGCTCACGCACCGGGTGCAAGACCCGGGCCGTTCGGTGCTGCGGGTCAGCCAGTTGACAGTGCCACGCGATGACCAATTTGGCGTTGATCTGGAGGCCATTTCATTTGAGGTGCGCGAAGGTGAGGTGGTTGGCGTGGCCGGTGTCTCTGGCAATGGGCAGAAAGAACTGCTGTACGCCTTGTCGGGTGAAGATGTTCGCAGTGCAGCCGGCAGCATTCGCATGGGGCGCACGGATGTGGCGGCCATGAACCCGGGCCAGCGGCGCAAGCTGGGGCTGCACTTTGTGCCCGAAGAGCGTCTTGGGCGCGGCGCAGTGCCCACGCTGTCTTTGGCGCACAACCTGCTTTTGACGCGCGATGAAGCCATTGCCTATCCGCGCCTGGCGGGGGGCTGGATCAAAGTCAAGCAGTTGGAAGCCCGGGCTGCAGCCATCATTGCCCGCTTCAATGTCAAGGCCGGGGGTGCGCGCTCACTGGCGCGTTCGCTATCGGGGGGCAATTTGCAAAAATTCATCGTTGGACGCGAGATTGATGCCAAGCCCAAACTGTTCATCGTCGCGCAGCCGACCTGGGGCGTGGACGTGGGCGCGGCAGCGCAGATTCGCGGCGAAATTCTGGCCCTGCGCGATGCCGGTTGCGCTGTGCTGGTGGTCAGCGAAGAGCTTGACGAATTGTTTGAGGTCAGCGATCGTCTGCATGTGATTGCCAAGGGCTATTTGTCGCCGTCCATTCCCGTGGCCGAGGCCACGGTGGAAAAAATTGGCGAGTGGATGAGTGGCCTGTGGGACAAAGAGGTGCAGGCGCACCTGGCCAAATTGGCCCAGCGCGATTTGGAGGCCCGTGATGCTCAGGCTTGAAGCGCGCGCCGAGCCTTCCAAAGCCTGGACTTATGCCTCGCCGGTGCTGGCCCTCGTCATCACCGTGGTCATCGGTGCGCTGATGTTTGCAGCCCTGGGAAAAGACCCGTTGCGCGGGCTGGAGATGTTCTTTTGGCAGCCCATCCACAACGCCTACGCACTCGGTGAGCTGCTGGTCAAGGCCACCCCGCTGTTGATCATTGCGCTGGGGCTGGCGGTGTGTTTCAGGTCCAACGTGTGGAACATCGGGGCTGAGGGCCAGTACATTTTGGGGGCTATTTTTGCCGGCGGCGTGGCGCTGCTGGCCGAGCCTGGCACGGGTGGCTGGATCGTGCTGCCCATCTTGCTGGCCGGTGTGCTGGGCGGTGTGCTGTGGGCCAGCATTACCGCGCTGCTGCGCGACCGTTTTCACGCCAACGAGATTCTGGTCAGCCTGATGCTGGTCTATGTGGCCGTGCAGTTGCTCAGCTACCTGGTGGGCGGGCCGTGGAAGGACCCGATGGGCTTCAACTTTCCGCAAAGCAAAACCTTTGAGGCGGCCACGCGCATCCCGCGCCTGTTTGATGGATCGCGGGTCAGCATTGGCGTGATCTTTGCGCTGATTGGTGTCGCAGCTTTGTGGGTGTTTTTGTTTCGCACGCGCGCCGGGTTTTCGTTGCAGGTCGGTGGTCTGGCACCGGCGGCGGCGCGTTACGCGGGGTTTTCGTCGCGCAAAGCTTTGTGGACGGCCTTGCTGATCTCGGGCGGTGCGGCCGGTCTGGCCGGTGCGCTGGAGGTGGCAGGTCCCATTGGGCAGCTCACCATTTATGTGCCGTCTGGTTACGGTTTTGCCGCCATCATCGTCGCTTTTGTTGGGCGGCTGCACCCGGTGGGTATGGTGTTCTCGGCGATTCTCATGAGCATGTTTTACATCGGTGGCGAAATGGCGCAGTCGCGCCTGGGCCTGACAAAGTCGCTCACAGGGGTGTTTCAGGGGCTGTTACTGTTTAGCCTGCTGGCTTGTGACACCCTGGTCAACTATCGCCTGGCATGGCGCAAGAATTGAGGAAAGCCTATGGAATCTTATGCACTGCTGCTGGCTGCCACGCTCAACGCCGGCACCGTGTTGGCGATTGCCTCACTGGGCTTGTTGATCAATGAAAAAGTAGGCATCGTCAACCTGGGGGCCGAGGGCATGATGCTGTGCGCGGCGATTGCCGGCTTTGCCACGGTGGTGGCGACCGGCAGCGATTGGCTGGGCTTTGCAGCGGGTATGGCCGCAGGGGCAATTTTGGCTGCGATTTTTGGTGTGCTGGTGATCTGGCTCAACACCAACCAATATGCCACCGGGCTGGCGCTCACCCTTTTTGGCACCGGTTTCTCGGCTTTTGTTGGCACCGCCTTTGTGCAGGCCAAAATCCCCGAACGCGTCAGCTTTGCCATTCCCGGCCTGGCTGACATCCCGCTGCTGGGCCCGGCGCTGTTTCGGCACCACCCGCTGGTGTATTTGACGGTGCTGCTGGCGCTGGCGCTGGTGTGGTTCATGTACCGCACCCGCAGTGGCCTGGTGTTGCGTAGCGTGGGTGAAAACCCCGAATCGGCCCATGCGCTGGGTTACCCGGTGCGCCGCATCCGGCTGCTGGCGGTGGTGGCGGGCGGCGCGTTGTGCGGGCTTGCGGGCGCGTACCTAGCCATCATCTACACCCCGCTTTGGGTTGAGGGCATGGTGGCCGGCAAAGGCTGGATTGCGCTGGCACTGACCACCTTCGCCACTTGGCGTCCGGCCCGGGTTTTGCTGGGTGCCTACCTTTTTGGCGGTGTCACCATGTTGCAGTTTCATTTGCAAGGTATCGGTGTCGAGGTGCCCAGCCAGTTCTTGAGCATGCTGCCCTATGTGGCGACGATTGTGGTGTTGGCCTTGATCTCGCGCAACCCGCAGTGGATTCGCATCAACATGCCCACCAGCCTTGGCAAGCCTTTTTACCCCGGTTCATAATTCAACGTTTTCCCAACCCCGTCGCAACCCCCTTGTAAAGGATTTGACATGACTGACCTGCAAAAACGTGCGCTTTTTAAAGCAACCGCATTGACCGCCGTTGCTGCCGCTGCCCTGGTAGGCTGCGGCAAAAAAGAAGAGCCGCCACCTGCACCGGCACCGGCCCCCGTGGCTTCGGCACCGGCACCGGCACCGAAACCCGCACCCTTGAAAATTGCCTTCGCTTATGTTGGCCCGGTCGGCGACGGCGGCTGGACGTTTGCCCATGACAACGGCCGCAAGGCCCTTGAAAAAGAGTTTGGCGACAAGATTCAAACCTCGTTTGTTGAAAACGTGCCCGAGTCGGCTGATGCCGAGCGCGTCATTCGTGACATGGCGGGCCAGGGCAACAAGCTGATTTTTGGCACCACCTTTGGCTACATGGAGCCGATGCTCAAAGTGGCTGCGGACAACAAGCAGGTCAAGTTCGAACATGCCACCGGCTACAAGCAGGGCGACAACATGCGCACCTACGACAGCCGCACCTATGAAGGCGCCTACATGGCCGGCGTGATTGCCGGCAAGATGACCAAGACCAACACACTCGGTGTGGTGGCATCCATTCCAATCCCTGAAGTCATCCGCAACATCAACAGCTTTACGCTGGGGGCCCAAAGCAGCAACCCCAAGATCAAGACCAAAGTGGTCTGGGTGAACGGCTGGTTTGACCCACCGAAAGAAACCGAAGCCGCCACCAGCCTGATCAACGGCGGCGCTGACGTGTTGTTCCAGAACACTGATTCCCCTGCCGTGCTGAAAACGGCTGAAGCCAAGGGCAAACGCGCGTTCGGCTGGGATTCCGACATGACAGCCTACGGCCCCAAGGCCCACCTGGCTTCTGCTGTGATCAACTGGGGCCCGTACTACATCAAGGCCACCAAAGAGGCGCTCGAAGGTGGCTGGGCCGGCGGCGGCAACACTTGGTGGGGCGTGAAAGAAGGTGCCATTGACATCGTGTCAATCGCTGAAGACGTGCCCGCTGAAACCAAAGCCAAAGTCGAAGAAGTGAAAAAAGGGCTGACCGACGGCAGCTTTGCCATCTGGAAGGGCCCGATCACTGACAACACCGGCAAGGTGCAGATCGCCAAAGACTCGGTGGCCGATGACAAGTTTCTCAGCGGCTTGAGCTTCTACGTCAAGGGCGTGGAAGGCAAGATTCCTGGCGGCAAGTAAGCGGCTGACGCTTGTTGAGAAGGCGGCCTGCGGGCCGCTTTTTTCTTGAAAGACAAACCAATATGTTGACGATCAAACCCATACCTGCCAACCGCCTGCCCGCCTTGCTGCGCGTCATGCCCAAAGCCGAGTTGCACCTGCATATTGAGGGTTCGCTGGAACCCGAATTGATGTTTGCACTGGCCGCACGCAATGGCTTGACGCTGCCTTACCCGGATGTTGAAAGCTTGCGCCGCGCCTATGTGTTTGACAACCTGCAGGACTTTCTGAACATTTACCATGAAGGCACGAAGGTCTTGCGCACCGAGCAAGACTTTTATGACATGGCTTGGGCCTATCTGCAGCGGGCGGCGGCAGACCATGTGCTGCACACCGAAATTTTCTTTGACACCCAGACCCATACCGGCCATGGGGTGAGCACCGAGGTGGTGATCCATGGCTTGCACCGGGCTTGTGTCGATGCGAAAACGCAACTGGGCATCAGTGCCCGTCTGATTCTGTGTTTTCTACGGCACCTGAGCGAGCAGGCGGCTTTCGAGGCGCTGGAGCAGGCCACGGCGCATCTCGATAAATTGGTCGGCGTGGGCCTGGCCTCCAGTGAGCTTGGGCATCCGCCAGAAAAGTTCGCACGGGTCTTTGCCAAAGCCCGCGCGCTGGGATTGCATCTGGTGGCCCACGCCGGTGAAGAGGGGCCACCGGCCTATATCTGGAGCGCGCTGGACATGCTCAAAGTCGAGCGCATTGACCACGGCGTGCAGGCCATGCAAGACCCGGCGCTGGTGGCGCGGCTGGCGCGTGACCGCATTCCGTTAACGGTGTGCCCGCTGTCCAATCTGAAGTTGCGGGTGTTTCCCGCGCTGGCGCAGCATAATTTGCGCGCCATGCTGGACGCGGGGCTGGTGGCAACGGTGAATTCAGACGATCCGGCCTACTTTGGTGGCTATATCAACCAGAACTTTACCGAGACGTTTGATGCCTTGGGGCTGACAGCCCAGCACGCTTACCAATTAGCGCACAACAGCTTTGAAGCCAGTTTTATTGACGCGTCAGCCAAGCGGGCTTTTCAAGACCAGTTGGCTGAGGTGTTCGACACGTTTGAGTGACGAGGGGAGCGAATTCGCGGCTTCCACCGCTTCCGCAAATTCCCTCAGCGCACGGGCACCCAGAGTTGCAGGCGCGGCAGCATGACGCGGTAGGGTGCCAGCAGCACGGCGGCCATCAGCCACTTGATGCCCAGGTCGCCGGCGGCCAGGGTCATCCAGTTCATGTCGGAGCCGGCAAAGGCCAGAAAAAAGAAAATACCGGTGTCCACAATGGACGCGACCAGCGAGCCAATCAGCGGAGCTTTCCACCATGCCATGGAGCGCAGGCGGTTGAAGGCCACGATGTCAAGCAGTTGCCCAATGATGAACGCCACGCCAGAGGCCACAGCAATGCGCCAGGGTGCCAAGGCCAGCGACACGACCACGGCGATGGCAAAGCCGGTCCAGGCCACGCGCCGCGCCGCGGAGGCACCCACGGCGCGGTTGGTCAGATCGGTGACCAAAAACGCCACCGGGAAGGTGAACGCGCCCCAGGTCAACCAGTCATTGAGCGGGAATTGAACCAGGTAGTTGGACGAAACAATGACTACCAGCATGGCCAGAATGGGCCGCCAAAGCGTCAGAAGGGGAATGTGAGGGGTGTTGTTCATGCTGCAATTATCGCAAAGTGCCAAATTGGGTAAGCTCTAGATCATGAAAGCCTACCGCGCCGCCCTTCTTTATTTCAAGCCTGAAGGCGATCCGCATGGGTGTGCTGTGCTGCAAGCCGATGGCTTGCTGGTGGTCGGACCCAACGCCGCCGGTAGGCAAGTGGTACAGGCGGTAGGGCCGTTTCGCGAAGTTAGTGCCTGCTATTCGCAACTGCCGGTGCAACATTGGCCCGGACGCATCATTGCCCCGGGGTTTGTCGACTTGCACAGCCATTACCCGCAAACCAACGTGATTGGCTCGCCTGCCGACGGCTTGCTGCCGTGGCTGGAAAATTACACATTTCCTGAGGAAAAACGCTTTGTAGCCCTCGAATACAGCGCGCAAGCAGCTATGTTTTATATAGCAGAGCTGCTGCGCAACGGGGTGACTACGGCGCTGACATTTGCGACGTCGCACCCGGCATCGGTGCATGCTTTGTTTGAGCAGGCACAAAAACACAGCCTGCGGCTGATCACCGGGCTGTGCCTGATGGATCGGCACGCGCCACCTGACGTGCTCAATCGCCCGGCGACCGACGGCGTGCGCGATGCAACGCAGCAAAGTCTGATCGACTCGGAGGCGTTGGTACAAAAATGGCATGGCGTTGACCGCTTGGGCTATGCCATCACGCCGCGCTTTGCCCCCACCAGCACCGACGCACAGTTGCGTGGCGCGGGTGAATTGGCGGCCAAATATTCTGATGTCTGGATTCAATCGCATGTGGCCGAAAACAAAGACGAGATCGCCTGGGCGCGCGCCTTGTTTCCGGCTTCCCGCAGTTACCTGAGCACCTATGCCGACTTTGGTCTGCTGCGCCAGCGCGCCGTTTACGCCCACTGCATTCACTTTGACGATGCAGACTGTGCGCTGCTGCGAGACACCGGTGCCACTGCTGCGGTTTGCCCCACCAGCAACCTGTTTCTGGGCAGTGGGTTTTTTGATTACGCGCAGGCTGACCGGATCGGCTTTCACTATGGACTGGCCAGCGACGTGGGCGGCGGCACTAGCTTCAGCCCGTTTCACACCATGCTGGCAGCGTATTACGTCGGGCGCGAAGGCGGCATCAAAACGGGCTTGAGTTTGAGCCCACAACACCTGTGGTGGCAGCACACCGCGGGTGCGGCACGCTGTTTGGGGCTTGAAGGTGTGGTGGGCAATTTGCAGCCCGGTTGCGAGGCCGATTTTGTCGTGCTCAACCCGCAAGCCACACCGCTGCTGGCGCGCAAGACGGCATTGGCCACGAGTCTGGATGAGCTGCTTTTTTCGATGATCGTGCTGGGGGATGACCGGCTGATCGAGCGCACCGTCATTTCACAAGCAATTTAAGGCTCTAGCCCTTGTCAATGCTTGATATATTTTGACAAATGCATATTCCCGTATGATGGATACAGTCAACTGATAGACGAAGGAGCGTTAGATGAAGTCTTCAAAATTACTCGGCGCATTTGCTTTGTTGTTGGACCCGCTTGCGCATCAGTCTGACCGTCATTCCATTGGCAAAAGGTAGCACAAATGCCGTTCGAAAAACCCGTTATGTTGATTGGCGTTTCCGCACGCATCTATTATCCAAGTGGGCCCGTACTGGATCTCGGTGGCGTTTGGACAAAGACACTGCACTACCTGGAGCAATCTGTCGCGCTTTGGTTGATCCGAGGGGGGGCACTTCCGGTCATGATTCCGGCCTTTGAGTCGGAGAGCTTGGTTCGCAGAGAACACCTCAACTTGCGGCATTATGTAGATGCGCTGGATGGTCTGGTCCTTCAAGGGGGAAACGACGTTGCACCGCAATCCTATGGTGAGACACCTCTACTTCCGCAGTGGCACGGTGATGCCGTGCGGGATACATATGAAATTGAGCTAATTCGTGCATTCGTCGACGCGGGAAAGCCGGTGTTCGGAATCTGCCGGGGTTTGCAGGTGTTGAATGTTGCCTTTGGGGGCACCTTGTGGCAGGACTTGCCGACACAGTGCCCAGGTTCCGTGCAGCACATTAGCGATGGTCTCTATGAAGAAAACCTACATGCATTGGCACTAACACCGGGCGGCTGGCTGCATGGTCTTTATCCAGATAAGACAGAATTTACAGTCAACAGCATCCATCACCAAGGCATCAAGACTTTGGCGCCTAGCTTTGACACCGAAGCCGTCTGCCCCATAGACGGAAGAATTGAGGCCATTCGAAGACCACATGGCAGCTTTGTTGTCGGTGTGCAATGGCACCCGGAATTTCATGCGCCAGATGTGGCGTCAAGCTTCAATGATGGACCAATGCTAGACAGCTTTTTGCGAGAAGCTAGAGAACGGCGTGCCAGCTAAGTCACCGAGAAAAAATAACTTGAACATTCTCCATCTTGCATGCGAGCGCTATGCTGCGTTGCAAAACACTTGTGTGGCCAGCCACACGGCGCGTTCTGCGCCTTGCATCTCGCCTGCAATCGGATAATTGTTCAATTTATTATTTCTCGGTTCCTAAGGGCCAACGGATCAGAGCACCGACGATATCAATGGCATGTTCGTCTAAATACACATTGCGAAGGAGTACATCATGGAATTTGCTGCATCAAATGCACTGACATTTGGACTTGAGCTGGAATTCCAGATCGTCAATCAGGCGACAGGGCTGTTGTCGCCTTCGAGTCTTGACATTTGGCAAAAATTATCCGAGCGCAAAGATATTGCTCGGTTTTCTTTGGAAGCGACGCTTGCGACGATGGAAATCAATTCATCCATACACACGTCGGCCGACGCAATGGGTGTCGAAGTCCAGGGACTTGCCAACCACATTCGCCAAATTGCCAGAGCTGAGGGATTGGATATTCGTGGGGGCGGCACTCAAATGGCCCAATTTTGGAATGAGCGCGTCATGGCACCAACGGCTCGCGCCAAAGAGCTCGAATCAAAGTATGGATTCTTGCCAAAACGGTTTTCAACCTACGGAATGCACGTTCATATCGGCATGCCAAATGGTGATGATGCAATCAAGGTTGGCAACCTGTTGCAAGGTATGTGCCCTCTCTTTATTGCGATGTCTGCAGCCTCACCTTTTTTGCAACTTGTCGACACTGGGTTTGCCGCTGCACGCCCCTTGGAAACGTTGATCTATCCCCATGGCGGACCGATGCCAGAACTCCGAGATTGGGCACATTTTGAAGAGGTCACAGAAGAGCTGTTTGCAACAGAACTGGCAAGTACGTTGAAAGATGTCTATTGGGATGTGCGTCCCAAGCCAGAATTTGGAACCGTTGAGATCCGTGTGTTTGATACGCCGCTTTCCATCAATAAGGCCGTCGCAATGGCTGCATTTTCTCGAGCTTGTGCCTCACTGGCACTGGAAGATCACCTCCGGATTTCGGCAAAGAAATTGCCTACAACTGCCCAGCGTGTGAGTCGATTCCTAGCATGCCGCGATGGCATGGAGGCGGTTCTTTTCAATCCCTTTGTCGGCGACTGGATGCCTGCGCGTGCATGGCTCAAACAGTTGTTAAGTGCATCAGCGCAACAAGCTACCCACGCCATTGATGCGGCACAGCTTGAGCTTCTGAGTTCGATCACGTCTGGCAAGCAAGATCACGAAATCATGCGGGAAGCTTGGGCCGACATTCAGGCGAGCAATTCAAATCCGGAGAATTTTTCTCAGAGCCTGCCCAGATATTCATCGAAACTCTGCAGTCTTCTCAGCAACTGAGTCGCGTTGGTGCCTAGGCCTGGCGGCGTGTTAGTCCGACTTACAATTCCGATTAACCCTGGAGCCAGACAAGCATGAGCATCAAAAGCGACAAATGGATTCGCCACATGGCTGAGACCACCGGCATGATTGAACCCTTCGAGCCCGGCCAGATTCGCCAGCGCGATGGCAACAAAATCATCTCTTATGGCACCAGCAGCTACGGCTACGACATCCGCTGCGCGCCAGAGTTCAAGGTCTTCACCAATATCCACAGCACCGTGGTTGACCCGAAGAACTTTGACGAAAAAAGCTTTGTCGATTTCAACAGCGATGTCTGCATCATTCCGCCCAATAGTTTTGCGCTGGCGCGCACCCTGGAGTACTTTCGCATTCCACGCAACGTGCTGACGATTTGCCTGGGCAAAAGCACCTATGCGCGTTGCGGCATCATCGTCAATGTGACGCCGTTCGAGCCCGAGTGGGAAGGCTATGTGACGCTGGAGTTTTCCAATACAACGCCACTACCGGCCAAAATTTACGCCGGTGAAGGC
>JBBQLQ010000072.1:0-16737 GCA_038328055.1 Burkholderiales bacterium
TGGGGTTCTAAGATCAGACTTCCTGATGCGTATAGGCACAATTTGCTTTTTTCAGGAATAGGACTGGCACTTGTAGGAGCGGCGGCAGCCGCGAATTCGGGCTTGCCAGCCCTCCCACAAAGTCACAACCAGGCTTTCACCTTTGCCAAATGGATTCCGTGCGGATCAGGAAGTCTGAACTTGGGCGCGTTGCTCTGGCGCAGCTTCCAGCAGACGCGGAAACCACGCAAGAGGCGCGGCGATGGTGCGGCCATCGGAAAGGCTGACCCACAAGGTGTCGTAATCGAAGCGAACCGCGGTGGGCGAAATACTCATCTCAAAGGTAACAGGCTATGCGTCTGTGTGAACTACAGAGAGTTCGTGGACTTTTGCTGGCGAAATCTCCAGCCCGTTGGGCCAGCACAGGGCACCGGCATCAATGAAAAATCGGGAGAAGTAAGAAGCGTCCCGCAGTTTTTCCAATAACGGCCCCGAGCGTTTGGCAAGGTATGAACCTGCATCAAACACACCTTGCGTGTGATCGCTAAAGTCAATTTCCAGTTTGAACGCATCGACCTGACGGGCATTGAGAACTTTAATCACGGTCTGCTCCTTGAATTCGGTCCAGTGGTTCCAATCCTGGATACGCCAGACGTTCAACCTGCGTTACCACTTTGCTTTTTTCGAGCGTCTTCACGCTCAAGCAAATAGTCCTGCGGACTGACCAGTCCGGCTTTGACCAGATGCAAAGAAAACGCGCTGATCAAACTGCTGTGGGTCTTGGCAATCTCTGGCGGCACCGGTGCTTTGCTTGCCCGCAGCGCTGCACGGGCCGCGTCGAACATGGCGTAGTAGGCGCGATTGCAGGCACCCCCCTGAGTCAGAATAGTTGTCGCCGTCTTGGAGCGGCGTGCTCGCACTGGTGAGTGCGCGCTGCGCTTTGGCCATCAAATCATGTTCATTCATGACAGGGCAATGCCATCACGGGCGATGTTGTGCAGCAAGTGGGGGTTGGAATAGTTCTCCGGGTCAGCCCAATCAGACTCCCAAACTGGCAGGGGCTGAATGCGGATGCCGGTGTCGAGCAGGATGTCGTAAGCAATGTCGTTCATCGCCATTTTGGTGTGCACGAAATGGCCCGGCGCGCCTTTGAGCACCACCGCCACATCGGCGTCGCTCTCGGCGTGCGCTGTGCCGCGTGCCCGGCTGCCAAACAGCATGATGCTCTGCGTGGGATACCCGCTGGCGATCCGTGCGGCGAAGGCCCGGGTGGCTTGCAGAGTGTCGGCGGGCAGTTGTTCAGGAAGCATGGCGCGGGTTTACCGCTGGCCACAGCTTATGTGTCAAATCAGCCTCTAGCCCCTGTCAGATAAGCGCAACGGGCTACGAAAAACGTAGCAAATCGTCAGCCGAAAACTGACACCGCTTGCCGCTTCAACTCATCCAGCGTCTTGCCGTTGGCGGCCTTCCACTCCACCCAGCGGCCATTTTGGTAGCTTGGTATTTGGCGATCACGTCGGACAAGGCCACCGCGTGTATCTCGCCACGACGGTACGCAGCCAGCCGGTCGTCGGCCTCCTTGGCCCACAGTACATCCAAAGACGCATCGGGCTCGTGCAAACTATCCAAAATACGCTCCACCGGTGTCATGTGCTATGCCGGACGCGAACTGTTCGTGGGCTTGGCTTTGGTCGTTGGCACCGTTACACCAAATGCCAGTGCCATTAACTGGACTTGCTTGGCCGATTGCGCCAGCGCCTTCTGCAGTGCCTTGGGGGAGGGTGTCAGGCGACTTGACTGAGTTTTTGCAGTTTGTGCCATGTGGTGGTCTCGCTAACGATAAGCTGGTTTGCAGAATGCGCGGCGACCTGGCATGGCGGACGCGTTGGAGTTTGCCATGGGCCTCAGTTTTTGTGTCAAATCGGCCTCTAGCCCAAGCAGAATTTTCGCAAGCAGCTACCAAAAACGAAGCAACTTCACACCATTTGAATTACCAACTTCTTGCCACATGCCTGTGCATACTTGCGCAGGGTGGCAAACGAAGGCGAATGCTTTTCGCTGCGCAAAGAAGATTCCAGCCGAGATCATCCAACGTCTTGAAGTTGGCGGCTTTCCACTCTACCCAGCCGTTGGCAGAACGGCCCAACAGCGCCATGGCGGCTTGGCTGGGGCTGGGGAAGCACACCACAAACCCCTCGGTCGTGTACTCGCCCACGCCATCGGCGCCAGAGCCTTTGCAATAGAACAGCTCTGCCGCGCCCTTGGCGGTGGGTGTATTGGTCAGCGGCTCAAAGATGGGCTGGCCCAGCGTGGCCAGCAGGGTGGCGGCAGTTTCGTGAATCTCGTGGCAGTCGGCCTGAGGCGGCGCGGGGGTGTAGGGCTGCGAGCCGGTGTTGCCGTTCTCCAGGTTGTAGCGCCCGGCCTTGGTGGCCTCTTAAACGACTGCTAACCCGCCTGCAAAAGAGTCGCAAATACATGTTGCACGACTGCTGATTTTGATAATTTGTGGAAATTTCTCGAATTTACGCATTTTTAGATGTAATTCCTTTGATGGCGGGTAAGGACTTGTGAAACAATCACGTTTTTTAAGAAATCTAAAGGTGGACGCCCATGTTGGTCGAATTTTCTGTGGCGAACTATCGATCGTTTCGCGATGAAACGACCCTTTCGATGGTCGCAGGCAAAAGGAAGTCTCGCGAACGGCAGCTGGATACGCAAGCGACGTTCGAAGTCGGGCAACTCGAAGGCCGTCTATTAAAGTGCGCGGCAATCTATGGTGCTAACGGTGCGGGAAAGAGTAATCTATTTCGAGCCTTGGGTTTCATGAAAACCTTCGTATCAAAATCTGCAAATGCGGACGACATTGATGCCGAAATTGATTCCAAGCCATTTGCGCTAGACAATTACTCGTCGACAGAGCCAAGTAGGTTTCGGGTAATTTTTGTGTCAGGTCGCACAACATACGAATACGGATTTTCCGTGAATAGGGCAAGCGTTGTTGAGGAATGGTTGCTGAGCAAATCAGCGGAGGCATTGCGTTCAGTTGAACTCTTTGCGCGGACTGCGAACGGATTTAAAGTTCACAAGGACTTTAAGGAAGCAGAGGGGCTGGAACCGAAAACTCGATCAAATGCACTCTTTCTTTCAACTTGCGCGCAGTTCAATGGGCCGATTTCAACAGAGGTATTGAGGTGGTTCAAACGTCTTCGGGTTGTTTCTGGTCTCTCTGACGGCGCATTTTTGAATGTTACAAAGGGCTCCTTGCGCTCTGATGAGAAGGCGGATGGAGTACGTGCAATCGTAGAAGCCTTTGACTTAGGGTTTTTGATATTTGAAACTGTCAAAGATGAACATCAATTAAGTCATGACTTTGATTCCATGCCACCTGAGATGGCAGGCGTGGCTGCAGAGTTGAAAAAACTTCTGGCAAAGAGTGATAACACTAGCTATCGGATATCAACTACACACCCGGTCTTTGACCTCAATGGGAAAAAACTCAGCGAAGTCAAGTTCGATTTGGAGCGAGATGAGTCGGAGGGAACAAAGAAGCTTGTGGCTTTTGCAGGGCCTTTAAGTGATGCCCTTTCGAGTCAGTATGTGCTAGTCATAGATGAGTTTGACGCTCGACTTCATCCACTGATCACAAAGCAAATCATCAGAATGTTCAATGGAATCAAATCGAATCCAACAAATGCACAGTTGATTGTTGCAACGCATGACACTAACCTTCTAGACAAAGATTTGATGCGCAGAGATCAAATTTGGTTTGTTGAAAAAGATGTCCTTGGCTCGTCTCATCTGACTTCACTAGTTGAATACAAGGTTAGAAATGACGCATCCTATGAAAAAGATTACATATTGGGAAAATATGGAGCCATTCCATTTTTGGGTTCAATAGATCGAGTGTTCGTTGATAAGAAAGCGAAAGTTTCCAAGGTTGTCGAATGATGCGAGATATTAAAATCTCTGCTCGACGCGAGTCAACTAGGAATCGCCGAAAGACATTCCTAATTGTTTGCGAAGGTTCTAAGACAGAACCATGTTACTTTTCATCATTTCGGCTGCCAAAACATATTTTTGACATTGAGGGCTGTGGTGCAAATACAGGGACAGTTGTAAAGGAAGCAGCGCGACTTTCAAAAGAGCAAGAATATGACGAAGTGTGGTGTGTTTTTGATCGCGATTCATTCCCGAGCCAAGCAGTAAACGCCGCAATTGCAAAGGCGGAAAATCTGGGCTTCAAAGTTGCATTCTCCAACGAGTCATTCGAACTCTGGTACGTTCTGCACTTTTGCTACTTGGATGTAGCACTCAGTCGAAGCCAATACTGCGACCGGCTCTCGGAGTTTTTAGAGAAACCATATGAAAAGAACTCAAATCACATGTACGGCCGCCTGCTTGATCTGCAGAATACTGCGATTAAGAACGCCAAACTATTAGAGCGCAATGTGATAAACGATAGTTGGGCAAATCGAATCCCTTACACAGGCGTTCATCTGCTTGTTCAGCGGCTAAACACCTATGCCAAGAAATACTCTGGTGCCTAGTTTCAATAGAAGCGATTACTTCCCTCAACTATCCTTCAACCCAGCCGCCAAGTTAAACACCGGCTTGCTGCCTTGAACATGATCCACCCGATCCGCCACAAAGTACCCGTGCCGCTCAAATTTAAACTGCTGGCCCGGTGCAGCAGAAACCAATGACGGCTCAACAATCGCCGTCACCACCTTGAGGCTATTGGGGTTGAGGCTCTCAATAAAGTTCTTGCCGCCCGCATCGGGCTGAGTGCGCGATGGCATCAAACTACGGGATTCCGCACGGCAGACCCTGCCCAATTCTGGGTGGGCAACTTCAGCCCTTGCACGGCTAGTTGCTTTTTGGCCTGGCTGGATGCGAGCTTCAGGGCGTGGGCAATCTTGTCCTGCGTCGTTGCCGGGCGGGTTGCTGCGATGATCTTCACTGGGCGAGTTGTTTTAGATTGAGCCATTTTTTTGGTTCCTCCACATAAGTGCGATGTGCCGTGCCACGGGCGATGGGTTTTAGTGTGCCGGATGCATTATCCAGAACTGTCCAGCGGTCGGCCAGTGGCAGGTACAGCGTATACAGGTTGTGCAGGCTGCGCTGAAAACGGCGTTCAATATCAGCCTGCGGTATGTTGTGGCCGCCGAGTTTGACACGCAAGGCCACGCGATTGACTGCAAGCTCTGCGCTGGGCAATGCCACATAGAAAATCTGAACGCTATAGCCTTGCTCTTGGCATCGGCGCAAGAACAGGGCAAACGTTCGACTGGATAGTGTGGACTCGAAGGCAAAACTCACCTTGCTGGCAGCGAGTTCATGCAGTCACTTGAGCATCACACGGCCCGCTTCAAATGACACGGTTTCGGGTGAATATGCCGATAGTCCAACCGCAATCTGGTCGGCGTTCACAAACTCCAGAATGCCCAGGGCTTGCTTGAGCAAATAGGGCGCTGCGGTGGATTTGCCCGCGCCATTGGAGCCGGCAATCACCACTACGGTGGGTTTTTTGGGTTTGTTGGCGCGTGCTGGTGTCATTTGCCCCAACTGTCCTTCAACCCCACCGACAAATTAAACACCGGCTTTACCTTCGTGTGGTCCACCCCATCGGCCACAAAGTAGCCATGCCGCTCAAACTGAAACTTCTGGACAGCACGGGCGCTGGCCAGGGATGGTTCCACAAACGCAGTCACCACTTTCAGGCTGTTCGGGTTCAGCGCTTCGATAAAGTCTTTGCCGCCTGCGTCGGGCTGGGCTTCCAGAAACAGGCGGTCGTACAGGCGCACCTCAACTGCAAGTCCATCGGCCACTGCGACCCAGGTGATGACGCCTTTGACCTTGACGGCGTCGCTGCCGGGGGTGCCGCTCTTGGTGTCGGGCACCAGTGTGGCTTGTACCTCGGTCACGCGGCCCTCTAGGTCTTTGGTGCAGCCGGTGCATTCGATGACGTGGCCGTATTTCAGGCGCACTTTGTTGCCCGGGAATAGTCTGAAAAAGCCTTTGGGTGGCGTCTCTTCAAAGTCCGTGCGGTCAATCCACACCTCTTTGCCGATCTTGAATGCGCGCTTACCCAGCTCGGGGTGGTGCGGGTGAATCGGGGCGCTGCAGTCGTCGAGCTTGCCCGCGCCCATCACGTCATCCCAGTTGCTCAGCACCAGTTTCACCGGGTCCAGCACGGCCATGGCGCGGGGGGCGCACACGTCCAGCGTTTCGCGCAGGCAGCCCTCCAAGGTGCTGTAGTCAATCCAGCTGTCGCTCTTGGTGACGCCGATGCGGTCGCAAAAGAGCTGGATGGCTTCGGGCGTGTAGCCCCGCCGGCGCAGGCCGACGATGGTTGGCATGCGCGGGTCATCCCAGCCGTTCACCTTATGGTCGTACACCAGTTGCGCCAGCTTGCGCTTGCTTGTGATGACGTAGGTGAGGTTCAGGCGGGCAAACTCGTACTGGCGCGGGGGTGGGGCGCTGAGCAGCTTGCCTTCGGTCAAGCGCTCCAGCAGCCAGTCGTAAAACGGGCGTTGGTCTTCAAATTCGAGGGTGCAGATGCTGTGGGTGATTTTCTCCAGTGCGTCCTCAATCGGGTGCGCAAATGTGTACATCGGGTAGATGCACCAGGTGTCGCCGGTGTTGTGGTGTGTGGCGCGGCGTATGCGGTAGATGGCCGGGTCGCGCATATTAATGTTCGGGCTGGCCATGTCGATCTTGGTGCGCAGCACCATGCTGCCGTCTTCATGTGCGCCCGAGCGCATTTCGGCAAAGCGGGCCAGGTTCTCAGAAGGTGTGCGGCTGCGAAAAGGGCTGTCGATACCGGGCTTGCCAAAGTCGCCGCGGTTGATGCGAATCTGCTCCACAGTCTGCTCGTCCACGTAGGCAAAGCCGGCTTCAATCAGGTATACGGCTGCACGGTGCATGAAATCAAAATAGTCGCTGGCCTGGTAGGGTGCGGCATCGGGCGTGCCGTTCCACTCAAAACCGAGCCAGCGCACCGAGTTCTGGATGGTGTTGACGTACTCCAGGTCTTCTTTTTCGGGGTTGGTGTCGTCAAAGCGCAGGTGGCACACACCGCCATAGTCGCGCGCAAGGCCAAAGTTGATGCAGATGCTTTTGGCATGGCCGATGTGCAGGTAGCCATTGGGCTCCGGGGGGAAACGGGTGCGGATTTTGGCTGAGTCCAGCGGCGCTTGCGCATGGTGCGCGGCATCGCCCGGGCTGCCAGCCCAGCGGCGGCTGGCATAGGTGCCTTTTTCCAGGTCAGACTCGATGATCTGGCGCAGGAAGTTGCTGGGTTTGAGGGTGTCGGTGTTCGTGGGGGTGCTCATGCCGTCGATTTTAGGCGGCCCCCAGGCGTTTTGAAGTCAGACCAGCAAGGAATCAGTGAACGCGTTGATGGCGTTCACATCTGGCGGCAGCGCGGTGTAGGGCAGGTGCTCACGGTCTAGAATATTGCGCAGACCCTGATCCACCTCACGCGCCTGCTCCTCGTTTTGAAAGCGCCCGGTGTGCACATATTTTTTATCGCCACGCTGCACCAGAATGTTGATGTTGTCGTTCTGGCGGTACCACTCCAGAATTTGTTCGCGTGTTTTGGCCACGTCGCAAATGTTGTCGGCGTAGTTTTCGTTGTAGAACAGCACTTGCGGCAACGAGCATTCGGTGATCAAAAAATGCACCTGGCCATCAATCAGGCTGAGCATTTCATACTGCCGCTGGGCGATGAAATACTGGTTTTTCAACACTTCAAAATTTTTCTGCCAGACCAGCGACTTGGCGTAGTCGGGGATGGTTTCAACGGTTTTGTTGCGCAGACTTAAATAAAGCACCATCGCTGCTGAAAACAGTGATTTGTCGCTGCCTGGCCCGCCAATGATGTTGATGACCTTGGTGGGGTAGAGCCGCATCTTGGTTTCAGGCAGGTGGTTGATGACATTGGTGTAGCTGATGCTCATGGTGTGCTTCCGGTATTTTTCATGCAGAGCCTGACTTTACGTCGGAATGCCATTGCGTTCCAGCAAATCGCTGACCAGCTCAAGGCGTACCAGCGGGTTTTCCAGTGCCATCAACTGGTGCCTGAGCGTCAGTGGCATGGGCAGCAGCTCGCACCAGCGGTTGGCCACCCAGGCGCAGTCGTCCAATTGGTAAGGTGGCTGCATGGGTATTTGGTCTGGTGCGGTGCCTTGCGCTTGCAGTGTGTTGATGACGCGCTTCAGCGCGGCGGCTACCGGGCGCAAATCTGGCGGGACGGGCACGCGCTGATCGTCGGAGATGACGCTTACCTGCGCTACCCACAGGCCGTGCTTGAGCAATTCGTGCTTGGCTACCTCAAAACGTTGCAAACCAGTGCATTGAATCAGCATCAGCCCGGCTTGCGGACGACTCAGGCTGGTAATGTTTGCCAGCGTGCCGGTGGGGTAAAAAATTTCCTGGGCAAAACTCTCGCCACCTGGCGCATTGGTGGGGGCTTGTCGAACTTCGCTGCCGCGATTGAGGGTAACGATGCCAAAGGGTGCCCCGGCCTTGAAACACTTGCCGATCATGTCGAGGTAGCGCACCTCAAAAATCTGCAGCGGCAGGTAGCCCCCCGGGTACAGCACGGTGCTCAGCGGGAACAGGGGGAGCGAATGGAGCGAAAGGGATTCGGTCATGGTTTGGGGGGTCAAAGCGTCATGGGCAAGATCATCCCATGAATGCGCGTGGCCTGTGCGGCAGGCCTGGATCACCAACGGTGATAATTGCGTTTCGACTTTTCTGTGGAGTTTGCGTGGATATTGTTTTGCTGATCAAGGCTGCCATCATGGGGCTGGTGGAGGGCTTGACCGAGTTTTTGCCGATTTCATCCACCGGGCACCTTATTTTGGCCGGTGCACTGCTGGGCTTTGACGATGACAAAGCCAAGGTGTTTGACATTGCCATCCAGACCGGGGCCATTTTTGCTGTCATTTTGGTGTATTGGCAAAAAATTCGCGACACCGTGCTGGCCTTGCCGACCGACAAGCAGGCCCAGCGTTTTGCCCTGAATGTAACCATTGCGTTTTTTCCGGCGGTGATTTTGGGCCTGCTGTTTGGCAAGGCGATCAAGGCCAATCTGTTCACGCCGGTGGTGGTGGCCAGTGCGTTCATCATTGGGGGCTTCATCATCATTTGGGCCGAGCGGCGCCAGGCAAAAAATCCGGCAGTGGCGCGGATTCAAAACGTGGACGACATGACCCCCATGGATGCACTGAAGGTTGGGCTGGCGCAATGCCTTGCCATGATTCCCGGCACCAGCCGCAGCGGGGCCACCATCATTGGGGGTATGTTGCTGGGCCTGTCGCGCAAGGCGGCCACTGATTTTTCGTTCTACCTGGCGATTCCGACGCTGATTGGTGCCGGGGCCTACAGTATGGTCAAGGAACGCGCCTTGCTGTCGTGGGCCGATGCGCCAATGTTTGGCGTGGGGCTGGTATTTTCTTTTCTGAGTGCCTGGTTGTGCATCAGGTGGCTGCTGCGTTTTATTGCCACCCATAGCTTTGTCGGCTTTGCGTATTACCGCATTGTTTTTGGCCTGGTGGTGTTGCTCACCGCCTGGACCGGCGCGGTGACCTGGGCGGCCTGAGCGTCGGTGGCGCAGGTGCTGGGCTATGCGGTGGATGAGCTCAAGGGCATGTTGATCACCGACATCGAAAGTGCCTTGCAGGCTATTTTTACTGGGAAGAAGCCACGCTCGAAACTTAACACGCGCTTGAGCTCACCGTCGCTGCGCGCGTCATGCGTGCCGTGCGCAAAGACAAAAAATCGGGCAGATGTTGCGCCTCCCACAAGGGGATGCAAGGGTTTGCTTCTGTAGGAAGCCCCGGGAGGGGCGAATGACCCCGGCTGGCTGGGCAGATGTCGCCCTCCCGGCGCTCCCACAAGGGGATGCAAGGGCTGGACTGAGTGGTTGCGAATCGTCATTGCGAGGAGCGCCAGCGACGCGGCGATCCATGAATTTCAGAACTTCCCGGGGCATGGATTGCCGCACTGCAATCGCTTGTGACGATATTTCATGATCTGGCGTGGCGGCTACCTTGAAAGTTCAGACTTCCTGATGCGTATAGACAAAATTTGCTTTTTTCAGGAATAGGACTGGCACTTGTAGGAGCGGCGGCAGCCGCGAATTCGGGCTTGCCAGCCCTCCCACAAAGTCACAACCGGGCTTTCACCATGCCAAATGGATTCCGTGCGGATCAGGAAGTCTGAAGTTAATCAGATGAGCTTCTCTTGCGGGGTGCTGATTTTTTTCAGAGGCAGGCTGCGGCCTGGGGGCTGCATCAGTGGCACGCTGGTCTGCTCGCCGTTCCACATCGGGTCTTCAATGCTGTCAAACACCTCGCGCAGTTTCACGCCCCAGCTGTTGTGCATCATCTTGAAGTAAGGGTTGTTCTCATCAATGCAGACCACTTTGTCGGTCTGAAATGTGTCGGCCTCGTACACCACCAGGTCCAGCGGCAAGCCCACCGACAGGTTGGACTTGAGGGTGGAGTCCATCGACACCAGCGCGCACTTGGCCGCCTCGTCCAGTGGCGTAGTGGGCGTGATGACGCGGTCAAGAACCGGCTTGCCGTACTTGGACTCGCCGACCTGAAAGTAGGGTGTCTCGGGCGTGGCTTCGATGAAATTGCCGGCCGAATACACCTGAAACAGGCGCATGGCTTCGCCCTTGATCTGGCCGCCAAAAATGAGCGACACATTGAAATCGACACCGGCTTGCTTCAAGGACTCGGCATCGCGATCGTAGACGTGGCGAATGGCCGAACCCAGCACGCGGGCTGCGTCAAACATGCTTTTGGCGTTCCAGATGGTGATGGGGTCGCTGCCCTCGTGCTCTTTGAGTTGTTCGATCTGCAAAATCTCGCGGATAGATTGCGAAATGCTCAGGTTGCCCGCCGACAGCAGCACCATGAAGCGGTCGTCAGGTTTTTCGTAGACGATCATCTTGCGAAATGTGCTGATCTGGTCCAGGCCGGCATTGGTGCGGGAATCGGACAGGAAAACCAGTCCGGCATTGAGTTTGATGGCGACGCAATAGGTCATGTGGGATGAAATAAGAACAAGTAATCGGATATTGACTGGGTGAGTTCAACGCATGAATCATGCCGAGTATTTAAAACTGCAGCAACTGGCCTCTATTGTCCCTCAGCAAAGGAACAATTTTTGGCTGCTGAGGGCATCTGCGCCGCCCGATCTCCGCCTCGGCCGTTGTGACTACTGCCCAGCGCTAATCCGCTTCAACTGGTACAGCGCCTCCAGCGCCTCCCGTGGACTCAATTCATCAGGATTTAGGGCTGTAACCCAGGTATCTACTGCGCTCGCAGCTATTATTTCTGTAGCGAGTGGCGCGGCGAACAAATCCACTTGCAACTGGCTTTGGCTGGCCTGGGCTTCCAGCGCTTGCAGCGTCTGGCGCGCGTGGTTGACCACGGCCGCTGGCATGCCGGCCAGCCTTGCGACCTGAATGCCGTAGCTCTTGCTGGCAGGCCCCGGCGCGATTGAGTGCAAAAACACAATGTCGCGGCCCGACTCAACGGCGCTCACATGCACGTTGATGGCCGCGTGGTGGGTGGCGGGAAACTCGGTCAACTCAAAGTAGTGCGTGGCAAACAACGTGTAGGCCTGGGTCTTGTCGTGCAACTGGGTGGCAATGGCCGATGCCAGCGCCAGGCCGTCAAAGGTGCTGGTGCCGCGGCCAATTTCGTCCATCAGCACCAGCGAATTGGGCGTGGCGGCGTTGAGAATTTGTGCGGCTTCGAGCATCTCCAGCATGAAGGTCGACTGGGCGTTGGCCAGGTCGTCTGCCGCACCAATGCGGGTGTGAATGGCATCAATCGGCCCGAGGCGGCAGGCGCTTGCGGGCACATAACTGCCCATGCTGGCCAGCAGCACAATCACCGCAATTTGCCGCATGTAGGTGGATTTGCCGCCCATGTTGGGGCCGGTGATGATCTGCATGCGTGCCTTGATGCCCATGCGGGTGTCGTTGGCAATGAAGGCACCGCTGCTAAGCTCCGCCAGGCGGGCCTGAACGACGGGGTGGCGGCCCGCCGTGATGTCGATGCAGGGCTCTTTGACGAATTGTGGCGCGCACCAGTCCAAGGTGAGGCTGCGCTCGGTCAGGGCGCACAACGCGTCCAGCGTGGCGAGCGCACGGGCCAACGCGGCCAGCCGGGCCACATACGGTTGCAACTGGTCGAGCACTTGGTCATACAGCCATTTTTCCCGCGCCAGTGCACGCTCTTGCGCGCTCAGGGCTTTGTCTTCAAACGCTTTCAGCTCCGGGGTGATGAAGCGCTCGGCGTTTTTCAGGGTCTGGCGGCGGCGGTAATCGTCGGGCACCTTGTCAACCTGACCTTGGCTGACTTCGATAAAAAAGCCGTGCACCCGGTTGAATTGCACGCGCAGGTTGGCAATGCCGGTGCGGGCTTTTTCGCGCGTTTCCAGGTCCAGCAAAAAACCGTCACAGTTGGTCTGAATGGCGCGCAACTCGTCGAGTTCGCCATCAAAGCCGCTGGCAATCACGCCGCCGTCGCGCACCAGCGCGGCGGGCTCTGGCGCAATAGCACGCTTGAGCAAGTCGGCGCATCCTGCGGGGGGTTGCAAATCAACAGATATCTGAGTCAAATAGGCCTCTAGCCCTTTTATAACGGGCGCGAGTAGCTCTGTTTTTTGTAGCGTAATCTGCAAGCCAATCAGTTCACGCGGACGCACCTGGCGCAGTGCAATGCGGGCGGTGATGCGTTCCACATCGGTGCTACCTTTGATTTGCTCGCGCAGTTTTCTCACTGGCCCGCTGCGCAAGGCCGCAATCGCGCTGTGGCGTGCCCGGGCCTCCAGACGATCACGCCGGGGCGACAGCAGCCAGTTTTTCAGCAGCCGGCTGCCCATGCCGGTGATGCAGGTATCGAGCAGCGAAAACAGCGTGGGTGCATCTTCACCGCGCAGGGTTTGCGTCAGCTCCAGGTTGCGCCGGGTGGTGGGCGGCAGGTCAAGCAGGTCGCCTTCGCGCTGGACCTGTACGCTGTGGATGTGCGTCAGCGCCCGGCCCTGGGTGTGTTCGGCGTAGGTTAGCAGCGCGGCCGCTGCGGCATGCGCGTGGGTTAACTCTTGCGCTTGCCAAGGGGCCAGGCTGGCGGCCTGCAGGTGTTGCAACAGAGCGCGCTGACCCAAACCGCCATCAAACTGCCAGTCGGGCCGCACCGACACCGACAGGGCTGGCGTGGTTTGAATGGCGCGCAGGGTGGCCTCAAAAGCGGGCGTGCTACCGGCGCTGAAGATCAGTTCACCCGGGCTGATGCGCAGCACCCAATCGGCCAGCGCATCAGCCGGGCACTCGGCCAAGTGCACCACGCCCTGTGTCACGCTGAGCCAGGCCAGGCCGCATGGGTGGCGCGTGCCCTGGTGAACGGCCAGCAGAACGGCCTCGGTCTTGTCGCTAAGCAGTTCCAGGTCAGTCAGGGTGCCGGGCGTGACCACCCGCACTACCTTACGTTCGACCGGGCCCTTGCCGGTGACTTCGCCGACCTGCTCACAAATTGCCACTGACTCGCCCAGTTTGATGAGTCGCGCCAGGTAGGTGTCAACCGCATGAAACGGCACGCCGGCCATTACCACCGGCTGTCCGGCGCTTTGGCCGCGCTGGGTCAGGGTGATGTTGAGCAGGCGGGCCGCTTTTTCGGCATCGGCAAAGAACAGCTCATAAAAATCGCCCATGCGGTAAAACAGCAGGGTGTTGGGGTAATCCGCCTTGAGGCCAAAATATTGGGCCATCATGGGCGTGTGGCCTGGAAATGCAGCCTCAGAGGGAGATAGTAAGAAATTATCTTTTAACATTAATGACTTACGCAATTATCAAAAAAGTCACACGCCAAATACTGTTGAACTTGCCAAAGTATTCGGCGGGTGACTTATTTCATTCGCTAAATTTTTAAAACTTGTTTTTGACTGGCACTTACGGAATTCGTCATTGTCATGGATACGGTGAAGAGTAGTGAATAGCGTGGGAAAATTTGTTAGACCATTTCCGTCATGGCGCGGGAACCCTCTATTTCAGCCAAGATGGTGTTTCAGCTCCAGCAAATCACTGCGCCGGGTCAACTGCAGGGCTGGCGGCTGCGGACAAAAGCGTTTGCGCGCGGCCAGAATGTTGGCGATGCATTCCGAACTGAATGCTTGCAGTTCCAGCCCGTCATCAATGGCCCGGCAAAGTCTTACAATATAAAAAAGCGTAATACTACCCGGAGCGTTTCTATGCCAACCACACTCACCATCAAGGGTCAAGTCACCATCCCCAAACAAATCCGGGATGCTATGAATATGCACCCCGGCTGTCTGGTAGATTTCGCCGTCAATGGGGATGGTGACGTCGTCGTTCGTAAAGTGGGCACACTCGTCAGCCGACAGCCAGACCGTTTTGAGTTGGCGCGTGGCAAGGCAGACATCAAATGGCGTACCGACGACCTGATGGCTGTGCTGCGTGGTGAAAACTGATGATCCTGGTCGATACCAACGTGCTGGTCGATGTACTGGAGAACGACCCGCAATGGGCGGAGTGGTCAATTGGGCAACTGCGCAACCAATCAAAAATTCGTCGCTTGGCCATCAACCCGATCATTTACGCCGAGCTTTCTTTGACGTTTTCATCATTCGAAGCACTGGACCAGACGATCGCTGATCTGGGTCTTGTCATGATCGAAGTGCCAAGGCCTGCGCTGTTTCTGGCGGGCAAGGCTTTTGCGCAATACCGCCAACGCGGGGGCACCAAGAGCCATGTGCTGCCGGACTTTTTCATCGGTGCGCACGCCGCTGTATCGAGATTTCCGCTATTGACGCGAGATACTGCGCGCTACACGCCCTATTTTTCTAGCGTGGCATTGATCGCGCCTTAGTAATACTAAATGTAAATGCAAAGGATAGGCAGATGAAATTTTGGGTAGGCACGACCGATAGCCGGTGGTTTGAGTTTCTAGCTTACCGCTAGTTTGACGAGGTGAACTTTTGGCAGCCTAGCGTGCGACCGCCTTTTCGGACAGAAAATTGAAGCCAGTTCATTGGCAGAGCTTCGCGATATCCTTGGCCCACTAACGGGCAGCAATACCGCATTGCAAGAAATTGGCTGCCAGATTATTGCCAACCCAGTCAGACGGCGTTTTGATGGCTCAACATCCTCTCGCAATACCGTGCGATCAAATCAATCTCCAGATTGACTGTTGAGCCTGCCTTGAGCGACCCCAATGCGGTGTTTTGCACGGTGTGTGGAATCAGGTTGATGCGCATCAGGCAGCCATCGGCCAGGTCTTCAACGCGGTTAACAGTCAGGCTGACACCGTTGACGGTAATGGAACCCTTGTAGGCCAAGTATTTGGCCAACGCCTTGGGTGCCAGGACTTGCAGCATCCAGCTTTCGCTAATTTGTTCGAAAGCGGTCACGGTGCCAATGCCATCCACATGGCCAGACACGATGTGGCCACCCAAACGGTCATGGGCGCGCAGGGCCTTTTCAAGATTGATGGGGCCGATGCTGTCCAGGCCCGCGGTCTTGTCGAGCGACTCTGCAGAAATATCGACGGTAAACAGATGTTGTGCCGCGTTGAGTGTTGTCGCCGTCATGCACGCACCGTTGAGCGCGATGCTGTCGCCCGGCACCACGTCGCCAAGGTAATCAGGTGGGGTTTCAATCGTCAGACGCTTGCCGTGGCTGGCCGAGTCGCCCAAGGGTTGAACGGAAGTGATGTGGCCAATGCCGGTGATGATGCCTGTAAACATGGAAAATTTTCTTGGTTAGTGGTGCCCGGCATTTTGCACCGACAGCGCTCGCCGCCTCTAAAAAACGTCCCGCCCCGGAATTCTGGCCAAAATGCGCAGGTCTGGCCCGACCATCTCGGTCGATTGAAAGCACAGTGGTACGGCTTGCGTCAATTCATTGAACGGCCCTAGGTTGGTCAGCCCGGCACCTTGACCGAGCAACTTTGGGGCCAGGTAAATCACAAATTCGTCGACCAATCCTTCACGAATCAACGAACCGTTGAGCTTGTGACCGGCTTCCACATGCAGCTCGTTGATCTCGCGCTTGGCCAGATCACGCAGCATGGCTGCTAGGTCAACCTTGCCACTGGGCGTGCCGTCCGCAGGCGCATCGGGCAGGTAGATGACGGTTGCACCGCGCGCCTCTAACGCCTGTTTTTTTACGTCATTTAGCACCGAAGCGTAGATGTAGCATGCGCGACCAGCTATAAAAAGCGCAGCGTCCAGCGGTGTTTCCAGACGACTGTCCACAATGACCAAATGCGGCTGGCGTTGCGTGGGCACCAGCCGCACGTCCAAGTTGGGGTTGTCTGCCAGCACCGTGCCAATGCCGGTGAGCACAGCGCAGGCGCGGGCGCGCCAGGCGTGGCCGTCAGCGCGGGCTTCGAGCGATGTAATCCACTGGCTGGCACCGTTGGGCAGCGCCGTGATGCCGTCTAGCGAAGCGGCCATCTTCATACGCACCCACGGAGTCTTGCGGATCATGCGGCTGAAAAAACCGATGTTGAGCTCGCGGGCTTGTATAGCCAATGGGTCGTCAGGCGGTAACAATTCAACTTCAACCCCGGCCGCGCGTAGGCGGGCAAAGCCCTGGCCCGCCACCAGCGGGTTGGGGTCCCAGTTGGTGGCAACCACTTTCTTGATGCCTGCTGAGATCAGCGCGTCGCAGCATGGCCCGGTGCGGCCGTGATGCGAGCAGGGCTCCAAAGT
>JBBQLQ010000073.1:0-16671 GCA_038328055.1 Burkholderiales bacterium
GGCGAGTTTTCGATGCTCAAGGCCCTGGTGCGCCACCCGCGCCAGCCGCTGAGCCGCGACAAGCTGGCCCAATTGGCGCGCGGCCGCGAGTTCGAGCCCTTTGACCGCAGCCTGGACGTGCAGATCTCGCGCTTGCGCAAGATGCTGGAGCCCGACCCGGCGCAGCCCCGCTACATCCAGACCGTGTGGGGTGTGGGTTATGTGTTTGTGCCGGATGGTGCGAGTTGAAAGCAGCTGCCTGAGCCGTGAACCAACCCGCCGTCGCCGTCAGTCTCTTCTGGCGCACCTTCATCTTGCTGGCATTGCTGCTGGCCGGCGGCGTGGCGGCGTGGGTGCAAACTTTGCGGTGGCTGGAACTGGAGCCGCGGGCCGTCGAAGCAGCGCTGCAAACAGCCGGCCTGGTGAACCTGGCGCGCGCTGCGCTGCGACCCACCGACGGCATCAACCGCGTGGCGTTGCTGAAGAGCCTGGGCGGGGACAAGTCCGTGCAGGTGGTGCTGCGCGAGCGCACCGACCGCTGGGAGCCCTTTGCAGTCGACCGCTTCACGCAACTCCTCAGCACCGAGTTGGTCAATGCGCTGGGGCCGGATGCCACGGTGGCGCGCAGCGTCAACCAGCGCGCCGGCATGTGGGTGGGCTTTTCGATCGAAGGTGACCGCTTCTGGCTGCACATCGACCGCGCGCAGACCAATACGCTGGCCGGGGGCACCTGGGTGGTGTGGATCGGCATCGCTTTGCTCGCCACGCTGGCCGGCTCGGCAGTCATTGCGCGCCTGATCAACCGGCCATTGAAGAACCTGTCGTTTGCAGCCAGCCGGGTGCGCGATGGCGACCTGGATTCACGCCTGGACGAAAATACGCTGACCAGCGAGATCCGCGAGGTCAACCGCGGTTTCAACCGCATGGCGCGCGAGCTGGCGCGGGTCGAGGAAGACCGCGCCGTGATGCTGGCCGGCATCAGCCACGACCTGCGCACGCCGCTGGCGCGGCTGCGGCTGGAAACCGAGATGAGCGTCGAAGACGAAGAAGCCAAGCGCAACATGGCGCTGGACATCGACCAGCTCGACGCCATCATCGACAAGTTCATGGACTACGCCCGGCCCGGCGAGACACGTCTGCACGCCGTGCCGGTATTGCAGCTGATCGAGCGCGAAGCAGCGGCCTTCAGAGACCCGGGACAGATTCGCATCACGGTCCGCGTACCCGCTGACTTGCGTGTGATGGCCGATGACACCGAGCTGAGCCGCGTGTTCTCAAACCTGTTCGAAAACGCGCGGCGCTATGGGCGTGGCACTTACTCAGGCGTGGCGGAGGTCAATGTCAGCACCGTCAAAGCCGACGCCTGGGTCGTGATCAGCGTGCGTGACCATGGCACCGGTGTCAGCTCAGAGAAGCTGCCGCACCTGAAGACCCCGTTCTTCCGCGGCGACGCTGCACGCACCGCCGCCACCGGCGCCGGCCTGGGTTTGGCGATTGTCGACAAGGCGATGGTGCGCATGGGCGGCAGCCTGGAGCTGGCCAATGCCGCCGACGGCGGCTTGGTGGCGCACCTGCGGCTGAAGAAGCCGTCGCCAGAAGAGATGCAGGCTGCTGCAGATTGGCCCACAGCGGGCTTGCACCAGAGGCGCAGCACTGCCTGAGCGAGCCCAAGAGCTTGTCCGCCCATCCGCTTTGAGGCGACGCTGAACAAGTCCCCGCGAGTGTCCGCGCCCAAAGCAGGGGCGCCGCGAAGGACTTGTTCAGCGTTGCCCTAAGGCAACAGATCGGTATTGCGCGTCAACAAGCACACCGCACGCGCCTCGATGGCCAGGCCCTCACCCACTGGGCCCATCTTTTCAGCCGTCTTGGCTTTGACGTTGACGTTGTCAGGGTGCAGACCCAACGCGCGCGCGATGAGCTGCCGCATGGCCGGGATGTGGGGCGACAGCTTGGGCGCCTGCGCCACGATGGTGCTGTCGATGTTGACGATCAACCAGCCGTGGTGGCGAGCCTTTTCAGAGGCGGCGCTCAGCAGCTTCAAAGAGTCGGCGCCTTTGAACTCAGGGTCGGTGTCAGGAAAGTGCTGGCCGATGTCGCCCATACCGGCGCCGCCCAACACGGCATCGATGATGGCGTGCAACAGCACATCGGCATCTGAATGGCCCAGCAGCCCGTGGCTGTGCGGCACCTCGATGCCGCCCAGTATCAACGGCCGGCCGATGACGAGTGCGTGGGTGTCCCAGCCCTCGCCAATGCGCCAGGGGATCGTGTTCATCGGCTCTCCAGCAAGCGGGCGGCCAGCGCAAAGTCGGCCGGCCAGGTCAGTTTGAAATTCTCCAGCTCACCCGGCACCAGCAGCGGCGCCAGGCCCAGCGCTTCGATGGCGCTGGCTTCGTCGGTCACCGCCGCCAGGTCTGCACCCGTGCTGGCCTCGCGCAGGGCCTGCTGCAGCAAACCCAGCGGGAACATCTGAGGCGTCTGCGCCAGCCACTTGTTGGCGCGCGGCACACTGCAGGCCACCCTGGCGGGCTGTGTGGCGCTTTGAGAGCTTGTGGCGTCTGGGCGGCTTGGGTCAATTGGAACGTCTGGGCCGTCTGGTCTGTCTTGTCTGTCTGGTCCGTCTTGTCCGTCTTGTCCGTCTTGTCCATTTGAACCGTTTGCTGCTTCCAAAGCCCGCGCAGGCGACGCTGCTTGCTCTTTCAACGTATCGGCCAACGGCAGCGCCAAAAGGCCACCCACGCCATCGCCCAGGCAGGCATCGATCAGCCGCTGCACCCAGTCGGGCTGCAGCAGGCAACGTGCAGCGTCATGCACCAGCACCCAGTCTTGCGCCAAGGCGCCACGCCGCTGCAGCTCGTTCAGACCTGCTGCCACCGTGGCCGCGCGGCTGCTGCCGCCGCAGCGTGCGACCCAGGCGCGCGGCCCGGCAAAAGCCGGTACCTGTTGCTCGAACTGTGCATCTTCAGGCGCCAGCACGACCAGCGTGGCACTGATTTCTTGCACAGCCGCCAGCGCTTGCAGCGTGTAGGCCACCACCGGCTGGCCCGCCAGCAAAGCGTATTGCTTGGGGCCAGACGTGCCGGCCCGCAGTCCGACGCCGGCACAAGGCACGAGGGCAAAACAGCGGGCGGCATCAAGCATGGGCGCGATTATCAACGTCGCCCTAAAATCCGCAGCGATGCAACTGCCCCACATCACGCCCGGCAAGCGCTTCACCTTGCCGCGCCCCACGGGCTCGTCTGACGCCTTGCTGCTGGCCCGCCTGGCCCGCCAACACACCCAATCCGGTCGCCGGCTGGCCATCTTCACCGCCGATCCTTCTGACGCCACGCGGCTGGCTGAAGAATTGCTGCTGTTCGAGCCCCAGCTGCGCGTGGCGGTTTTCCCGGACTGGGAAACCCTGCCCTACGACAACTTCAGCCCGCACCAGGATTTGATCTCTGAGCGGCTCGCCACGCTGTGGCGCATCCACAGCGGCGACGTCGATGTGGTGCTGCTGCCAGCCACCACCGCGTTGACCCGGCTGGCGCCACCTTCATTTCTGGCTGGCACCACCTTCCACTTCAAGCAAAAGGCCAAGCTCAACGAGCAAAAACTGAAGTCACAGCTCACGTTGGCCGGCTACCAGCATGTCAGCCAGGTGGTGTCACCCGGCGAATATGCCGTGCGCGGTGGCTTGATCGACCTCTTTCCGATGGGCTCGTTGGTGCCTTACCGGGTTGACCTGTTTGGAAACGAGGTCGACAGCATCCGCACCTTTGACCCCGACAGCCAGCGCAGCCTGTACCCGGTGCCCGAAGTGCGCTTGCTGCCCGGGCGCGAATTTCCGATGGATGACGACGCGCGGGCGCGCTTTCGCAACCGCTGGCGCGAGCTGCTTGAAGGCGACCCGACCCGCAGCCGCATTTACAAAGACATTGGCGCAGGCATTGCCACCGCGGGCATTGAGTACTACCTGCCGCTGTTTTTTGAAGACACAGTTACCGTGTTTGACTACCTGGGCGCAGATGCCACCGTGGTGCTGCACGGCGACCCGGAGCCGGTGTTTGCCCATTTCTGGCAAGACACGCGCGAGCGCTATCGGCTGGTGCAAGGCGACCCCGAGCGGCCGGTGCTGCCGCCCGATGCGCTGTTTTTGAGCGCCGAGCAGTTCTACGCCCGGGTCAACCAGCACGCGCAGTTGGCGTTGCGGCCAGTTAGCCGTCATTGCGAGGAGCATAGCGACGCGACAATCCAGGAGCCAGCAGGCCGTGGATTGCCGCGCCCCGCTCGCAATGACGGTCAGTCAGGGTCGCCAGCCGCGGATTTTGTCGAATTCAACACCTTGCCCGACCTGACGGTGATGCGCGGTGCGGATGAACCCCTGGCGCGCCTGAAAACCCACATTCGCAACACGCCGCAGCGACTGCTGGTGCTGGCCGAGAGCGATGGCCGGCGTGCCAGCCTGCTGGACTTTTTGCATTCCAGCGCATTTGACCCACCCACTTTTGACTCGCTGGCTGAGTTTGTAACGAGCAGCGAAAAAATCGGCATTGCCACCAGCAGCCTGGCGGTGGGCTTTAGCTGGCTGGAATCCGGCATTGACCTGGTGACCGAGACCGAGTTGTTTGCTGCCACCCAGACCACCCGCCGACGCAAAAAGCAGGAACAGGTCAGCGACGTTGAGGCCCTCATCAAGGATTTAAGCGAGCTCAAGGTGGGCGACCCGGTGGTGCACAGTGGCCACGGCATTGGCCGCTACCGGGGCCTGATCAACCTCGATCTGGGCAACAAGCTGCCCAATGGCGAGCCTGAAATCCAGGAGTTTTTGCACCTGGAATACGCCGACAAAGCCGTGCTTTACGTGCCGGTGAGCCAACTGCAACTCATCAGCCGTTACACCGGGGTCAGTCCGGACGAAGCGCCGCTGCACAAGCTGGGCAGCGGCCAGTGGGACAAAGCCAAGCGCAAAGCCGCCGAACAGGTGCGCGACAGCGCCGCCGAGTTGCTCAACATCTACGCCCGCCGCGCTGCGCGCCAGGGTCATGCCTTCCGGTACAGCCCGAACGATTACGAAACCTTTGCCAACGACTTTGGCTTTGAAGAAACGGCCGACCAGAAGGCCGCCATTCACGCCGTCATTCAAGACATGATCAGCCCGCGCCCGATGGACCGATTGGTCTGCGGCGATGTCGGCTTTGGCAAGACCGAAGTGGCCCTGCGCGCTGCCTTCATCGCGATTACCGGTGGCAAGCAGGTGGCGTTTCTGGCCCCGACCACACTGCTGGCCGAGCAGCACTACCAGACCCTGGTAGACCGCTTCGCCAAATGGCCGGTGAAAGTAGCCGAAATGAGCCGCTTTCGCTCGGCCAAGGAAATCACCGCGGCGCTCAAGGGCGTGGCCGACGGCACCATTGACATCGTGGTCGGCACCCACAAGCTGCTCAGCGAATCCACCAAGTTCAAGGACTTGGGCCTGCTGATCATCGATGAGGAACACCGCTTTGGTGTGCGCCACAAAGAGCAGATGAAAGCCTTTCGCGCTGAAGTGGATGTGCTGACGCTGACCGCCACACCGATTCCGCGCACGCTGGGTATGGCGCTGGAGGGCCTGCGTGATTTGAGCGTGATTGCCACTGCGCCGCAGCGCCGCCTGGCCATCAAAACCTTTGTCCGCACTGAAGGCAACGGTGTCATTCGTGAAGCGGTGCTGCGTGAATTGAAACGCGGCGGGCAGGTGTACTTTTTGCACAACGAGGTGGACACCATCGAGAACCGCCGCGCCAAACTGGAAGAACTGTTGCCCGAAGCCCGCATTGCCGTGGCCCATGGCCAGATGCCCGAGCGCCAGTTGGAGGCCGTGATGCGCGACTTTGTGGCGCAGCGCTACAACCTGCTGCTGTGCTCCACCATCATCGAAACCGGCATTGATGTGCCGACTGCCAACACCATTGTCATGAGCCGGGCCGACAAGTTTGGCCTGGCGCAGTTGCACCAGTTGCGCGGCCGCGTCGGTCGTAGCCACCACCAGGCCTATGCCTATTTGATGGTGCCCGACCTGCAAGGCTTGACCAAGCAGGCGACCTTGCGGCTGGACGCCATTCAGGCCATGGAAGAACTCGGCAGCGGCTTCTACCTGGCCATGCACGACCTGGAAATCCGCGGGGCCGGTGAAGTGCTGGGCGAAAACCAGAGCGGCAACATGCTCGAAGTGGGTTTCCAGCTTTACAACGAGATGCTCAGCGAGGCGGTGCGCTGCCTGAAGGCCGGCATTGAGCCCGATTTACTCAACCCGATGAATGTGGCCACCGACATCAACCTGCATGCCCCGGCACTGCTGCCAGACGACTTTTGTGGCGATGTGCACTTGCGCCTGTCGTTCTATAAAAAGCTCGCCACCGCCAAAACCGCCAACCAAATTGATGCGCTGCTGGAAGAAATCATTGACCGCTTTGGCAAGCTGCCGGCGCAGGCGCAAACCCTGTTTGACGTGCACCGTTTGCGGGTACTGAGCCAGCCCTATGGCGTGACGAAGGTCGATGCCAGCCCGGGTGCCATCACCATCACCTTCAGGAAAAATCCGCCGATTGACCCGATGAAAATCATTGCGCTGATCCAGAAAAACAAACACATCAAACTGGTGGGCAACGAAAAATTGCGCATCGAGCGTGAATTGCCGCAAACCAAAGACCGGGCGCAAATGGTGCGTGATGTACTGAAAAATCTGGGGCAACCGGTGGCAGACGTGGCAAAACTAGCCACACCAATAACATGACATAGGCCATGGCATAGGCTAAACTGGCACCCTCGTTCAACCACGCCAGTAACAGGAGGTGAAGCATGACCAATACAGCGCAAACTACTTCTGAAAATATAGCGCCATACGCAGTAGATACGGGGGTTAGAAGGCATGTTCGCCTGTTTCGCAATGGAGCCAACCAGGCCGTGCGCATTCCACGCGAATTCGAGTTCGCCGGTAATGACGCAGTGATGCACCGCGAAGGCGACCGGCTGATTATTGAAGCCGTCAAGCCCCAATTTGAAAAAGGCAGCGCAGCCGCCCTGCTTGCCGCGCTGGACGAAATCGCCAAACTCGGCCCATGCCTCGATGAGTTTCCAGACGTAGACCAAGGCTTGCTACCGCTGGATGATATTGATTTGGGTGACGACTGATGATGCGCACAGGCACAACCTATCTGCTCGATACCAATATCGTCAGCCAACTCATGCGTAATGCGCAAGGTGTCGTGGCACAACGTTACCGATTTCTTTTGGAAAAACCCGAGCCTTGCCGCATGGTCACAAGCGTGGTCGTGCAGTGCGAACTGCTTTACGGTTTGGTGAAGAAGCCATCGGATCGATTGCAAGCGGCATACACCTTGCAAATGGAGCAACTGCCCGTGCTTGATCTCGACCAAACTGTGACTGCCCATTACGCAAATGTGCGCACCCAGCTCGAACTCGCAGGCACCCCAATCGGCCCCAACGACACCCTGATCGCCGCCCACGCGCTGGCGCTGGGTGCCACCCTGGTGACGGCCGATGCCGAGTTCAACCGGGTGCCGGGGCTCAAGGTGGAAAACTGGCTTGAGCGTGTCATCGACGGCAAAATTGAAGTCATTCCCTTGCAGCCGACGCAGGCTGCACGCGGCATGTTTGCTGGCATAGACACCAGCGCCCCCAACGATGACGAATTACCGGCACCATGACAACGGGCATGACAACGGGCATGAAATCACGCCATGTACCCAACGATCAACGCAATCACCACGCACCCATGACCACCGCACCAAGCATGGCTTCATTGCCAGTTCCCGCCTTGAACGCTTACGGCGATTTTCTGCTTGAGATCAAGGCACAAATACGCCAGCGCCAATTCCAGACCATGCGGGCGGTCAACCACGACTTGCTGGCCTTGTATTGGTGGCTGGGTGAAAACATCAGCGTCAGGCAGGCAATGCTAGGCTGGGGCAAGGCCGTGGTGGAAACACTGGCGCGTGATCTGCAAGCTGCGTTTGCGGGGCGCAACGGGTTTTCGGCCCAAAACCTCTGGCTGATGCGGCAGTTTTTTAACGAATACCGCGACAAACCAAAACTCCAACCGCTGGTTAGAGAAATCAGTTGGGCCAAAAACCTCGTCATCATGGCTCGCTGCAAAGACGGCCTGGAGCGCGAGTTTTACCTGCGCGCCACCGCCCGCTTTGGCTGGAGCAAAAGCGTGTTGCAACAGCAAATCGACAACCACAGCTACCAGCAATATCTGAACGGTCAAACCAACTTCGATGCCGCCGTGCCCGACACCATCAAGGCCCAAGCCCTGCTGGCCGTCAAAGATCACTACACCTTTGACTTTTTGGGGCTGGCTGACGAGCACTCCGAGCGCGAACCGGAACAGGCACTGGTACGCAACCTGCGCAGTTTTTTGAGTGAAATGGGCGGTGCCTTCACTTTTGTAGGCAACCAGTACCGGCTGGAAGTAGACGGTAAGGACTACTTTATCGACCTGCTGCTATTCCATCGCCGCCTGCGCTGCCTGGTGGCGATTGAACTGAAAATTGGCGAGTTCAAACCTGAGCACAAAGGCCAGATCGAGTTTTATCTGGATACGCTGGACCAGCAGCACCGCTTGGAAGGCGAAAACCCGCCAATTGGCATTGTCATTTGCCGCAGCAAAACCAAAACCACGGTCGAGTACGCTTTGCGCACCATGACACGCCCACTGGGCATTGCTACCTACACCGTCTCGCCGCAACTGCCCGCCCGCTACCAGAACGACTTACCCAGCCCCGAGCAGATTGCTGCACGCCTGCAAGGCTGGGCCGGTAATGATGACTAAATAGCCCTCTAGCCCCCGTATTGATTGCGCAAGCAGCTACAAAATAAATAGCAAACCATGTCAAAACCGATCCTCAACGCCGCCGCGCCCAACGCCCTCAAACTGGAGCTTTTGCGCCAGCACTTTCCCCAGGCGGTGGAAACCGATGCCCAGGGCCGCATCCGCATCAACGCGCAAGCCCTGCAACTGGCAGTGGACCCGGCCAACCCCGCGGGCATTCAGGTGGAAGAGGATGGGTTTGAGCTGCGCTGGGTCGGCAAGCGCGAGGCCTACCACAGCGCCTTTGTGCCGGTGCAAAAAATCGTCGAGCCCCGGCCTGAGCAAAGCAAACATTGGGACACCACGGGCAACTTGCTTATCAAAGGCGACAACATTGATGCTTTGCGTCTGCTGCGCCACAGCTACTTTGGCAAGGTCAAGCTGATCTACATCGACCCGCCTTACAACACCCAGAGCGATGCGTTTATTTACCGCGACGACTTTTCCGCCAAACAGGGCGAGGTGCTGGAACAGTTGGGCTACTCGCGAGACAACATTGACTACATCAAAAACATTTACGGCGCGCGCACCCACAGCGGCTGGTTGTCATTCATGTACCCGCGCCTGCTGCTGGCCAAGGATTTGCTGCGCGATGACGGCGTAATTTTTATTTCGATTGACGACAACGAGCAGGCGCAGTTGAAGCTGCTGTGCGATGAGGTGTTTGGGCAGGAGAACTTTGTCTCCAACCTGACTTGGGAAAAAGGCAGAAAAAACGATGCCAAGTTTTTCTCCAACGGCCACGAATACATGCTGGTGTATGCCAAATCCGTAGCCCATTTGCGCGAAGAAAACACCGTTTGGCGCGAGGAAAAACCCGGCGCGCGCGACATCTGGGAGCACTACCTGGTGCTGCGCGCCCGCCACGGCGCAGACGATGCAGCCATTGAGACTGACCTGCAACAGTGGTACGCCAGCCTGCCCAAAAGCCACCCAGCGAAAAAGTGGAGCCGCTACAAGCGCGTGGACGCCAATGGCCCGTGGCGCGACCGTGACATTTCGTGGCCCGGCGGCGGCGGCCCCCGCTACGACGTGCTGCACGATATAACCGGCCTGCCTTGCAAGGTTCCAGCGCGTGGTTGGATTTACTCAGACCCAGTCGAGATGCAACGCCAGATCGACTTGGGCTTGGTGGCCTTTCGCGACGACCACACCGAGCCGCCCTTTCGCAAAGCCCACATTCGCCCGCTGCCGCAAGAGCTGGAAGCGCTGCCGGACGAAGGCGACACCGATGGCATTGAGGCCGAAGAAGAGCTGGCCACCCAAGTGCGCGGCAGCTACTTTTACAAACAGTCCCAGGTGTCGGTCCGCCACTTGCGCGCGCTGCTCGGCAAAAACGTATTCAATAACCCTAAAGACGTTGACGAAGTGGCCCGGCTACTGGGCTACGCCAGCCCCGGCGACAAAGAGGCCATTGCGCTCGATTTCTTTGGCGGATCCGGCACCACCGCCGAAGCCGTGATGCGTCTCAACGCCGAGGACGGCGGCAACCGCCAATTCATCCTGGTGCAAATCCCCCAGCCAATCGACGCCAAAAAGCAGAAAGAAGCGCACAAATTTGTCACTGAAACCTTGGGCAAACCCGAGGCCACCATTTTCGAGATCACCGTCGAGCGCATTCGCCGCGCCGGAGCCAAGATTGACGCGGAGCAAGCCGCAAAAACTGCCGCCGCCGCCGTGCAGCCCGAGCTTGCTGAAGGCTTTGGCGACACGGCTTCGGCCGGCTCAGCCCGGTCGGGTCCAGTAGACACCGGTTTTCGCGTGTTTGAGCTGGTGGACGACCCCGACGCGCTGATTCTCTCCAAACCCCTGCAACACGCCACTCAAGCCGACGTGCAAGCGCTGCAAACCGCCATTGCCACACCGCAGCCCTCGCAATTGCCCCGCGTGCTGCACAACCTGCTGCTGTCCGAGAGCTTGCCGCTCACCACCGTGCTGCGCACCATCAAAGACCAGCACCTGTATCTGGCCGGTGACGTGCTGATGGTGGTACAAGCTGTCGCGCTGGACGAGCTGACCGACAGCTTGCGCGCCCTGCAAACCCAAGGCACGCCCGCCACCTACCTGACCGTGTATGCGCCGTGGATTGCCGACGACAACTTCATGCTGGGCATCAAAACAAGGGCCGAGTCGCTCGGGTATTCAGAAGACAAGCTGCGGCTGCGCGGATAAAGCATCTAAATTGATGCCTTATTTGACGCATAATTAGAAGTCTTTTGAACCTCTTTGATTTGGAGCCCGCCGTGCACAACGTATTTGCTGACACCTGCGTGAGCGTGACCGAGCTCAAGCGCAATTACACAAAAATCTTGCAACAGGCCGCGGAACAACCCGTGGCCGTACTCAACCACAACCGGCCCGAGGCCTATCTGCTGCCAGCCGCCCTGTACGAGCGCATGCTGAACCAGCTGGACGATGCGCAAGATGCCCGACTGGTGCGTGAACGCGCCAGCGGCCCGTTTATTGAAGTGCAGCTGGCTGACCTTTGAGTCTGGACAGTCACCATGGCTTACAAGCTGCGCTTTCACGAAAAAGCCTGGGCTGAGTGGCAAAAACTGGACGGCTCGGTGCGCACCATTTTCAAAACCAAACTAGCTGAAAGACTGACCCACCCACGCGTGCCCAGTGCGGCGCTGCACGGCATGGTGGACTGCTACAAAATCAAGCTGCAAGCCCCGGGTTTGCGACTGGTGTACCGGGTGGATGACGATGTCGTTTTTGTCACCGTGGTGGCGCTGGGGCGACGCGACAAGAGCCAGGTTTATCTGACCGCACAAAAACGCCTATGACCCCCCAATTTCAATACACCACACTGGCGCACCAGACGGCCGCCGTGCAGTCGATTGCCGATGTATTTGTAGATGTGCGCTTTATAGCGCCCACCAATGTGCACAGTAACCCGACCATGCCGACCTCAGAGGCGGCGCCCACCTTGCGTCAGAACCTGGCCGCTATTCGGGCGCGCAACCACATCCATGTGGGCGAAGTGGCGGTGTCCATGCTGCCCCTGCCCGCTTTGGCGCTGGATGTGTTGATGGAAACCGGCACCGGCAAGACGTTTACGTTTATCGAGACGATTCACCGCCTGCACAAAGACAAAAAGCTTTCCAAATTCATTGTGCTGGTGCCCAGCAACGCGATTCGCCAAGGCACATTGAAGAGCCTGCAGTCCACGGCCCGGTTTTTTGACAAGCAGTACGGTCAAAAGATCAATGTGTACAACTATTCGGCCCGCACGGTGCAGGGTTTCATTCACGCGGCCAACGCGGGCATTTCGGTGCTGGTGGCCACCTACCAGTCGTTTGCGGGTGACAGCAAGGTGATTAACCAGCGCGGGGTGGAGGCCAATTTGTTTGGCCACGCCAAGAGCTTCATGCAAGCGCTGGCGGTCATTCGCCCGGTGCTGATCATTGATGAGCCGCACCGCTTTGAGGGCAAGCAAACCCAGGAATATTTGGCTAAGTTCAACCCGCTGCTGACGATTCGCTTTGGGGCGACCTTCAAGGGTGACAGTGATGCGCTGAAATACAGAAACCTGGTTTACACGCTGGACAGCCTGGAGGCGTTTCGCCAACGGCTGGTCAAGGGCATTACGGTGGACACGGTGGGCGTGGGCGCCGACATGACGCAGGTGCTGTGCTTCCACTCGGTCAGCCCCAGCGCCAAAGAGCGCGCCGCGCAGGTGAGTTTTCAGACGATTGCGGGCAAAACCGACACTGTGGCGCTCCAAGCCAAAGACAACCTGGGCGATAAAACGCACATGGGTTTTCTGGATGGCCATGTGGTGGAAAGCGTGACGGGCAAAGAGGTGCTGTTTACCAACGGCTTTTCGCTGCCGCTGGGCGAGCCCACGTCGTACGGCATGTTGGCAGAGCAAATGCAGGCGCTGATCATTGAGCGGGCGATTGCCAACCACTTTGAGCGGGAAGAGGCGCTGTTCAAACGCGGCATCAAGGGTTTGAGTCTGTTTTTTATCGATGCCGTGGCCAAATACCTGCCCGATGGCACCAAGCCTGCCGTGATACGCACCGCGTTTGAGAGACATTACAACGCCCACTTGACCCAAACCTTGGCCAAAGACGATCTGGATGCGGGCTACCGCGCCTATCTGGCGCGCAGCGCGGCCGACATTGGTCGGGTGCACAAGGGCTACTTTGCCCGCTCGCACAGCGAGAAAGGCGAAGAAGAAGCCATCAAACTTATCTTGCAAGAGAAAGAAAAGCTGCTCTCGTTTGATACCGATTTGCGCTTCATCTTCTCCATGTGGGCGCTGCAAGAGGGCTGGGACAACCCCAACATTTTTACGCTGTGCAAGCTGGCCCCGAGTAACTCGAAAATCACCAAGTTGCAACAAATTGGGCGTGGCCTGCGCCTGGCGGTCAACCAGCAGCTGGAGCGGGTGCAGTCAGACGACCCACTTTTTGACGAAATCAACGAACTGGTGGTGGTGGTGCCCGCCAGCGAGGGCAATTTCGTAGAGGCTATTCAGAGTGAGATTGCAGCCCATAGCGTGCAGCGGGTGGCCCGCATATTTGACGACAAAGTGCTGGCCGAATTTGGTGTGGCCCCCAACACGCGGATTGCCAACCGGGTGCTCGATGCGCTGGAAGCGCTGGGGGTGATTTCTTTGGTTGATGCCACCGGGCAGGCGACCTTGCTGCTGGAGCGCCCGGCTTACCTGGCCAGGCGCGACGGCATTTTGGCCCGACTTAAAGCCATCAACGGCATTGAAGAGGTCAACGCCATCAACATGCAGGCCTATTTGGACGCGTATTACGAGGGTTATGGCAAGGTCAAACACAAGGGTGACAAGGTCAAACCCACGCTGCGGGTGAACGCGGCCAACTACCAAAAATTCAAAGAGCTTTGGGAAAACCTGAACCGCGATGCCGTGCTGCGCTACGCGCTGGACGCGGAAGAATTAGCAGTCAAGGTGCTGCAACGCATTGACTCGGATTTTCAGGTGCGCCCGCTGACCATCAGCGTAACCCGCACCGAGTCGGTCGAAAGCTTGCACCAGGCCAAGAGTACGCAGATGAGTTACGACATCCCATCCCAATCGGTGTACACGCTGCCTGCGTTTGTGCGCGAGTTGGCCAACATGACGAAGCTGAGTTACCACTCGATCGCCCGCATTTTGAGCCGCATGCCGCCTGAGAAGTTTGAACAAATCCGCCATAACGAAAACCGGGCACTCACCGCCCTGCGCGACCTGATGTTGGGCTGCGTGTATGAGTTGCTGGTGAACCGGGTGACTTATGACCTGCGCGAGGTACGCGTCAAAACGTCGTTAACCGACAAAAACGGCAACATGCTCGATGAAGTGGCCGTTGCGCTGTGCGGTGTGGAAACCCACGCCTTTGCCGATGCAGAGATTCAAGGGCGCTCCCTATACCAAGACGCCTGCATGCCCGTGGACAGCAAGATTGAGCGAAGCACGGTGGACGAGTCCAACCTAGCCAGCATTACCGTGTTTGCCAAATTACCCAAAATCGACATTCCCACGCCAGCAGGAAAATACAACCCTGATTTTGGCTACGCCATTCACCAAGACGGTGCAGCGCAAGCCTTGTATCTGGTAGTGGAAACCAAGGGCTATGACAACCGAGGCGATATTCCGACAAAAGAAAAGTGGAAGATTGACAGCGCGAAGAAGTTTTTTGAGGCGCTACGCGAATTGCCTGCTTTGAAGGAAAGAGGCGTGCAGATTCACTACCAGACCAAAATCAACGGCGAGTCGCTGGCACAGTTGATTTCAAGCATCAAATAGCCCTCTAGCCCACGTATTCATTGCGCGAGAAGCTAGTATTTTTATAGTAAACAACTCATGCTCACCGAAGAACTCGCCCCCGGCCTTGTGGTCCAAAATCTGCCAGCCGCCCTGCACCTGCGCGACTTCAAGCTCATCGCTTTCGACATGGACTCGACGCTCATCAACATCGAGTGCGTGGACGAAATTGCCGATGCAGTGGGCCGCAAGCCGCAGGTTTCGGCCATCACCGAAGCGGCCATGCGCGGCGAAATTGCCGATTACAAAGACAGCTTGCGCCAGCGCGTGGCCTTGCTCAAGGGCGTGACGACGGCCGACATTGACCGCATTTACAACGAGCGACTGCGCCTGAACCCCGGTGCGGTCGAACTGGTGGCTGCCTGCAAACAGGCCGGACTGAAGGTACTGCTGGTTTCAGGCGGTTTCACCCATTTTTCTGATCGGGTGCGCGACTTGCTGGGCATTGATTACACCCGTGCCAACGTGCTTGAAGTGGCCAACGGCAGGCTCACCGGGCGCATGGTCGACCAGCCCTGGGGCGACATTTGCGACGGCGATGAAAAACGCGTCATGTTGCTGCACACCTGCGCTGCCTTGGGCATCAGCCCCACCCAGGCCATTGCCGTGGGCGATGGTGCCAACGACCTGCCGATGATGGGTGCCGCCGGCCTGTCCGTGGCCTACCACGCCAAACCCGCGGTGCGCGAGTTTGCCAACGTGCGCATCAATGCGGGTGGGCTGGACCGGCTGCTGGAAATTTTTTCTCGGTGACTAAGCCCTGAGCAGGCTGCCTACCCGGCCGCTTGCAACTTCTTCCAGGCCTGAAAACCGCCCGCCACCGACAGCGCCTTGGGATAGCCCAGCGAACGCAGCAGCGACGCGGCCGACAGGCTGCGTCGTCCGCTATTGCAAATGCACAACAGCAGATGGTCATGCCCATGGTGCAGTTGGTTGATCATGGTGAAAAACGACTTGGCATCCATGTCCTTGGGTTGCCCGGCATCCAGAATGTCCTGCTCATCCTCGGTCAACACATCACCCAGCATGGCTTTGACCTCAAACAGCGGCACATGCAGGCTGCCGGGAATGGCCCCTTTCATGTCGATCTCAAAGGTTTGACGAATATCGATCATCGTCGCCAGGTTCAGGCGCACCAGTTCGACCGCCGTGGGCAGTGTTACCTCCAGCATGGCGCTGTTTTCGGGGAGTTCAGATTCATCAAGGTCCATGGCGTTTTCCAAGTCAATGCGGCTCATGAAAACTGAGCCGTCGCAAGCATTATCCGGGGAAAGGGGGGGCGATTCAAACTGGTGTGCTGCATTGGCTTTGGGGTCGGATCACGATTTTGGCTGCTGGCCGATGAGCTTGCCAACGGTCGCACCCAAAACTCGTGCTCTGACCCCAATGCTTTAGCCAAGGCCGCCAAACTTGTCGGGGAGCGGTCGTGAATACATTCTCACGGAACTATGATAAAAATAGCTACCAACGCTTATTTGATAAGGGCCAGAGGGTTATTTTGTACATGAAATTCGTCTAAATGCCGCATCAGCGCCCGATCGGGGTCAGCCGATCCGGCGCGCGGCCTATGTGTGACTTGGAAAATCCTTAGAACGAGATGACCTTGTCGCTATCGACGACCCATTGCGCCAAGGCCGGTATGGTTGATTTTTCGGCACCCTCAAAATAGGGCTGGTTCTTGTAAATACCGCAGCGCGCCATACACAGGTTCCGCAAACCTTCAGCGTGACGCCACGGGCCACCAGCGCCTTGAGCATCTTGTTCAGGTCCTGGTCGCCGCGAATTCGGGCTTGTAGGAGCGGCGGCAGCCGCGAATTCGGGCCTGTAGGAGCGGCGGCAGCCGCGAATTCGGGCCTGTAGGAGCGGCGGCAGCCGCGAATTCGGGCTTGTGGGAGCGGCGGCAGCCGCGAATTCGGGCTTGCCAGCCCTCCCACAAAGTAACAACCAGGCTTTCTCACAACCAGACTTTCACCATGCCAAATGGATTGCGTGCGCATCAGGAAGTCTGAACTTCAGACTTCCTGATGCGCATCGGCACAGTTTGCTATTT
>JBBQLQ010000074.1:0-16666 GCA_038328055.1 Burkholderiales bacterium
ATACCGCCATACAGACATACTCATCCATATCCAGAAGGACGGTTTAACGTCAAACACCTGCGGCAGGAGCCTTGTGCGTAAATAGCGCTCGCAGGGATCTGTGCGGGGGGCAGGGGGTAACTCCTGTCCCTACCGCGACCGATCATTTAATCAATGCTTCTGACCCATCTTGACACCTGACTGCCATGACCGTTACTGCCAAAAATGGCAGTAATGCATCAACGCAGTCCCACAGAAGATGAGAAGTTATTTCGTAACGCGATGAATATATTGATGTTTTCCAGAAATGTCTGGACTGGCATGATTCTTGATTGATAAACATCAAATCCAGAAAAACTGCCACAGCCAAGTGATATTTGGCTTTGGCAAAAAACCATTGGCGCGGAGTGCCTGATATGTATTTTCGAATTTTGAATGATGAAGCCACTGGCGAATTGACCTATTTACTGGCAGATACGGACGCGCGCGAAGCGGTGCTGATTGACCCGCACGCGCGTGATTTGCCGGTGTTGACAGCCCTGCTGGCCGAGCGCGATTTGCGCCTGCGCTGGGTGCTGCGTACCCACCATCATGATGATGTGCAGCCGCAGGAGGCATCCATGTTGGCCGGTTTGGCGGCACCTTTGGTGCAGGGCGACCAAAGCGCCCCGTCCGAGAACTTTGCAGACGGTGCGGTGCTGCCGTTTGGCGACGAGTTGATTCGTGTGATGGCAACCCCGGGTCATACCAGCTTTTGTCTGAGCTTTGGCTGGCGCGACCGGCTGTTTTGTGGTGGCTTGCTGGCTGTGACGGCATGCCCGCACCAAGCCCGGCCGGCGCTGCCAGAGGCGTTATGGGACAGCGTGACGCAGCGGGTATTTACACTACCGGATGAAACACTGTTGTTTGCTGGACATGCGCAAAGATCGCGCGCCGTGACCACTGTTCTGGAACAACGGCGCTGGCACCCCTTGATTGCGGGTTTGGCGCGTGATGAATTTCTGGCCCAGATGGCGGCCTTGCCGGAAAAACAATTACTTGAAGCTACTTATTGAGGAATAACAGATGAATGACAAACCCGATATTGCCAAAAAAGTGATACCCATCACCGCGGTGGAGCCCGATGAAGAGATGATTTCTTTGTACGCGGCGCATCAAAAAATCTACCCACGCAGTGTGGAAGGTGTGTTTTCCAATTGGCGCTGGATCATGGTCTGGGTAACCCAAATCGTTTTTTATGGCTTGCCCTGGATTGAATGGGGTCAGCGCCAGGCGGTTCTTTTTGACCTGGGGGTTCGGCGCTTTTACATCTTTGGCCTGGTGCTGTACCCGCAAGACTTCATTTACCTGACTGGCCTACTGATCATCGCGGCCTTGTCGCTGTTTTTGTTCACTGCAGTGGCCGGTCGTTTGTGGTGTGGTTATGCTTGTCCGCAAACCGTGTACACCGAGATTTTTCTCTGGATCGAAAAGCGGGTGGAGGGTGACCGTTCTGCGCGTATACGGCGCGATGACGCACCAATGACGGCTGAGAAGTTTGGTCGCAAATTTGCCAAGCATTTTCTGTGGCTGGCGGTGGCTTTCTGGACTGGCGTGACGTTTGTCGGTTATTTCACGCCGATCAAGGAGCTTATTGGTGAATTTATAACCTTCAACCTGGGCAGCTGGGAGATTTTTTGGTCGTTCTTTTATGGCTTTGCCACTTACGGTAACGCCGGTTTCATGCGTGAGCAGGTCTGCAAGCACATGTGCCCTTATGCACGTTTTCAGAGTGCCATGTTTGACAAGGACACTTTGATCGTGACCTATGACACCGAGCGCGGTGAGCCGCGCGGTGCACGTTCCAAAAAGGCTGACCCGGCCAAGCTCAATTTGGGCGCTTGCATTGACTGCAGTTTGTGTGTGCAGGTTTGCCCCACCGGCATTGATATCCGAAATGGTCTGCAATACGAGTGCATTGGCTGTGGTGCCTGTGCCGATGTCTGCGACACGGTGATGGACAAGGTTGGGTATCCGCGTGGTCTGGTCAAATATTCGACAGAAAACGCCATGAAAAACCATTGGACGCAAAAGCAGACACTGCGTCATGTGCTGCGACCGCGGATTTTGGTCTATACCAGTATCCTGACGGTGATCTTGCTGGCCATTTTTATCAGTTTGACGATGCGTACGCCGTTCAAGGTGAATGTAGTGCGTGACCGGGGCGTCATGGCCCGCGTGGTCGATGCGGGTAATATTGAAAACGTCTACCGTTTGCAGGTCATGAATGCCACAGAAACAGACCAACGTTACAAGTTCACAGTCAATGGCTTGCCTGGTTTGGTAATCACTTCTGAAACTACTTTCAAGGTGAAGTCGACAGAGGCCATCACCGTACCGGTCCGGGTGCAGGCACCGGCTGATGCCAGTACCTCGGGTTCGCATGAAATCCATTTTGAAATTGAGTCGCTGGACAGTCCTGGCCGCTTGATCGAAAAATCCACCTTCATGATTCCGCGTTAAGCGTTGCATTTGAAATCTGCAGTTCACCCCAGCCCGGTTTGAACCCTTGACTGTGTTGTTGACTGCGGGTTTGACGTTGGCAGGGGTGTTGGCCACCCGTGCATTGGCAAATGCGCTGATTTTGCGGGGGCTGCGGGCACCACGGCTGGCGCACCAAGTTGCGCCGGTGGATGTGGGGCTGGCAGCCACTGAGGTCAGGCTGCCTGGCGCGGATGGGAAAACCTTGTTTGCCTGGTTTGTACCGGTGCCGGGTGTGGCCCAGGCCCCAGCCGTGCTGGTGATGCATGGCTGGGGAGCCAATGCCAGCATGATGCTGCCGCTGGTCGCGCCCCTGCAATTGGCCGGGTTTGCAGTTTTGCTGCTCGATGCACGCTGCCATGGGCTGAGCGCCGATGCAGCTTTTACCTCTTTGCCGCGCTTCTCTGAAGACATTGAGCTTGGACTGGACTGGTTGGCCACGCAGCCATTGGTTGATGCGCACCGGCTGACACTCATCGGGCATTCGGTCGGTGCAGCAGCTGCCTTGTTGTGCGCTTCGCGGCGCAAAGACGTGCGCGCGGTGGTGAGCGTGAGCGCTTTTGCCCATCCGCGCGAGGTGATGCAGCGACTTCTGGCTGAGAAGCGAATTCCCTATGTGCCGGTCGGCTGGTATGTGCTGCGCCGTGTTCAGCAGGTGATTGGTAGCAGCTTTGATGACATAGCGCCTGTTCGCAGCATGGCCAAAATAGGCTGCCCGGTGCTGCTGGTGCACGGCCAAGAAGACGATCTGGTGCCGTTTGAAGATGCCTTGCGGCTGCGTGCACTCGGATCCGGTGCAGTCGTTGAGCTGTTGCCGGTTGCAGGGCGACACGATCCAAGCGATGCACTTCAAGCGCATGCACTTGACTTGACCTTGTTTTTGCAGCGCTCGCTGGTCTAGCCGTCGAATGGCATTGCCGGGGTCATGACGGCGGATCAGTCCAGGCACGCCCCCTACAATTCATAAAAATCTGGACAAGCTCATGAAAATTCTTATTTCCAACGACGATGGGTATTTGGCACCGGGCATCGTTGCCCTGTATGAGGCGCTCAAGGATGTGGCCGAGGTTGAAGTGGTGGCACCAGAGCAAAACAACAGCGCCAAGTCGAATGCGCTGACGTTACACACACCCTTGTACGTTACCCGGGCCAGCAATGGTTTTCGATATGTCAATGGCACTCCGGCTGACTGTGTGCATGTGGCCTTGACCGGTTTACTGGACTATCGGCCCGATCTGGTGTTGTCGGGCATCAACAACGGTGCCAACATGGGCGACGACACCATCTATTCGGGCACGGTCGGCGCTGCCATGGAAGGTTTCTTGTTTGGCATTCCGTCGATGGCAATTTCACAGGTTGACCGTGACTGGCACAACCTGGACGCAGCAGCCAGCAAGGTGCGCGAACTGGTTCTGCAGATGTTTGCCCACAATCTGGTTGGCTCCAGTGCATGGTTGCTGAACGTCAACATTCCCAATCTGCCGCTGGAACAGATTGGGCACGTCAAGCTGTGCCGACTGGGGCGACGCCACGCTGCCGAGCCGGTCATCACACAAAAGAGCCCGCGCGGTGAAACCATGTATTGGATCGGCGCTGCCGGCCCGGCCAAAGATGATGCCGAGGGCACGGATTTTCATGCCACCGCACAAGGTCATATTGCCATGACACCGCTGAAGGTGGACCTGACCGACCATGATCATTTGAGCTACTGGGCGCAAACTGCGGGCATGCTTGCACAAACACCGGGTCAGGTTTGATGGCGAACGCCAGCCAGCCCGGCACCAAGGTTCGTCCCGGATTTCCGGCTCGATTGGGGATGCCGGGCACAAAACCGGCACCCTTGGTCGCCCATTCACCGGTGAGCCGATTGCCACAGGGGCTGGGCATGGATTCAAGCGCGGTGCGCCAGAACATGGTGGCCAAGTTGGCGCAGCAGGGCGTGTCAGACCGGCAGGTGCTGGCCGCCATGGGTGCCATCGAGCGGCATCGTTTTGTTGACACGGCGCTGGTCAATCAGGCCTATGAAGACACCAGTTTGCCGATTGGTTTGGGGCAAACCATTTCCAAGCCAGGTGTGGTGTCGCGTATGCTGGAGCTGTTGCATCAGGGGCATAGCGGCCGACTGGGTCGCGTCCTTGAAATTGGGACGGGCTGTGGTTACCAGGCGGCGGTGCTGGGGCAGCTCTGCACGGAGGTGTATTCGATCGAGCGCCTACGTGGCCTGCACGACAAAGCGCGCGACAACTTGCGTCATTTGCGGCTGGCCAACGTGCACCTGTTGTTTGGCGACGGCATGTTGGGTTATGCCAAAGGCGCGCCCTACGCGGGCATTATTGCTGCGGCCGGGGGCGAGTCCGTCCCGCAAGCCTGGATTGATCAGCTTGCCGTGGGCGGGCGACTGGTAGCCCCAGTTTGCGCCGGTGCCTCAAGCCCGGCTGGGCAAGCGCTGATGGTGATTGACAAGACGCCGCATGGTCTTCAGCAAAACTTGATGGAGGCGGTGCACTTCGTCCCCTTAAAATCGGGCGTTGCATGATGAGGATTTGTATGACTGTTTCTGTTCGATGGCTGGGTTGCGGTCTGAGCTGTGTATTGCTCGCACTGCTGCTGGGGGGGTGTAGTTCAAAGCGGCTCAATCACGCGCCGGTTGAAGAACGCATGACCAACACGGCAAGCCCCATGCCAAGCGCTTCGCCTATCGGTGAGGCCGGGTTACTCAAGCAACCCCAAGGTTTTGAGCACGCTGGCAAGCCGGGTTATTACACGGTCAAGCCGGGCGATACCTTGCTGCGCATTGCGCTCGAACATGGTCAAGCCACAAAGGACATCGCGCGCTGGAGTCAGGTTGACAATCCCAACCGAATTGAAGTGGGTCAGGTTTTACGAGTGTTTCCACCTGCTGACAGTGAGGCGGTGGTGGTTAAACCGGTGACCAGACCCACGGTCAGCGCCAGTCCGGCAAATGGCGCTGCGTCGGCCGCTGCGGTGGCTTCTGATACCACCGCGTCCGCTGCTGCAAGTGCCAAGCCTGTTGCCGCTGACAGCGATATCAACTGGATATGGCCCACCAATGGCGTGGTGTTGGCGGGTTTCGATGAGGTCAAGAACAAGGGTCTTGACATTGGAGGGGTCGCCGGGGCACCGGTGTTGGCCGCGGCTGATGGGCGTGTCGTTTATGTGGGTGCTGGTCTGCGTGGCTACGGTAACCTGATTATTCTCAAGCATGACAATGTGTTTTTGACAGCCTATGCGCACAACCAGGCGCTGCTGGTCAAGGAGGATCAATCCGTTCTCAAGGGGCAAAAAATTGCCGAAATGGGCAGCAGTGACACCGATCGGGTCAAACTGCATTTTGAGGTTCGCCGCCAAGGCAAGCCAGTTGATCCTGCCAAATACCTCCCCGCACGCTGATTGGTTTGGCGCTTGGACCCCGGTGCATTACCGCACTGCTTTGAAACATCATTTCAATGAACGAAAAAAATGACGATGCCGCCGTTGCAGGTGGCGTGCCCGCGGACTGGTTATTCGTGGAATCGCTTGATCTGGAGGCCCAGGGGGTGGCGCACAAGGCCGATGGCAAGGTGGTGTTTATCGACGGCGCGCTGCCATTCGAGTATGTCAGTGCCAATATCAACCGCCTGAAGAACAGTTGGGAGCAGGGCACCTTGACGGTCATCCACCGGGAGTCATCTCAACGGGTTGAGCCCGGCTGCCCGCACTTTGGTCTGCATACCGGGTCTTGCGGGGGCTGCAAGATGCAGCATTTGCATGCCAGTGCGCAGGTTGCGGTGAAACAGCGTGCCATGGAAGACAGCCTATGGCATCTGGGCAAAGTCAAGCCAGAGCAAATTCTCAGACCGATCGAAGGCCCGACCTGGGGCTATCGCTACCGTGCCAGACTGTCGGTGCGTTTTGTCCGCAAAAAGGGCAAGGTGTTGATCGGCTTTCATGAGCGCAAAAGTCGCTACGTGGCTGACATGCAGGTCTGTCCCGTGCTGCCCCCGAACGTCAGCGCCATGTTGATGCCATTGCGGGAGTTGATTGGCTCCATGGACGCGGTTGAATCCTGCCCCCAGATTGAACTGGCTTGTGGTGACGCGGTGATTGCGCTGGTGCTGCGGCATTTGGAGCCGCTGGGGCCGGCTGATTTGCAGCGACTGCGCGATTTCGCCGGTGCGCACACCGGCGTGCAGTGGTGGCTGCAATCCAAGGGGCCAGAGACAGTGCAATTGCTTGACGCAGGCGGTGAAACGCTGAGTTACGCACTGCCTGAGTTCGGCATCACCATGCCGTTCAAGCCAACCGACTTCACACAAGTCAACCCGTACATCAACCGGGTGTTGGTGTCGCGGGCACTGCGACTGCTGGACGCGCAGCGAACCGAGCGGGTGATTGACTGGTTTTGTGGCCTGGGAAATTTCACCTTGCCGATTGCCACGCAGGCCGGTCAAGCTCTGGGTGTTGAAGGCAGCGACACGCTGGTTCAGCGGGCCACCGAGAATTTTATAAAGAATAAGGCTCTAGCCCTTTCAGGTAAAGCGCTGTGTGCTACTAAATTTGTAGCAAAAAATTTATTTGAAATGACCCCGGTGATGCTGGTGGGCGACGGTATCGCAGACAAGTGGCTGGTCGATCCGCCGCGCGATGGGGCTTTTGCCCTGGTGCGCGCACTGGCAGATTTGCATCAACAGCGTCTGGGTATGGCAGATGCGCCGCAGACACCCGGCGCGGCGGCCTGGATGCCCCCGAAACGCATTGTTTACGTGAGTTGCAACCCCGCTACGCTAGCCCGTGATGCAGACGTGTTGGTGCGTCTGGCAGGGTATCGGTGCTCGGCGGCAGGCGTGGTGAATATGTTTGCGCACACCGCCCATGTGGAAAGCATGGCGGTATTTGATCTGGCAGGCTAACAGCTCAGTGGGCGGCGGCCTTTGCCTTGGGTTTTGGCTTGGCGTCCTGGATAATTTCTTCAACTGGCGCAGCAGGGCTGGCGGCGGGGGCAACTGGGGCGATTTCAGCGCGAAGCCCTTCAAGCTTGTTCTCGCGCATGTAGCCATCCATTTCGAGCCATCCTGCGTAAATGGCGGCCTTGTTAACGCCCTTGTTCAGGGTGTAGCAGTCTTCAATGCTGCGCAAACCGTGTCGGCAAGCGCCACCAGTGGCTTTGGCATCGGCTTCGCGCTGCGCAATTTTGGGATCAGGCCCGAGACCCAGCAGATCGCAGGCTGACAGCAGCAGGGCTGCAACAATGATCAGCAGGTGTCTGGACATGAAAAAATAGGTTCGTGGGTTAGTCATACAAATTATGGCCTTGATTCAACCCGTTCGGCGTGCGGGTAAAGCAAGAAAAAAGGCCCCGAAGGGCCTGCAATTCTGCAATCATTTCAATGGCATCAGTCGCGTTCGCCGCCAAAAATGCCAAGCAAGGCCAACAGGCTTTGAAAGACGTTGATGATGTCAAGGTAGAGCGCCAGCGTTGCACTGATGTAGTTGGTTTCGCCACCATCCACAATGCGTTTCAGGTCATACAACATGTAGGCGCTGAAAACACCAATGGCTGCCACCGAGATGGCCATCATGCCCGCCGTTGATCCGACAAACACGTTGATGACACCGCCCACCACAATGGCCAGGGCACCCACAAACAACCATTTGCCCATGCCGGAGAGGTCGCGCTTGATGACGCTGGACAGGCTGGCCATCACAAAGAACACGCCAGCAGTACCACCAAAAGCCGTCATGATCAGGTCCGGGCCATTTTTAAAACCCAGCACCATGGCGATCATGCGCGACAGCATCAGGCCCATAAAGAACGTGAAACCCAGCAGTACGGGAACACCGGCGGCCGAATTTTTGGTTTTTTCGATGGCGTAAATGAAACCAAATGCACCCCCCAAAAACACCACCAACCCCAGCCCGCCACTCAACGATTGGGTGATGCCACTGGCCACGCCAAGCCAGGCACCCAATACAGTGGGTATCAGGCTTATGGCCAGCAGCCAATAGGTGTTGCGCAACACCTTGTTGCGCTGTTGCACCACAGTCCCCAAGCTATAGCCAGGGTCAATAGATTGCGTGTGATCGGTCATTGCGTTACTCCTTATTTGTCAATGATTGACTTATGTCGGCGCATTTTAGGGTGAATCGAGTTTTGGCTAGTCGCTTGCACCCTGGCTCCTACTTTCCATGAGGATACTTGTGACTGTAATGGGGGGGTAAAAAAAGGTGTTGTCTGCACGTTATGCTCGTGGGCTGATTTTCAACAGGAAAAAAGATATGAAAACCAAGGATTTTTTGGAAATGGCCGATGTCAAGGCAATCGCGCTGGCGGCAGAAGCAGAGGCTATCAAAAATGGTTGGGCTGTCACCATTGCTGTGGTTGACGATGGCGGCCATTTGTTGTGGTTGCAGCGGCTCGATGGTGCTGCGGCCATTTCAGCGCACATTGCCCCGGCCAAAGCGCATACGGCTGCCATGGGACGACGTGAAAGTAAAGTGTATGAAGATGTGGTCAATGGTGGGCGGATGTCGTTCCTCAGCGTACCCGCGCTTGAGGGATTGCTCGAAGGTGGCGTTCCGATACTGAAAGATGGCCAGTGTCTGGGTGCCGTCGGGGTAAGCGGTGTCAAGTCCAGTGAAGACGCGCAGATCGCCCGGGCTGGTATTGCTGCTCTTGCTCTTTGAGCTTCAGTCGCGATTCAGTTGAGCGTGAAACTGACAGGCACGTTAAACCACATCTCTTGCGGAACCCGGTTGATTTGCCCTGGGCTGTAACGCCAGCCCAGTACCGTATTCAAAGCGGCTTGATCGAGCCGTTCAAAACCGCTTGATAGTCTGACCTCCGCTTGTTTTGCCTGGCCGTCCTTGCCAATCAAAACATGAATCACGACTTTTCCTTGTTCGCCCAGGCGGCGACTGAGGGCGGGGTAGGTCGGTGGCGGGTTATTCAGATAGTCCGCATTGCTTGAAGGGGCTTGATGCGTCTCGTTCTTGGGTGCGACAAATCCGCCATGTGGTGGGCCACTTGACAGGACTTGTTTGGCGGTATTGAGGCCGGGTGCAGTGTCGGTGTCGACATCGCTGTTTTTGCCAGGCATTGAGTCTGCACCCAGCGCACTGGGTGCGGTGATTGGCTGAATTGGCGGGGGTTGCGCACTGGTTGTCTGATTGGCAGCCTGTATGACCGGCTGGGCGATTACCCGGCGGGCAGGAACGGGTTTGTGTGTTTTTTGTGGCGGGGTCGAAGGGGCTGACTTTGATGCCGGCGTTGCTTCAGCCGAAATCTGAAAAACAACAGGGGTCATCTCAAACATCGGTGCCTGCTGATCAACCTGGATCCACCACAGCGCTGCAATGTGGGTGCAGATCACCGAGCAGACCAGTCCAGCAATCCTGGCCACCTTGTTGGTAAACAGGTAGCTGCCGCAACGCGCTAACAAATCAATGCCCGATCAATACGCCAAACGTTCCGGGCGCAGCTCTTGCAGGATAGTCGTTGAAATTTCTTCAATCGATTTGGTCGTGGTTGACAACCAGCGAATACCTGAGCGGCGCATCATGGCCTCAGCCTCCCTGACTTCATGGCGGCAATTTGCAAGCGACGCATACTTGGAATTGGGTCGGCGCTCATTGCGGATTTCGCTCAAGCGTTCTGGCTGAATTGTCAGTCCAAAGAGTCTCTTTTGATGTGGCTTGAGCGCGGGTGGCAGATCCTGACGTTCAAAGTCTTCCGGTATCAACGGGTAATTGGAAGCCTTGAGGCCATATTGCATGGCCAGATAGAGCGAAGTCGGTGTTTTGCCGCTGCGGCTAACGCCCACCAGAATCACATCCGAGCTGGCCAGGTCGCGATGGGACTGGCCATCATCATGATCCAGCGAAAAATTGATGGCTTCGATGCGCGACTGGTATTGCGCGCTTTTGCTGGAGTCACTGAATCGCCCAATGCGATGGTTGGACTTCATGCCCAACTCTACTTCCAATGGGTTGACGAAGGTGCTGATCATGTCCATCAGCATGCCCTGGCAGTTATCGGTGATGACTTTGAGCACTTCTTCGTTGGCCAGCGTTGTGAAGACAATGGGTTTTTTTTGATCGTGGGCACCTGCGTGGTTGATCTGCCGAACCACCTGGTGGGCTTTGTCAACGGTGTCGATAAACGGCAGGCGCACCCGTTGGAGGTTGGCTTCAAATTGCGCCAGGATGGCATTGCCAAAAGTCTCGGCAGTGATGCCGGTGCCATCGGATACAAAAAAAACGGTACGGTTGGGCATGAAGACAATTCCAGTCGGATTCAAAAAACATCACACTTCAACGGTGAAGTGCAAAGCCTACAATATTTATTATCCGACCAATTTTCAGCGTGAGACCGGTTTAACAACATCAACCATAAGCAATCGTTCTCGCGCGGCGGCGGCAAACTGTGAATCTGGCTTGTCGCCGCTGCCAGTTTTTTTACTTCTGGAGTTTCCCCATGTCCGCACTTTTTGCACCGATCGCCCTGGTCGTACCTTTTGAAGATTTGAGAATGACCGATGTGGATTCGGTTGGCGGAAAAAACGCCAGTTTGGGTGAAATGATCGCCAACATACCCACTGGTGTCAAAGTGCCCACCGGTTTTGCCACCACAGCCCATGCTTACCGTGAGTTTTTGGCGTTTGATGGCCTTACCGACAAGATCAACGCACGCTTGGGCACGCTTGACACCGAAGATGTCAATGCCTTGGCGGTGGTCGGTGCCGAAATCCGGGCGATGGTTGAATCACAGCCGTTTCCAGCTGATTTCGAGAAGGAAATCCGCCGTGAATTTGCCGTTTTGTGTGGCAGCAACGACCAGGCATCCTTTGCGGTGCGCTCATCAGCCACCGCTGAAGATTTGCCAGATGCTTCGTTTGCGGGTCAACAGGAGACATTTCTGAATGTGACCGGCATCGAGGCGATATTGCACAAGATTCGAGAGGTATTTGCCTCGCTGTACAACGACCGTGCCATCAGTTACCGCGTGCACAAAGGCTTTGCGCATGAGCATGTGGCCTTGAGCGCGGGCATTCAACGCATGGTTCGCTCAGACTTGGGCGCTGCCGGGGTGATGTTCACGCTAGACACTGAGTCGGGTTTTGATCAGGTGGTGTTCATCACCTCCAGCTACGGTTTGGGCGAAACCGTGGTGCAGGGCGCGGTCAATCCGGATGAGTTTTATGTCCACAAGCCCATGCTCAGGGCGGGCAACCAGGCGCTAATTCGCCGTAATCTGGGCTCCAAGTTGATCCAGATGCAGTTTTCGACAGCCGAAGAAAAAGCCGCAACCGGCCAATTGGTCAAGACCACGGATGTGCCCACCGAGTTGCGCAACCGGTACTCGTTGACCGATGCCGATGTGCACAAGCTGGCCGCTTACGCACTGGTAATCGAAGAGCATTACGGCCGCCCGATGGACATCGAATGGGGCAAAGATGGATTGGACGGCGAGTTGTACATCTTGCAGGCACGTCCCGAAACGGTCAAGAGCCAAGCCGCTGGCAAGGCTGAGCACCGTTACAAGCTCAAAGGTAAAGGCACAGTGCTGGTTGAAGGCCGCGCCATTGGTCAAAAAATTGGTACCGGCCCTGTCAAGGTGGTTCACAACCTCAGCGAGATGGACCGCGTTCAGCCTGGCGATGTGCTGGTGACCGACATGACCGATCCAAATTGGGAGCCGGTCATGAAACGTGCTTCGGCCATCGTCACCAATCGGGGTGGGCGTACCTGCCACGCGGCAATCATTGCACGCGAGTTGGGTATCCCGGCGGTGGTGGGTTGTGGTCATGCGGATCAGGTGCTCAAAGACGGCATGCTGGTTACGGTGAGTTGTGCCGAAGGCGATACCGGATTCATTTACGATGGTTTGATTGAAACCGAAGTGACCGAGGTTCAACGTGGTGCCATGCCGGATATCCCGGTCAAGATCATGATGAATGTCGGCAACCCGCAATTGGCCTTCGATTTTTGCCAGCTGCCCAATGCAGGCGTTGGTTTGGCGCGCCTTGAGTTCATCATCAACAACAACATCGGCGTGCACCCCAAAGCCATTTTGGATTATCCGAACGTGGATGCGGATTTGAAGAAGGCGGTTGAATCGGTGGCCCGTGGCCATGCTTCGCCTCGCGCTTTCTATGTTGATCGGGTTGCCGAGGGGGTAGCTACCATCGCAGCGGCCTTCTGGCCCAAGCCAGTCATCGTGCGCCTGTCTGACTTCAAGAGCAATGAGTACCGCAAGTTGATTGGTGGCAGTCGCTATGAACCCGAAGAAGAAAATCCGATGCTGGGTTTTCGCGGTGCAGCACGCTATATCAGTGCCGAGTTCGGTGAAGCTTTTGCCATGGAGTGTGAGGCCATCAAGCGGGTACGACAGGACATGGGCTTGTCCAATGTGCAGGTGATGGTGCCGTTTGTCCGCACTTTGGGGCAAGCCAAGAAAGTCACGGAGTTGCTGTCCGAGCACGGTCTGAAACGCGGTGAAAACGACCTCAAACTGATCATGATGTGCGAAATTCCAAGCAACGCCATTTTGGCGAAGGAGTTTTTGCAGTATTTCGATGGGTTTTCAATTGGCTCCAACGACTTGACGCAACTGACTCTGGGCTTGGACCGTGATTCCGGTCTGGAAGTTTTGGCCAAGGATTTTGATGAGCGTGACCCGGCCGTGACCACCTTGATCAGTCAGGCGATCAGTGCCTGTCAGTCGCAGGGCAAGTACATTGGTATTTGTGGGCAGGGGCCTAGCGATCATCCTGACTTTGCCAAATGGCTCATGCAGCAGGGCATTTCTTCCATTTCCCTCAATCCTGACACGGTGATGGCGACCTGGCAAAACCTTGCCAAGCAATAGAAAACACCTATGGCAACTGGCGCCCCTGGGTGCCATCATCACCCGATGATGAACCCCGGAACCCAGTTACCAGACAGCCAGCCAGGTGCAAGCATTTCAGCTTTGCATGGCTGGCTTTTACTCGTCTGGTTTCTGGTTTCTTTTGGTGTGGTTTTTTTCGCCCATGATTTGCAGCAGGTTATTGCCGGTTGGCCAGTGGCTTACTGGTTTGCGGCGCAGGGCAGTGTGCTGGTCTTCATTGCCGTAGTGGCCATCTACGCGTGGGTGGCCAATCGGCGCGAGCGTAGCAATCTTGCGCCTGACCCTGCCTATGTGTTGTATACCAAGCGGATTCATCTTCGTTTCGCCATCTATGTCGTCGGCTTCCTGGTGTTTCTGATCGCCTTGGCACTGGCAGAAGAGGCGGGCTTGCGCAAGATATGGGTAGGTGCCATATTTCTTTTTTCGACGGTTTTTTTATATGCCTTGATCGGCATTTACGGCCGCACATCCAAAGCATCCGAATATTACGTGGCGGGACGACGGATACCTGCGATGTACAACGGCATGGCGGTGGCGGCTGACTGGATGAGCGCGGCATCCTTCATCAGCATGGCGGGTGGTCTGTATCTGCAAGGTTTTTCTGGCTCGGGTTCGCAGCCTGGCGGACTGGTGTATGTGCTGGGTTGGACGGGTGGTTTTTGCCTGGTAGCCCTGCTGGTAGCACCGCACTTGAGAAAGATGAATCTTTACACCGTGCCGGAGTTTTTTGGCAGTCGTTTCGGCGGGCGGTGGCCGCATATCATCGCCGCGTGGGCTGCGGTTTTGTGTTCATTCACCTACGTGGTGGCCCAGATATACGGGGTGGGCTTGATCACCTCGCGACTAACTGGCGTTCAGTTTGAGATCGGTATTTTGTTGGGTTTGGGCGGTGTGTTGGTCTGTTCGTTTTTGGGTGGCATGCGGGCGGTGACCTGGACGCAGGTGACGCAGTATGTGGTGTTGATTTTTGCGTTTTTGATCCCCGTCTCATGGCTGGCCTACAAACAACTTGGCAACCCAATGGCACCGGTGATATACGGACAGCAACTGCCCAAAATCGCTGAACTTGAGCGGCAACTCATGGCATCGCCAGGCGAGCAGGAAGTCATACGTGAATATGCGCGGCGCTCGACTAAATTCGCACGCATGCTTGAAAACGTACCCGAAGCATTGGAGCAAGAAAGAAAACTGCTCAAGGGGGAAGTTCGCCGTCTTTCCGAAAGTCGTGCCGATGAGTCGGCGATTGTGGCTGCCCGGCGCGAATTGGCTTCACTCCCGCGTGACCCGGACGCGGCGCGCGAGCGTTGGACTCGCGCGATGCTTGAAAACAAAGAACTCGCCAAGCCACTTGCAGGCATGCCGGTTCATACCCACCCTTTTGCAGGAGACCCGCAAGGGACGGGCGAAGAGCAGCATTTGTTCGAAACTTCCCGGCGTAATTTTTTGGCCCTCATGTTTTGTTTGATGGTGGGCACGGCCGGGTTACCGCACCTGTTGACCCGTTTCTACACGACGCGTACCGTTGCTGATGCCCGAAATTCCGCGACGTGGTCCTTATTTTTTATTGCCTTGCTTTACTTGGCTGCACCGGCCTTGGCGGTGATGGTCAAGTACGAAATCATGGCGCATCTGGTAGGGCAGCCGTTTGATGCCTTGCCGGTCTGGATTGCACAGTGGGCCAAGTTGGATCCCTTGCTTGTTTCAGTCAGCGACATCAACGGGGACAAAATATTGCAGTTTGCCGAACTGAAATTGGGCGCGGACATTGTGATGTTGGCCACGCCTGAAATCGGCGGCTTGCCGTATGTTGTGTCGGGTCTGGTCGCTGCGGGTGGGCTAGCTGCTGCGCTTTCAACCGCAGATGGCCTGCTGCTGACGATTGGCAATGCGTTGGCGTATGACTTGATGGCCAAGGGTAACGGTGATCGCACTGGGGTTGTTCGCCGCGTCATGCTGTCAAAGTTTGCCTTGCTGCTGGTGGCTTTGCTGGCAGCTTATGTGGCTGCGCAACGCCCGGCTGACATTTTGTTTTTGGTGGCAGCCTCGTTTTCCCTGGCAGGTGCCGCGTTTGTACCGGTCATGATTCTGGGTATCTTCTGGACTGGAACCACGCGTATTGCGGCAGTGGCTGGCATGTTGACGGGCCTTGGTTTGACTCTCTATTACATGGTCATCAATACCCCGGCGATCCGGGCGGCTCTTGGCCTGCGCGGTTCTGGCTTGTGGTTTGAAATTGAGCCCGTGTCGGCTGGTGTATTTGGCGTTGCTGCGGGGGTTGTGATGACCGTGCTGGTCAGTTTGGTGACCAGTACCCGTGCCGACAGGCCTTAGATGCTGCCAAGAAGATAAAGCTATAATAGCGGGCTAACCTTGCCACACCTCAATCAGACGCTGAGGGTGGTTTTCTTGCCTCAAACGAGGTTTATCCAAAAGGAGTTTCAATGCGTCATTATGAAATCATTCTCATGATCCACCCGGATCAGAGCGAACAAGTTCCCGCAATGCTGGAGCGCTACAAAGGCATGATCGTTGCCGGCGGTGGCAAAGTGCATCGGGTAGAAGACTGGGGCCGTCGCCAGTTGGTCTATATGATCAACAAATTGGCCAAGGCACACTATCTGTGCGTCAACATTGAAGCCGATCAGGCTGTCATGGCTGAACTTGAACATGCATTCAAATTCAATGATGCCGTGTTGCGCCACCTGACAGTCTTGAAGAAAAAAGCCGATACCGGTCCTTCTTCAATGATGAAAACAGTTGAGCGTGAAGACGCTCGCAAGACACAACAAGCTGAATACCAAGCGTAATTTGCTTGAGTAACAGCGCGCAGTGAGTCACAGTGTCAACCAACTAACCCTGGCTGCCAGTATTGCTGAAATAGAGGCCTTGCGGTACACGCCTTCGGGCATACCCGCCTTGAACAGTCGCCTGGAACATGCCTCCGAGACGACCGAAGCGGGTCAGGCAAGGCAGGTTTCGGTCAATATGAAATCTGTTGCATTTGGTGCAGTCGCTGAGCGACTTGCCAAGCAGGATATCGGTAGCAGCTGGAATTTCAGGGGTTTTTTGGCAACACCACGTGGCGCAAAGTATGTTGTGTTTCATATTCAAGAATTTGCAAAAGATTAAAGCATTTTTAAAAATTTAAGGAGTCCATCATGGCCGGACCAAAACGTTTCAATAACAAAGACAAGCGCCCCAAGCGCCCCGCACAAAACCTGCTGTTCAAGCGCAAGCGCTTTTGCCGTTTCACGGTAACCGGCGTTGAAGAAATCGACT
>JBBQLQ010000075.1:0-16506 GCA_038328055.1 Burkholderiales bacterium
ACGCAAACGCCAGGCCTGGGTCTGTTCGGCAACGCACGCCGGATGCGGCATTGCGGCATTACGCTGAGGCGCTGACACGCCAGACCACGTTGCCCACATCGTGTGGCCACCAGGTTGCTGCCGAGTTCGTCACGCTCGTTCGCCACGCCGACGCACCAATCGGCCAGCCCACGGCAGGTGCGATGTTGACGGTTGGGATCAAGGTCAGACTTCCTGATGCGCCCGGAATCCATTTGGCATGGTGAAAGCCTGGTTGTGACTTTGTAGGAGGGCTGGCAAGCCCGAAATCTTTGTGGGAGGGCTGGCAAGCCCGAATTCTTTGTGGGAGGGCTGGCAAGCCCGAAATCGCGGCTGCCGCCGCTCCTACAAGCCCGGCTGGCGGGCAATTTCAAGCAGCGGCCACGCTGCCACGCTTCTTGGGGCGTGGCAGGCGGCTGGTTCAGACCCGATTTTTGGTTGCCAACGATGCGCATGGGGATAAGTATCGAAAATTCGCCACGCTGCGCTCAAGCCGCCGCCACGCCCTGCGCAAAGCTGAACTGCCCGGGTGCGCGAATCGGATCGACATCAACCTTGATGGTGTCCTTGGGCGCAAACACGCCTTCGAGCAGCAGCTTGGACAGCGGATTTTCGATGCGCTGCTGAATCGCGCGTTTGAGTGGTCGGGCACCAAACACCGGGTCGAAGCCAACCTTGGCCAGCTCGGCCACGGCCGCGTCACTGATCTCCAGGCCGAGTTCCATGTGCGCCAAACGGTTTTTAAGCACCGCCAGCTGAATCTTGGCAATGTCGGCAATGTGGCTGGCATCGAGCGCATGAAACACCACAGTCTCGTCAATGCGGTTCAAAAACTCGGGCCGGAAGTGGTTCTTTAGTTCAGCCGTTACGGCATCCTTGATGTCCTCCGTGTCCTGCCCGACCATGGCCTGAATCATCTGCGAGCCAATGTTGCTGGTCATCACGATCACGGTGTTTTTGAAGTCGACAGTGCGACCCTGGCCGTCGGTCAGGCGGCCATCGTCAAGTACCTGCAGCAGCACGTTAAACACATCCGGGTGGGCTTTTTCGACCTCGTCGAGCAGCAGCACGCTGTAGGGGCTACGGCGCACAGCTTCGGTCAGATAGCCGCCTTCTTCATAGCCGACATAGCCGGGCGGCGCGCCAATCAGGCGGGCCACGCTGTGCTTTTCCATGAACTCGCTCATGTCAAGACGCACCAGGTGGTCTTCGGAGTCGAACATGAAACCCGCCAGTGCCTTGCACAGCTCGGTTTTGCCAACCCCCGTGGGGCCAAGGAACAAGAACGAGCCGGTGGGCCGGTTCGGGTCTGACAGACCTGAACGCGAACGGCGAATGGCGTTGGACACGGCGGCTATCGCCTCGTCTTGGCCGACTACGCGCTCATGCAATTTGCCTTCCATCAGCAACAGCTTGTCGCGCTCGCCCTGCATCATTTTGCTCACCGGAATGCCGGTGGCGCGGCTCACCACTTCGGCAATTTCCTCAGCGCCAACGGAGGTGCGCAGCAGGCGCTGTGCGGCGCCCTGGCCCCGGTTGGCTTCCTTGTCCTGGGCTTCTTTCAGGCGCTTTTCCAGCTCGGGCAGTTTGCCGTATTGCAGCTCGGCGACCTTGTTGAAGTCGCCCTTGCGGGTGAGTTCCTCAATCTGTTGCAGCACCTTGTCTTTTTCTTCGCGCACCTCGCCACTGCCCAAAGCGCTGGCTTTTTCGGCTTTCCAAATTTCATCATAGTTAGCGATTTCTTTTTGCAGGCTGTCAATTTCCTCGTTGATGAGGTCCAGGCGCTTTTTGGAGGCTTCGTCTTTTTCTCGTTTGACGGCTTCGCGCTCAATTTGCAACTGGATCAGGCGGCGGTCAAGCTTGTCCATCACCTCAGGTTTGGAATCCATCTCGATCTTGACCTTGGAGGCGGCCTCGTCAATCAGGTCAATCGCCTTGTCAGGCAAAAAGCGGTCGGTGATGTAGCGGTTGGACAGCTCGGCGGCGGCCACGATGGCCGGGTCGGTGATGTCGACATTGTGGTGCTTCTCGTAGCGCTCTTTGAGGCCGCGCAGGATGGCGATGGTGGCCTCCACACTCGGCTCGCCAACAATGATTTTCTGAAAACGGCGCTCCAGTGCCGCGTCTTTTTCAATGTATTTGCGGTATTCATCGAGCGTGGTGGCCCCCACGCAATGCAACTCGCCACGCGCCAGAGCCGGTTTCAACATGTTGCCGGCATCCATGGCCCCTTCGGCCTTGCCGGCACCCACCATGGTGTGCAGTTCGTCAATGAAAACGATGGTCTGACCTTCGTCCTTGGCCAGGTCTTTGAGGACATTTTTCAGGCGCTCTTCAAACTCGCCACGGAACTTGGCACCGGCCAGCAGTGATGCCATGTCCAAGCTCAGTACCCGCTTGCCCTTGAGTGACTCAGGCACCTCACCAGCCACAATGCGCTGCGCCAGCCCTTCAACGATGGCGGTTTTGCCGACACCGGGCTCGCCGATCAGCACCGGATTGTTCTTGGTGCGGCGCTGCAGCACCTGGATGGCACGGCGAATTTCATCGTCGCGGCCAATCACCGGGTCAAGCTTGCCTTGGCGGGCACGCTCGGTCAAATCCACACAGTATTTCTTCAGCGATTCGCGCTGGTCTTCGGCATCGGCGTTGTCGACATTTTGGCCGCCACGCACCGCCTCAATGGCGGCTTCAAGGCTCTTGCGCGTCAGACCATTGGCGCGGGCGATGTTGCCCATGTCACCTTTGAAATCGGCCAACGCCAGCAAAAACGACTCACCCGCCACAAATTTGTCGCCGCGCTTGATAGCATCTTTTTCGGCCGCTTGCAGCAGGCCGACCATGTCGCGGCCGACTTGCACCTGCTCTTGCCCGGTGACTTGCGGCAGTTTTTTGACGGCTGCTTCGGCTGCGCTCAACAGACCCGCCACATTGACACCGGCACGCTGCAACAGGGATTTGGAGCCATCTTCTTGCTTGATCATCGCCACCAGCACATGGGCCGGCTCGATGTATGCGTGGTCAGAACCCAGCGCCAGCGTCTGCGCCTCGCCCAGCGCTTCCTGAAATTTGGTCGTGAATTTATCGGTTGCCATAGAAAATCCTTCAAGTTAATTGCCAGCTTGTGGCGCACCGCTGGTTTTCAAGGGAATGCTGACAGTGGCCAGCGTACCCAAGGGGTCTTTTTATCACTACTTCAGCTCGAAAGAACGTTTTGGCGAAGAACTCCTCAAGCGCTACATTCAGACTTTCTGATGCGTATAGGCACAATTTGCTTTTTTCAGAAATAGGACTGGCACTTGACAGTAGCCGCGGCAGCCGCGAATTCGGGCTTGCCAGCCCTCCCACAAAGTAACAACCAGGCTTTCACCTTTGCCAAATGGATTCCGTGCAATTCAGGAAGTCTGACATTACTAACTTGGTCCGGCTCGATACACTGCTAGAGGCCGACGCCTCATCGGCTCGGGCCCGCCTGATGCGCTACTGGTCGTACTGGCACATCTCCCAATGCGGCATTTCGGATAGCAACTGCTGGCGCAAGGCAAAAACTTCGGCAAATTGATCGTTCGTGTCGCCAAAGATTAGCCACCGCTAGACCCCCAAGAGTCCACACTTAATAGCATGCAGGCCAACCCGATTTATCGGTTGGTCGCCTCAATGCCCCATTTGGCCAGCGCGGCATCGTCGCTGACACGCGCGTCGACCCATTTGGCACCCTCTGCGGTTTGCTCTTTTTTCCAGAACGGGGCCTGGGTTTTGAGGTAGTCCATCAAAAATTCGCAGGCAGCAAAACTCTCGCCCCGGTGCGCCGAGGTCACCACCACCAGCACGATCTGGTCTTGCGGCTGCAACAGGCCAACCCGGTGGATCACGCGGGCACCCAAAATGTCAAAGCGCTGCTGCGCCGCGTCGATCATGGCTTCGATCGACTTTTCGGTCATGCCGGGGTAGTGTTCCAGTTCCATGCTCTGAACCTTGCCGGGCTCGCCTGCCGTGCGATCACGCACCGTGCCGATAAAGCTGCACACGGCACCGACGCGACCATCTTGCGCGCGGAGGCTTGCGATTTCAGCGGTCACGTCAAAATCTTGGGCCTGAATCAGCACCCTGGGCATCAGAACAGCAGGGATTGCCGCGCTGCGATCGCAATGACGCGTGTTTTGGTTCATGGCGATCAGCCACCCGTGACCGGTGGGAAAAAGGCCACTTCAGCACCTTCGCGCACTGCCACGGACTCGTCCACCATGACCTGGTTGAGTGCCACGCGCACCGCCTTGCCACGCGCCAAGCTCTCGGCGTAGCCGCCACCCAGGTCAATGAGTTCGTCGCGCAACCCGCCTAGCGTGGTGGCTTGGGTGTCGCGCAGCTCGGATGGCAGGCCCACCGCCTCGCGGATGGAGGCGAAATACTTCAGCGTGACCTTCATGACAGCACCTCGGCAAACGGAATAAAACGCACCACATCGCCCGGCGCAATGGTTTGGCCGGGCGGGTTGTCCACCAGGCCATCGCCCCAGACGGCCGAAGTCAACACGCCCGAACTTTGGTTGGGGAACAGTTCCAGCGCGCCCATTGCATTGCGCCGCACCCGCAAAAATTCACGGCGTTTATCGCCTCTAGCCCAGGTAAAGTCTGCCTGAGCAGCTATTGAATTTGTAGTAACTTTGGACACGCCTTGCAGCTTCAGCAAAAAGGGCCGCACCAGCAGCAAAAAGGTCACAAAGCTCGACACCGGGTTGCCCGGCAGCCCGATGAAGTGGGTGTCTTTCACGCGGCCGTAGGCGAATGGCTTGCCGGGTTTGATGGCGATTTGCCACAAGTCCAGATGTCCCAACGCCTGCACGGCAGGCTTGATATGGTCTTCTTCACCCACCGAAACTCCACCACTGGTCAGAATCAAATCATGGCTCTGTGCTGCCTTTTGCAGCGCGTCGATGGTGGCCTGGCGCTGGTCTGGCACGATGCCCAGATCACTCACCTCGCAGCCCAGCCGGATCAGCAAAGCTCTGAGAAAAAAACGGTTTGAGTTGTAAATGGCACCGGGTGCCATGTGTTCAGGGGCGACTTCGCCGGGCATCACCAATTCGTCGCCAGTGGAAAACAGCGCCACTTTGGGTTGGCGCACCACCCCCAATGTGTTCATGCCAATACTGGCCGCCAGCCCAAGTGAGGCGGGCGTAAGCCGCTCGCCTTTTTGTAGCACCACCGCGCCGCGCGTGACATCTTCACCTGACTGGCGGATCCATTGACCCGGCAACACCTGGGTGCTGATGCGCACCGTGCCATCAGTCTGAACTTCGCAGTCTTCCTGCATCACCACGGCGTTCGCTCCGGGGGGAATCGGTGCGCCGGTGAAGATGCGCGCCACGGTTTGCGCCGCCAAGGGCGCGCCGCTGCTGCCCGCTGCAATGCGTTGTGACACCGGCAGAGTCTGGCCAGCGGCCAGATCGGCACAGCGCACAGCGTAGCCATCCATTGAGCTGTTGTCCTGCGGTGGCACCTGCAGGGCTGACACCAGATCCTGCGCCAGCACCCGGCCGTCGGCCTCAAAGCTTGCCACCTGCTCAGTGCCTGCCAGCACAATGGCATGGCCCAGCAACTCGGCCAGCGCGTCGTCGAGCGATTTAAGGGGCTTGGGGTGACTCATCGGTAGTTTTCAGGGTGGTACTCAAAGCGCTCACCTTGCGACAGCAACCAGTCTGACACAGCATCGGGGTCGTTCAGATTCAACACGGCCAGCCCGGTTGGCACTGGCAATACCTCGGGCGAGTCGGTAGCCACGGCGGTGATGAAATCGTCTTCCATATAGCGGGCCGGCTTGCCAACTGCGGCGCGCCAGACTTCTACCTTCAGCAGGTCAGAATCCTTGAAGCCTTCAACCAGCACCCAGTCAACCCCGGCGCACAGTTCGGCGATGAGTTGGTGCACCGTAGGCCGGTTGGCCACCTCAAATTCACGCATCAGCGCCAGCCGCTGGTCGGAGGCCACCACCACCTCAAAAGCGCCGGCCTCACGGTGGCGAAAAGTGTCTTTGCCTTCGTGGTCGATGTCAAAGCGGTGGTGCGCGTGTTTGACCACCGACACCCGCAAGCCCCTGCGCCGCAGCGCCGGGATCAGCCGCTCCACCAGCGTTGTCTTGCCAGCGCCAGAAAATCCGGCGATTCCAACCACGTTCATTCTTATTTACTTTCTTTTTTATAGCTAACAGCGCATGTGCTACCTGGGCTAGAGGCCAATTTCATTCACAATGCTCAGCAATGAAGGCTTTGATGGCCTGCACATCAGCGGGCATCTTGACAACGCGCTTGGGCAGCGCCTCAATGCCAACAAATTTGGCGGGGCGATCAGGCTCCAGGCCGGTGGCTTCCACAATGGTCTGGGCAAACTTGATTGGCAAGGCGGTTTCCAGCACGATCATTGGCACGCCGGACTGCACATGCTCACGCGCCACTTTGACACCATCGGCGGTGTGCGTGTCGATCATCATGCCGTGGCGCTCCCAGGTGTCCTTGATGGTCGCCAGGCGGTCGGCATGGGTGCTCTTGCCACTGACAAAACCGTAGCGCAAACCCGCCTGGCTGAAGGCCGGATGGGCTTCGAGGTCAAAGCGGCCAACGCGGCTCAGGCTGTCGCCAAACAACGCCTTGGTGCGCGCACCGTCACGGCCCAGCAGGTCAAAAATAAAGCGCTCAAAGTTGCTGGCCTTGGAAATATCCATCGACGGACTCGATGTTTCATGGGTGTCGGCGCTCAAGCGCACGCGGTAGACCCCGGTTTTGAAGAACTCGTCGAGCACATCGTTTTCGTTGGTGGCCACCACCAGTTTGGCAATGGGCAAGCCCATCATGCGCGCCACATGGCCGGCGCAGACATTGCCAAAATTGCCGCTGGGCACGGCAAAGCTGACTTTTTCAGAATTTTTTACGGTCGCCTGAAAATAGCCGGCAAAGTAATACACCACTTGCGCCAGCAGGCGTGCCCAGTTGATGGAGTTGACGGTGCCAATGCGGTATTTGCGTTTGAAATCGAGGTCATTGGACACCGCCTTGACCATGTCTTGGCAGTCGTCAAAGACACCGTCTACGGCAATGTTGAAGATGTTGTCGTCCATCAGGCTGAACATCTGCGCCTGCTGAAACGGGCTCATGCGCCCTTGCGGGCTGGTCATAAAGACGCGCACACCGTGCTTGCCACGCATGGCGTATTCAGCCGCGCTGCCGGTGTCGCCACTGGTGGCCCCAAGAATGTTGAGCTCTTCGCCGCGGCGTGACAGCTCGTACTCAAACAGGTTGCCCAGCAACTGCATCGCCATGTCCTTGAAGGCCAGCGTCGGGCCGTTGGACAATGCCTCCAACCAGATGCCGTTTTCCAGGTGACGCAGCGGCACGATCTCGCCGGTGCCAAACACCTCGGCGGTGTAGGTTTTCTGACACAGCGCCTTCAGGTTCGCCGCCGGAATGTCGTCGATGTAGAGCGACAAAATCTCAAACGCCAATTCAGCGTAGCCCTGTTGGTGGTACACATCGCGCCAGCGTGCCAGCGTGGCATCGTCGACCTGCGGGTACGATGCCGGCAGGTACAAGCCACCATCAGGGGCTAGGCCTTCGAGCAAGATGTCACAAAAATGCTTGGGGCTGGTGTCGCCGCGGGTAGAGAGGTAGTTCATCGTGGTGATAACACTGGTACGTGAGGGAAATAGGTGAGCATGCGTTTGGCATCGCGGGTCATCAACGTGTAGCCCTCAACTTGGGCATGCGCGCCAATGAAAAAATCTGGCAACGTTGCGGCCCGCGACCCGCCCGCAGCGCGGTAAGTACGATGCGCGGCGCTGGCTGCGTACGCGGCGGCTGCCGGAATATGCAGATAGACAATTCCGGTTGTCTGCAGAAATGCGTTTTGCGCCTCAAAGCCGTCAAAGCTGCGCGACACCTCGGCCAAAATGATGGCGTTAATGCCAACGCGATCCCGTTGCATGGCTGCATAAAGTTGTTCGGCGCTCCATGCACACCACTCGGGCGAGCGCTCAATCAAGTCAATCAGCACGCTAGAGTCCACCAAAATCATTGGTTCCAGCCCTCGCCCCGGGTTTCATTCAAAATTTCTTCGGTCGTCATGCCAGAAATACCCGTACCCATCCATTTTAGAAACGGATTTTCTTTAGGCGCTGCCGGCTTGACCGGAAACATCAGCACCTGCCCATTGGGCTGTGCGACAAACTCCAACTCCTGCCCCTTCACCACGCCCATGTGCTCACGCATGGCTTTGGGGATGGTGACCTGGCCTTTAACGGTAACAGCATGTCCCATGAGTAACTCCTGAAAAAGTAATACTTTTATTGTATTACGTAGTCAAAGAAATGCACGCCAATCCAACAGGCACCGGGCTCACGCCAACTCTTCCTTGCGGATGCGGGTAATGGGCTCCAGCACGGTCGGCAGCGCTTGCATCTGCGCCAGCGCGGCGTTCATCTTGGCCTCCTGACAGTCGTGGGTCAGGATGATGAGGTCGGTTTGGGTCGAGCCCTCGCCGCCCACTTCATCGGCTTCGCGCTGCAGCATGGCATCAATGCTGATGCCCGCCTCGGCCAGAATACCGGTCACTTTGGCCAGCACGCCGGTCTCGTCGGCCACGCGCAAGCGCAGGTAATAACTGGTCACCACCTCGCCCATGGGCAGCACCGCCAGATCGCTCATGGCGTTGGGCTGAAAAGCCAGGTGCGGCACACGCTGATGCGGGTCGGCGGTATGCAGGCGGGTGATGTCGACCAAGTCGGCAATTACCGCGCTGGCCGTGGGCTCCGAGCCCGCACCCTTGCCGTAATACAGCGTGGTGCCGACCGCGTCGCCCTGCACCACCACGGCGTTCATGGCCCCCTCGACATTGGCGATCAGGCGCTTGGCCGGGATCAGGCAGGGGTGCACGCGCAGCTCGATGCCGTCGGTTTGGCGTTTGGTCGCGTCGCCCTGACGACGCTTCGTTATCCCCAGCAGCTTGATGCGGTAGCCCAGTTGCTCGGCGTATTTGATGTCGGCCGCGCCCAGCTTGGTGATGCCTTCGACGTAGGCTTTGTCAAATTGCACCGGGATGCCAAAGGCAATCGCGCTCATGATGGTGGCCTTGTGGGCGGCATCAACCCCTTCGATGTCAAAGGTCGGGTCGGCCTCGGCGTAGCCCAGAGCTTGCGCTTGCTGCAAGGCCACGGCAAAGTCGAGCCCTTTGTCGCGCATCTCGGACAGGATGAAATTGGTGGTGCCATTGATGATGCCGGCAATCCACTGGATGCGGTTGGCAGTCAGGCCCTCGCGCAGCGCCTTGATGATCGGAATGCCACCTGCCACCGCCGCTTCAAACGCCACCATCACACCTTTAGCGGATGCGGCAGCAAATATCTCGGTGCCGTGCACCGCCAGCAGCGCCTTGTTGGCCGTCACCACATGCTTGCCCGCGGCGATGGCTTCAAGCACCAGGGTCTTGGCAATGCCGTAGCCGCCGATCAGTTCGATCACGATATCGATGTCGGGGTTGGCAATGACCGCACGCGCGTCATTCACCACCTGGACATCGGGGCCCACCATGCTCTGAGCGCGCTCCACATTGAGATCGGCCACCATGGTGATTTCGATGCCACGACCGGCGCGACGTTTTATTTCTTCCTGGTTGCGCTGCAACACATTGAAAGTGCCCGAGCCCACGACTCCGATGCCTAACAGGCCGACTTGAATTGGTTTCATACGATAGTTCGAAATAAATGGTTAAAAAGACCTGTAGCCCTCGCAGCATATGCGCTAGCAGCTATTAAAAACAGAGTGAATCAGTTACTGTGCCGCTTGCGGTAGCCTTCGAGGAACTTGGCGACGCGGCCAATGGCCTCGCGCAAATCGTCTTCATGCGGCAAAAACACAATGCGAAAATGGTCCGGCGATGGCCAGTTAAAACCCGTACCCTGCACCAGCATCACCTTGGTTTCCTTCAGCAGTTCCAGAAAAAATTGCTGGTCATCCTTGACCGGATACATGATCGGGTCCAGCCGGGGAAACATGTACAGTGCCGCTGACGGCTTGACACAGGTAACGCCCGGAATAGCAGTGATCAACTCATACGCCATATCGCGCTGGCGGCGCAGGCGCCCGCCTTCGCACACCAGGTCATTGATGCTCTGGTAGCCGCCCAGCGCGGTCTGAATCGCCCACTGACCCGGCACGTTGGAGCACAAGCGCATGTTTGAGAGCATGTTCAGGCCCTCGATGTAATCACACGCATGTTTTTTGTCGCCCGACACGACCATCCAGCCGGCCCGGTAGCCGCACGAGCGGTAACTTTTGGACAGTGAATTGAAGGTCAGCGTCAGCACATCGTCGCTCAATGAACCCAGTGCCGTGTGTTTCACACCGTCGTACAACACTTTGTCATACACCTCATCGGCAAAAATCACCAGCCCATGATCACGAGCGATCTGCACCAGCGATTTGAGCAACTCATCCGAATACAGGGCACCGGTCGGGTTGTTCGGGTTGATCACCACCAAGCCCTTGGTGCGGGAAGTAATTTTGGATCGCAGATCGGCCAGATCAGGCATCCAGCCATTCGCTTCGTCACACAGGTAATGCACTGGCGTGCCGCCCGACAGGCTGGCGGCGGCTGTCCACAGCGGGTAGTCGGGTGACGGCAGCAAAATTTCATCGCCATCATCGAGTAGCGCGTTGGTGGCCATCACGATCAATTCGCTGGCACCGTTGCCCAGGTAAATATCGTCCAGCGTGACACCTTTGATGCCCTGCTTTTGCGTTTCATGCATGACCGCCTTGCGCGCCGCAAAGATGCCTTTGCTGTCGGAGTAGCCCGCCGAGTTGGGCAGGTTGCGGATCATGTCCTGCTGGATTTCCTCAGGCGCATCAAAGCCGAACACCGCCAGGTTGCCGATGTTGAGCTTGATGATCTTGTGACCCTCTTCCTCCATCTGGCGCGCCGCGTCCATGATCGGGCCGCGGATGTCGTAACAGACGTTGGCCAATTTGGCTGATTTGCGTATAGTTTTCAAAGTCCCTCCGGGAGTGTCTGCAGGGTAGCGAAACCTATAATTTGACCACAAGTTTTTAGCCCGGCAGCGCAAGCGCCACAGCGCCGCTGGTATTGCCCCCAAACCGCCCTCCTTCGCCATGAAATTTCACCCCGATGACATCAGCGTTCAATCCATTGCCAGCTACGGCCCAGGCTGGGTTCAGGTCGGTGACACAAAGCTTGCCACCAGTGTCATCATTGGTTCGCGCGGCGAACGCATTGACTGGCAATGCACCCGCTTTGAAGACCTGACAGCGGCGCATTTTGAACAACTTGCACAGTTACAAACCGAATTGGTGATATTTGGCAGCGGCACGCGCCTGCGCTTTGTGGCACCTGGCCTGACACGCGCGCTGATCGAGCAGCAAATCGGCATGGAAACCATGGACACCGGTGCGGCCTGCCGGACCTACAACGTGCTGGCCGGCGAAGGCCGCTGCGTCGCCGTGGCCTTGCTGATGGAGTCGTAATTAGCGCGATTTTCCTCTGGTGTCAATGGCTCGGACGATCTTCACGCCGGGTGTAAATCCCTACGTCGGCAGGCCATCGAAACAGAGTAAAATCCGGGGCTTGCAGTCGGGGGCACACAAGCGCACTATGAGGATAGTGACCTCGACTTGAAAGAACGACGCATCCTGTCACACGAGATTGATAAAACATGGCGATAGTTGTCAACAAACCCATCCCAGAGTTCGAGTCCAACGCAACCAGCGGTATTCGGGTCACCAATACCTCGCACCTCGGACACGTCATCATCCTTTATTTCTACCCCAAAGATAACACACCAGGCTGTACCACCGAAGCGATGGAATTTCGTGACAAATACAAAGAATTTGTAAAAATCGGTGCAACGGTTTTCGGGGTATCGCGTGACAACATGCGCTCCCATGACGAATTCAAGCACACGCTTGAACTGCCGTTTGAGCTGATTGCCGACACCGAAGAAAAAATGTGCCACATGTTTGGCGTTGTCAAAAACAAGATCATGTACGGCAAAAAAGTCAAGGGCATCGAACGCAGCACCTTCCTGATCGGCCCCGATGGTTGCCTGAAGGCGGAATGGCGCGGACTCAAAGTGCCAGGGCATGTTGATGAGGTACTCCAGGCTGTCAAGATGCTTAAAAAGGCCGACGCACTGGTTTGAGCGCAAGCCCACTGCTTGTCACAAAGGCTCGTGCATAATCATTTGCATGTCCCTGATCCCCCGATCTACTTTTTTTGAAAAAGCCGCCCTGGTGACATGGCGGCTTTTCCGTTTTTGAAACCCGATTTATCACCCATCTCAGGGAGTTTTCATGCCCTTGCCATCAGCACCCACCAAGCGCGCCGCCCTTTTATCGGCCAAAGACTATGACGTGCCTGCGCGCCGCCAAGCCAAAGGCATCCAGTCCAAATTGCAGCTCGAAACGGCACCGGTTGAGCCGCCGCCACTTGAACAGGCCGCTGCCGCCGTCAATATGCCGGCCATGACAACCCAGGCAGTCGTTCCTGCAGCACGCCAGCCCAGGGCACCCAAAACCCGCCAGACAGCGCCTGCGCCAGCGGCTAGCCCACGCAAAGACAAGCCGCGCCGCAACAATGGCCCGACCAAGCTGTTTGTGCTCGATACCAACGTGCTGCTGCATGATCCCACCTGTCTATTCCGGTTTGAAGAGCACGATATTTTTCTGCCCATGATCGTGCTTGAAGAGCTCGATGGTCACAAAAAAGGCATGACCGAAGTAGCCCGCAACGGCCGTCAAACCAGCCGGTCGCTGGACGCGCTGGCGGAGCACCAGGGCGGCGACATTGCCAGCGGCCTGCCTTTGAGCGCAACTGGTCACATTGAAGCGCGTGGCAAGCTGTTTTTTCAGACCCAGTTGCTCAACTATGACTTGCCCAGCAGTTTGCCCCAAGGCAAGGCCGACAACCAGATTCTGGGCGTGGTCGAGGCGCTGCGCAAACAGCACGCCCCGCGCGAGGTGGTTTTGGTGTCGAAAGACATCAACATGCGTGTCAAGGCGCGCGCGCTGGGTTTGTCTGCCGATGATTATCAAAACGACAAAACCCTTGACGACGGTGACCTGTTGTACTCGGGTGCATATGCCTTGCCTGCGGATTTCTGGACTACGCACGGCAATACGGTCGAAAGCTGGCAGCAGGGTGTGCACACGTTTTACCGGGTCAGCGGCCCCATCGTTCCGCAACTGCTGGTGAACCAGTTTGTTTACCTGGAAGCGCCGGGCGAACCCAGCCTGTACGCCAAGGTGACCGAAATTCGGGGCAAAGTGGCGGTATTCAGGACACTGCGGGATTTCACCCACCTGAAAAGTGCGGTCTGGGGCATCACCACCCGCAACCGCGAACAAAACTTCGCCATGAACCTGCTGATGGACCCTGAGGTGGACTTTGTCACCCTCACCGGCACGGCAGGCACCGGCAAAACCCTGATGGCACTGGCGTCAGGGCTGACACAAGTGCTCGATGAGCGGCGCTACACCGAAATCATCGTGACCCGCGCCACCGTCAGCGTGGGTGAAGACATTGGCTTTTTGCCGGGCACCGAAGAAGAAAAAATGGGGCCCTGGATGGGCGCACTCGATGACAACCTGGAAGTGCTGGGCAAAACCGACTCCAACGCCGGTGAATGGGGGCGCGCGGCCACCAACGAGCTGATTCGCAGCCGCATCAAAATCAAGAGCATGAACTTCATGCGCGGGCGCACCTTCCTGAACAAATACGTCATCATTGACGAGGCTCAGAATTTGACACCCAAGCAGATGAAAACCCTGATCACCCGGGCCGGGCCGGGCACCAAGATCGTCTGCATGGGCAACATTGCCCAGATTGACACGCCATACCTGACCGAAGGCTCGTCGGGTCTGACTTACGCGGTGGACAAATTCAAGGGCTGGCAGCACAGTGGCCACATCACGCTAGCGCGCGGTGAGCGCTCACGCTTGGCAGACTTTGCCAGCGAGGTGCTGTAGCCGCTCTGCCTCATGAACCCGCGCTGCGCTCCTGTAGCCTTGGTCTGTCCCACAATGCGGACATCCAACATCTGACAATCAGTTGGGGACAGAGCAAGCTCACTCGCTGCGCTCCTGTAGCCTTGGTCTGTCCCACAATGCCTCAAAAATCTCCGCTGGCCCCGGAGGCCAGCGATTCAAACTTGGTGATCTTGTTCAGGAAGGCCAGTTTGACTACGCCCGTGGGGCCATTACGCTGCTTGGCGATGATGACCTCGGCCACGCCCGGCTCTTTGCAGGCATCCTTGGTGTAGTACTCGTCACGGTAGATGAACATGATGATGTCGGCATCTTGCTCGATAGCACCCGATTCGCGCAGGTCACTCATCATGGGGCGTTTGTCAGGGCGCGTCTCGACGCTTCGGTTCAACTGAGACAGTGCCATGACCGGGCATTTCAGCTCTTTGGCCAGCATTTTCAAGCCCCGGGATATTTCACCCAGCTCGGTGGCCCGGTTTTCACCATCACCGCCACTGGAGCCGCTCATCAGCTGCAGGTAGTCCACGACAATCAAGCCCAGTTGCCCACATTGGCGTGACAGCCTGCGGGCGTTGGCGCGGAGCTCACTCGATGTCAACCCAGCAGATTCATCAATATGCAGGGAAATGGTGCGCAACTTTTCAATCGCCTCGGTTAAACGCGGCCATTCGTCGTCGGTCAGTTTGCCGGTGCGCAGATGACCCTGATCAATGCGGCCAATCGAACCAACAATGCGCACCGCCAGCTGGGCGGCACCCATTTCCATTGAGAAAACAGCGACCGGCAAACCTTCATTGAGCGCCACATGCTCAGCAATGTTGATCGCCAGCGCAGTCTTGCCCATTGATGGGCGCGCAGCCAGCACAATCAGATCACCCCCCTGAAAACCTGCCGTCATGCGATCCAGGTCATAAAAACCCGTGGGCACACCAGTGACATCATTGGGGTTGTCGGCCATTTCCTGCACCCGGTCGAGCAATTCGACCACCAGCGTGTCCATGGTCTGAAAACCCTGTTTGGTGCGTGCGCCTTCCTCGCCGATGTTGAAGATTTTTTGTTCTGCTTCATCCAGAATGGAAGCCACCGGGCGGCCTTTGGGGTTGAACGCATTGGCAGAAATCTCTTCGCTGGTGGACACCAGCTTGCGCAAAATAGAGCGGTCGCGCACGATTTCGGCATAACGGCGGATATTGCCGGCACTGGGCACGTACTGCGCCAGCGCATTGAGATAACTCAGGCCGCCAATCTCTTCGGCCTTACCGGAGCTTTGCAACTGCTCGTACACGGTGATCACATCCGCCGGTTTGGAGCCATTGATCAGCACACTCATGGCCGCGAACACCGCACGATGCTCGTAGCGGTAAAAGTCCTGCTCGGTAAGCACATCACTGACCCGATCCCAGGCCGCGTTGTCCAGCAGCAAGCCGCCCAATACGCTGGACTCGGCCTCAATCGAGTGCGGCGGAATACGCAGTTGGGCCACCTGACGGTCAAGGCCGGGTTCGTCATTCAAAACAGAGAGTACAGCAGACATGGATGTTTCCTTCACGCCTTGCATGCTAAGCCGGGCGAACCAATGTGTCGAGTGAAAAGCTGGGGGAAAACCAAGTAAAACCTGTGCACAAGCTGTGCAAATACTTCAATTACACAGCCATCGCAAAAAAGCAAAAGCCGCCAAGGCTTGCACCTGGCGGCTTTCAGATGAGGGCTTGAGTCAGTTAGGCGGTTTCGCCGTAAACCGACACCGTGATGTCAACCACCACGTCTGTGTGCAACGCAACACTGACGGTGCTGTCACTGACGATCTTGATCGGGCCGTTAGGCATACGCACTTGCGCTTTGGCAACCGCAAAGCCCATCTTGGTCAGCTCTTCGGCGATGTCGGCATTGGTCACAGAACCAAACAAACGGCCATCGACACCGGCCTTTTGGGTCAGTTTGCAAACCAGGCCGGCGAGCTTTTCGCCGACAGCCTGAGATTGCGCATGCTTGGCAGCAGCAGCCTTTTCGAGTTCGGCACGGCGTGCTTCAAACTCTTGTTTGGCAACCGCTGTGGCGCGACGCGCGCGACCTGTCGGGATCAGAAAATTGCGGGCGTAACCGTCTTTAACACGGACGACTTCACCCAGGTTACCAAGGTTCACCACCTTATCGAGCAGAATGATTTGCATGGTCGTAGTCCTTAGATCTTGTGCTGATCGCTGTAGGGCAACATGGCAAGGAAGCGCGCGCGCTTGATGGCTGTGTTGAGCTGACGCTGAAAAATGGCACGGGTGCCAGTCAGGCGTGCGGGAATGATTTTGCCGTTTTCAGCAATGAAATCACGCAAGGTATCAATGTCCTTGTAGTCGATTTCTTCAACGCCGGTTACCGTGAAACGGCAAAAGCGCTTGCGCTTGAACAGCAGGTTTTGTGCGGGGCGCTTGGGGCGCTTGTCTTTGTTA
>JBBQLQ010000076.1:0-16413 GCA_038328055.1 Burkholderiales bacterium
GTGTGCCAGGCGCTATGTTGGTAGACCGTCACATCAGCACCCTGGGCGCGGGCGGCCAGCCACAGCACACCAGCGCCAGCCCAGATCATCGCCAACCGGTAACCGGTCTGGTACGAGGCTGCCATTGCGGCCTGGCGGTCCACATCAGCCGACTCAATGCGAAAAGCATCCAGTGCAATGTCTTGCGTGGCCGAGCCAAACGCCACCGCCAGCGCGCCCCAAACCACCGGGGTGAGCGCCACCTGCGGGTCGTTGAAACTCATAGCCACCAAGCCCAACATGATTGCCAGCTGCGACAGCAGTAACCAGCTGCGCCTGCGCCCCAGCCAACGCGTCAGCAGCGGAATCGGCAGCCGGTCGACCAGCGGTGCCCAAACCCACTTGAAGGCATAAGCCAACCCGACCCAACTCAAATAGCCAATGGTGGTGCGGTCAATGCCGGCTTCGCGCAGCCAGAAACTCAGGGTTCCGAGCACCAGCAGCAACGGCAGCCCCGCTGAAAAACCCAGCAGCAGCATGCGCAGCGTGGGCGGCTCCAGGTAAACCTTGAAAGTGGCGAGCCAGCTGCGGTGCGGCGCAGTGGCGATTGGATCGTTCATTGACATTGGCTAATGGTATTTGCACCTATTGCAGCATGAAGGCCCACCACTTAAATTGCATAAGTCACCGTAACCGGCGCATGGTCGGAGAATTTTTCGCCCTTGTAAATGTGCACCGAGCGCGCCGCCGCGGCCACTGCAGGAGTCGCCAAATGGTAGTCCAACCGCCACCCGACATTTTTGGCATAAGCCTGGCCGCGGTTGCTCCACCAGGTGTAGGCCTCATCGGTGGCGTTGGGATGAAGCTGGCGGTAGACATCGATCAGGCCGGCTTCGCTCAACAGCAGGCTCATCCAGGCACGCTCCTCAGGCAAGAAACCACTATTTTTTTGATTGCTCTTCCAGTTTTTCAAGTCAATTTGCTGGTGTGCAATGTTCACATCGCCGCACAAAATAAACTCACGCTCTCGCTTCAAACTTTGCAGATGCGGGTACATGGCGGCCAGAAACCTGAACTTGGCCTGCTGGCGAACTTCTCCTGAAGAACCACTCGGAAAATAGCAACTGATGATGGATTTTTTGGCGCTGGGCGTGTCAAACCGCAACTCCACATAGCGCCCCTCGGCATCAAATTCAGGCACACCAAAGCCGACAATCACATCGCTGGGTTGCGCTCGGGTATAAATACCCACGCCCGAGTAGCCTTTTTTCTCGGCAAAATGGAAGTACCCTTGCAGTCCGGCTAACTGCTCAAACTTGCCCTGAACATCGGCGTGTTGCGCTTTGACCTCTTGCACACAAATACAATCAGGCGCAGCTTGGGTAATCCATGCCGCCAGACCTTTGCTGGTGGCGGAGCGGATGCCGTTGAGGTTCAGACTGGTTAAAGTGAACAAGGAATTTCCCATGACAAAGCGTGTTGACATGCAAACGACTCAAAGCCCGGCTCAGAACGTGCTGGCGCTGGAATTTGTGCAGTTTGCGGTGGATTGTGGCGTGTTGCGCTTTGGTGAATTTAAAACCAAGGCGGGTCGCCTGAGCCCCTATTTTTTCAACGCCGGTCTGTTTGACGACGGTGCCAAACTGGGCCGCTTGGCACAATTTTATGCGCAGCGCCTGCTGGCCAGTGGCATTGAGTTCGACATGATTTTTGGACCGGCCTACAAAGGCATTCCATTGGGTGCGGCGCTGGCCGTGGAGTTGGCCCGGCTCGGCTACAACAAGCCGTTTGCCTACAACCGCAAGGAAGCCAAAGACCACGGCGAAGGCGGCTCGCTGGTCGGCGCGCCGCTCAAAGGCCGGGTACTGATCGTCGATGATGTGATGTCGGCAGGCACCGCCGTGCGCGAATCCATCGCCCTGATTCAGGCCGCCGGTGCCACAGCGCATGCCGTCGTCATCGCGCTGGACCGACAAGAAAAAGCCACTGAAGGCGGTCAGGATGTCAACCACAGCGCAGTTCAATATGTTCAGCAGCAACTGGGGCTGCAGGTGTGCGCCATTGCCCGGCTTGACGATTTGATGACTTACCTGTCCAAGCACAGCGTGCCCGGCCTGGCCGATGCACAGCAGCGCGTACTGGCCTACCGCGAACGTTACGGCGTAAACGGGTCATGAACCCCTGCTTGCGCGGCATTTTGGGGCTGATGGTCGGCGGGCTGGCCTGCGGCCTGGGCACGGCCCAAACACCGTCATCAACACCCTCCGAGCAACAAATTTACACATGCATCGATGCCAAGGGTCGCAAGCTGACCTCGGACCGCCCGATCATGGAATGTCGCGACCGCGAGCAGACCATTCTGAACCCCAGCGGCACCATTAAAGGGAAAATTGGCCCAACGCTGACGGCACAAGAACGCAGCGTGCTGGAAGAAAAAAACAAAGCTGAGCGGGCCGCACGTTTGCGCCAGGACGAAGAAAAAAAGCGCGATCGGGCGCTGTTGATTCGTTACCCCAATCCGATGGCGCACGAAAAGGAACGCGCCACCGCGCTTGCAAATGTCGACATCGTCAAGCAAGCGGCGATCACGCGGGTTACTCAATTACTCAAGGAAAGAGCTAAATTGACTGACGAGATGGCGTTCTATCAAAAAAACCCAAGTCTGGCACCGGCCAAATTGCAACGACAAACCGGTGAGGTCAATGACAGCTTGGCGGCGCAGGGACGTTTTCTGGCTGAACAAGACCGCGAAATCAAACGCATCAACAACCGTTTTGACGAAGAATTGCTGCGCCTCAAACCTCTGTGGGGTATGGCATCAGCCACGCCCCACTAATCTCAAAAACCAGTATCAGGGTGCCAGCTTCTGGCGCAACAGCTCATTGACCTGTTGCGGATTGGCTTTGCCCTGACTGCCTTTCATGATTTGCCCGACCAACGCGTTGAGCGCCTTGGCATTTCCAGCACGGTACTCTTCGACATTTTTCGGGTTCGCCGCCAACACCGTATCGACGATTTTTTCCAGTGCGCCGGAGTCGTTCATCTGCTTGAGGCCTTTGGCCTCGATGACCGCGTCAACCTGAGCTTGTGGTTCAAGCCACAGCTCATCCATGACTTGACGCGCGGCATTGTTGGAAATGGTGCCATCTGCGATGCGACCAATCAGTTGCGCCAATTGCGCGGGTGACACCGGGCAGGCACCGATGTCGGCTTCAGCCGCGTTCAGTCTGCGCGACACCTCGCCCATGATCCAGTTGCCAACCAGTTTGGCTTGCCCGCAAGCCGCAGTGGCTGCTTCAAAATACGCAGCAACCTCGCGGCTCTGGGTAAGGGCTGCGGCATCATATTCTGATAAACCATGGGTTGCCACCAAACGTGCAGCCATGACACGTGGCAGCTCGGTCATGCCAGCGCGCACCCGCTCAACCCAGTCTCTGGAAACCACCAGCGGTGGCAAATCCGGATCGGGAAAGTAACGGTAGTCGGCGGCATCTTCCTTGCTGCGCATGGCGCGGGTCTCGCCGGTATCGGCGTTGAACAGCACGGTGGCTTGCTGAATGGCCCGGCCGTCTTCAATTTCTTCAATCTGCCAGCGAATCTCATAGTCAATGGCTTGCTGCATGAACTTGAAACTGTTGAGGTTTTTGATCTCGCGACGCGTGCCCAACTCAGCACCGGGTTTGCGCACCGACACATTGGCATCACACCTGAAGCTGCCCTCTTGCATGTTGCCATCGCAAATGCCGATCCAGGTGACGATTTTGTGCAGTTCTTTGGCGTAAGCCACTGCCTCGGCACTGGAGCGCATGTCAGGCTCGGTGACGATTTCAAGCAACGGCGTGCCCGCGCGGTTCAGGTCAATGCCGGTTTGTCCGATGAAGTCTTCATGCAAGGACTTGCCGGCATCTTCTTCCAGATGAGCCCGCACCAGTCGAACCGACTTTTTTTCATCGCCGAGGTAAAACTCGACGGTTCCGCCCTGCACCACCGGAATTTCAAATTGGCTGATCTGGTAGCCCTTGGGCAGGTCGGGATAAAAGTAGTTTTTGCGGGCAAAAATGCTGCGCTCCGCTATGTGCGAGCCAAGCGCCAGGCCCAATTCGATCGCCCGTTCGACCGCGCCTTTGTTCATCACCGGCAGGGTGCCAGGCAGCGCCAAGTCCACCGCGCAAGCCTGCGTGTTGGGCTCGGCACCAAAGGCCGTTGATGCGCGGCTGAAAATTTTGGATTGCGTTGACAACTGGGCATGCGTTTCAAAACCGATGACCACTTCGTAGCCTTGCACCAGCAGTGATTTGCTTGATGCAGTTTTTTTATCTTGGACAGCAATGTTCATGGTCAGATTCCTTGCGGGCAGGCGGTGTGCCAGTCAGTCGCTTGCTGAAAGCGGTGCGCCACATTGAGCAGGCGCGCCTCGCTCAGGTAGTTGCCGATCAGTTGCAAGCCGACCGGCATATGGTCAACACCAAAACCGACTGGCACACTCATGCCGGGCAAGCCAGCCAGTGAGGCTGGCAAGGTGAAAATATCGGCTAGGTAATCGGCCAGCGGGTCATTGCCATGGCCACCGAGCTTCCATGCCACCGTGGGTGCCACTGGCCCGGCGATGACGTCACACAGCTTGAACGCTTGCTGGAAATCGTCGGCAATCATGCGGCGAATTTTCTGTGCTTGCAGGTAATAGGCATCGTAGTAGCCGTGTGAAAGAACGTAAGTGCCAATCATGATGCGGCGCTTGACCTCGTCGCCAAAGCCCTCATCGCGGGTTTGCAGGTACATGTCGTTGAGGTCGGTGTACTGCTTGGCGCGGTGGCCAAATTTAACCCCATCAAAACGACTCAAATTGCTCGACGCTTCAGCCGGTGCAATGATGTAGTAAACCGGGATCGACAGTTCGGTGCGTGGCAAGGAAATCGGCACCAGTTTGGCACCCAGCGCTTGGTATTGTTTCAAGGCGGCATCGACCGCTGCACGCACGTCAGCGGCCAGTCCCTCGCCAAAAAATTCGGTCGGCACACCAATGCGCAAACCCTCCAGCGAGGCATTTAGCCCTAGACTGAAATTTTCAACCGGCAGTTCCAATGAGGTCGAATCCCGATCGACATCAGGCCCGCACATGGCAGACAGCAGCAAAGCGCAATCTTCGGCGGTGCGTGCCATCGGTCCGGCTTGGTCCAGGCTGGACGCGAAAGCCACCATGCCATAACGCGAGGCACGACCGTAGGTTGGTTTGATGCCGGTGATGCCGCAAAACGAAGCCGGCTGGCGAATCGAACCGCCGGTGTCAGTGCCAGTCGCCGCTGGTGTCAGGCGCGCGGCTACCGCGGCGGCACTGCCACCCGATGAGCCGCCCGGCGTGCGGGTCATGTCCCAAGGGTTTTTAACCGGGCCAAAAGCCGAGTTTTCATTGGCCGAGCCCATGGCAAATTCATCACAATTGAGCTTGCCCAGCGTCACGGCACCGGCGGCCGCCAGGCGCGCCACTACCGTGGCATCAAAAGGCGAACGGTAGCCCGCCAGCATCTTCGAGCCGGCGGTAGAGACAAAGTCTTTGGTGACAAAAATATCCTTGTGCGCGATTGGTACGCCTTCAAGCGCACCCGCCGTGCCTGCGGCCAGCCGGGCGTCTGCCGCGCGCGCCTGGGTCAGCGTCACTACTTCAGATGTATCCAAAAACGCGCCAAGGCCAGCGTGCGACTGGGCTCGCGCCAAAAAATGCTGCGCCGCCTCGACACTCGAAACCTTGCGTTCGCGCAGTTGCATGGCCAGTTGGGCCACCGTCAGATCATGCAGATCAGTTGAAATTTGCGTCATGATGGAATTTTGTCAGGTTTATTCAATCACCCTGGGCACCAGGAACAGCCCATTTTCGACAGCCGGGGCACTGCGCTGATTGGCCGAACGGTTATTGGGCTCAGTGGCCACATCGTCGCGCAGTCGCAACGCAATCTCGCCCATCACATCCACCGGGTGCGCCAGCGGCGTGATGCCGGTGGTGTCAATGGCGCGTATTTTTTCGACAATACCAAAAAAATCGTTGAGTTGCGCACACATGCGCGCACGCTCATCGGCTTTCAGGCCTAACCGGGCCAAATGGGCCAGCCGGTCAATGTCAGCGGGGGTCAAAGACATAATTTCCTCGATCGAAACAGGGTGTAAAACAAAGGCAAACTTAGGCCGAACGGGCAGTTATGCACAGGCGATAGGGTATTATCCTGCCTTTGCGCAGCCACACGGCCGCCAGCGGTTTTTAGCCGCAAAACCACCATTTTTGAACACGTTACAGGGCGACATGCCGGCCGAAGCGCCGCGTGTGCCCGAGAGGATTAAGCAATGTTTGGAGCATTCCGTCAGTATTTCTCCACTGACCTGGCCATCGACCTGGGTACGGCCAACACCCTGATTTACGTCCGCGACAAGGGCATTGTGCTTGATGAACCGTCCGTCGTGGCGATTCGCCATGAAGGCGGTCCGCAAGGCAAGAAGACCATTCAAGCCGTTGGCAAAGAAGCCAAGGCGATGCTGGGCAAGGTGCCCGGCAACATCGAAGCCATCCGCCCCATGAAAGACGGCGTGATTGCCGACTTCACGGTAACTGAGCAAATGCTCAAGCAATTCATCAAGATGGTGCACCCGCGCTCCATTTTTCGCCCCAGTCCGCGCATCATCATTTGCGTGCCCTGCGGCTCCACCCAAGTCGAGCGCCGGGCCATCCGCGAAAGCGCGCTGGGTGCTGGCGCCAGCGATGTTTACCTGATTGAAGAGCCCATGGCAGCGGCCATCGGCGCTGGCCTGCCGGTATCCGAGGCGCAGGGCTCCATGGTGGTCGACATTGGCGGCGGCACCACCGAAGTGGGCGTCATCTCCCTCGGCGGCATGGTTTACAAAGGCAGCGTGCGCGTCGGTGGCGACCGTTTTGACGATGCCATCATCAACTACATCCGTCGCAATTACGGCATGCTGATTGGCGAGCCCACGGCTGAGGCGATCAAGAAAAACATCGGCTCAGCATTCCCGGGCAGCGAAGTGCGCGAAATGGAAGTGCGCGGGCGCAACCTGTCCGAGGGCGTGCCGCGCAGCTTCACGATTTCCAGCAACGAAATCCTCGAAGCCCTGACCGACCCGATCAACAACATTGTGTCGGCCGTCAAAAACGCACTGGAACAAACCCCCCCCGAGTTGGGTGCCGACATTGCCGACCGCGGCATGATGCTCACCGGCGGCGGCGCGCTGTTGCGCGACCTGGACCGCCTGCTGGCTGAAGAAACCGGCCTGCCGGTGCTGGTGGCTGAAGACCCGCTGACCTGCGTGGTGCGCGGGTGCGGCATGGCACTGGAACAAATGGATCGCCTGGGCTCCATTTTTACCAGCGAATAAGCAGGCAGCGCAGCGATGCCACTGGGTACGCTGGACGGCACACCTCCCCCGTTTTTCAGACAGGGGCCATCGGCCCTGTCGAAACTGGTTTTCTTTGGCGTTTTTGCGGTGCTGCTGATGGTGGCAGACACACGTTTTCGGGTCGCGCAGCCGCTGCGCACCACCATTGCTTCGGTGCTTTACCCGCTGCAATGGCTGATAATGCGCCCGGTGGTCTGGAGCCGTGACGCGAGCCAGCATTTTGAGACGCTCAGCACATCCCAAACCAAAGAGGCCGCAGCGCAATACCAACTGGGGCTGCAATCCCAGCGCGCCCAACAAGTTGAACAACTGGCACTGGAAAACACCCGCCTTCGCGCGCTGCTGGACATGCGCGCGCGCATCAACAGCCCGGCGCTGGCCGCCCAGGTGGTCTACGATGCCGCCGACCCCTACACCCGCAAAGTCATCATTGACAAGGGCTCACTGGCTGCCGTGCAGGTCGGCGCACCCGTGCTGGATGAGGCGGGCATTCTGGGACAGGTAACCCGCGTCTACCCGATGGTCAGTGAAGTCACCTTGCTGACCGACCGCAATCTGGCCATTCCGGTGCTCAACGCGCGCAGCGGTGTGCGCGGCATGGTGTTTGGCGACTCCGCCGGGAGCGGCGGCACGCTTGAGATTCGCTTCATGGATGCCCATGTGGACATGCAGGCGGGCGACCTGCTCACCACCAGCGGGGTGGATGGGGTCTACCCACCAGGCCTGCCGGTTGCCCGTGTCACCAACATTGAGCGCCGGGCTGATTCGGCTTTCGCCCGCATCAGCTGCACACCGGTGGCAAGCGCGGCAGGCAGTCTGCACGTGCTGGTACTGCAACCGCTCGCCGGGCCAGCTCCGCCCCAGCCAGAGCTCCAAGCAGCAGCACCCGCGGTCAAAAAAGGGACCAAACCATGATCATGCCACGCGGTCAGCAACTGCTGTTGCCCGTCAGTCCGCTGTTCATCGGAACCAGCCTGCTGACCGCGCTGGCGTTGAACATGCTGCTCAACATGGGGCTGTGGGGGCGCGCCACCTGGCTGCCCGACATGGTGGCGCTGGTTCTGCTGTTCTGGACTATTCACCAGCCGCAGCGGGTGGGTGTCGGCACCGCTTTCGTGCTGGGCCTGATCATGGATGTGCACCAGAGTGCACTATTGGGCCAACATGCGCTGGCCTATACCGTCTTGAGTTTTTTGGCCATCGGCATTCATCGCCGCCTGCTGTGGTTCAGCGTGCCCAGTCAGGCCGCCCAGGTGCTGCCCCTGTTTGCCGTAGCGCACGCGCTGACACTCGGCCTTCGCCTGCTTGCCGGGGACGATTTCCCCGGATGGTTGATGTTGCTGGCCCCGATACTGGAGGCACTGCTGTGGCCCGCAGTCAGTGTGCTGCTATTGCTGCCGCAGCGCCAAGCTCCTGACCCTGATGCCAACCGGCCGCTCTGACCTGGTATGACCGTCATTCGCAACGTTCAGGCTGAATTGGCGCGCTTTCGGCTGCGCGTGCTGGTGGCCAGCGTGGTGGTGGTGGTGTGTTTTGGTCTGGTCGCGGCGCGCCTGTTTTACCTGCAGGTCATACGCCATGACGATTTGCGCGCCCAGGCTGAAAGCAACCGCACGGCCATTGTTCCCATCGTGCCCAACCGGGGCCTGATTCTGGACCGCAACGGCATTGTGCTGGCTTCCAATTATTCGGCTTACACATTGGAGGTGACACCCTCGAAAGTGGCCAACCTGGAGCAAACCATCAACGAACTCTCGCAGGTGCTTGACATCAGCCCACGCGACCGCAAGCGGTTTAAAAAGCTGCGTGAGGAAGGCAAAAGTTTTGAGTCGCTGCCACTGCGCAGTCGCCTCACCGATGTGGAGGTGGCCAAATTTGCCGCCCAGCGCTACCGTTTTCCAGGTGTGGACATCAAGGCCCGCTTGTTTCGCAGCTACCCGTATGGTGAGCTGGCCAGCCATGTGATTGGCTACATCGGGCGCATCAACACAGCCGAAAAAGAGCAGCTCGAAGAATCCGACGACCCGGCCAACTACCGCGGCACCGAGTACATCGGCAAGCTCGGCATTGAGCAAAGCTTTGAGGCGCAGTTGCACGGCACCACCGGCGTTGATGCCATGGAGACCTCCGCTGGCGGACGCGCTACCCGGCGCCTGACCAGCCAGCCATCCACCCCGGGCAACACCATCAAGCTGTCCATTGACATCAAGCTGCAAAAGCTGATCGAAGACATGTATGGCGAGCGCCGCGGGGCACTTGTGGCACTCGACCCCAAGACCGGCGAAGTGCTGGCCTTTGTCAGCAAACCCACTTTTGATCCGAACCTGTTTGTAGAAGGCATTGACCAGGAAAGCTGGCAAGCGCTCAACGAATCCATTGACAAGCCGCTGCTCAACCGGGCGCTGCGCGGCACCTACCCGGCGGGCTCCACTTACAAGCCCTTCATGGCCATGGCGGCCCTGCAGACCGGCAAGCGCTCAGCTGCCACGCTGATCAATGACCCGGGCTTTTTCATGTTTGGTGGCCACCGCTTTGGCAGCCCCGAAAATGAAAAGGGCGGCATCATGGACATGCACCGGGCCATTGTGGAGTCCAGCAACGTCTATTTTTATTCGCTGGCCAATGAACTCGGCGTGGATGCCATGCACGACTTCATGAAGCCGCTGGGCTTTGGCCAGATCACCGGCATCGACATCAACGGTGAGGTGCACGGCGTGCTGCCCAGCACCGCCTGGAAGCGCGCTTATTACAAACGCCCGGAACAAAAAAAATGGTATGCCGGGGAAACCATCTCGCTGGGCATTGGGCAAGGCTACAACAGTTTCACCATGCTGCAACTGGCCCAGGCCACGGCCATCATGGCCAATGGTGGCATCAAGCACAAGCCGCAACTGGCCATCGCCGCGCAGGATGCCCATACCCGCGTGAACATGCCCATCGCCCCGGCACCAACTGAAGACCTGGGTTACAAGCCCGAGCATGTCGACATCATTCGCCGCGCCATGGTGGGGGTAACTCAGCAAGGCACCTCCACCCGGGTGTTTGCCGGGACCGCTTACCTCAGCGGTGGCAAGACCGGCACTGCGCAAGCCGTCACGCTGGGCAAAAACGAGAAATACAACGCGGCCCGCATGGAAGAGCGCAAACGCGACCACTCCCTCTACATTGCTTTTGCGCCGGCGGATGACCCCAAAATTGCGCTGGCGGTGATTGTCGAAAATGCTGGTTTTGGCTCAACATCGGCGGCACCGATTGCCCGTCGCGCCTTTGATTACTGGTTGCTGGGCCAATACCCCAGCGAAGAAGACCTTGAGGCTGTCAGCAAAGGTCAAGCCTCGGCACCCATCGGCAAACCGCGCCTCGCCACAGAAGTGCCGTGGCCACGTGGCGCAGCAGAGGCAGCGCCTGCTTCACCCCCTGCCAGTGCCGCCGCCAGTGCGGCTACGCGCAGGTAACACGGTCGCGCCCGGTTTGCTTGGACTTGTACAGGGCGGCATCGGCCCGCGCCGTCAGCGTTTGCGCATCATCACCCTCTTGCAGCAAAGCCACGCCCCCTGAAATGGTCACGGTCAGCACCACCTCCTGGGTGCGCCGGTCACGAACTTTCAGCGCTTTGGTGCGCACGCGCACCAGTTCGGCCAGCTTCAGGCAGAGCTCTGGCGTGCTGTCAGGCAGCAATGCGGCAAACTCTTCGCCACCATAACGCGCCACGCTGGCTGATGAACTGTCAGGCACGCAACTGCGCAACACCTCACCGAGTGCCTGCAACACCCTGTCCCCCATCACATGCCCGTGGGTATCGTTAACGCTCTTGAAATGGTCTATGTCGAACATAGCCATCCCGTGCACGCACCCAAGCGCACACGGCTGTACCAGCATTTCGGCCAGCTTCAGATCAAAGCCCTTGCGGTTGAGAACCAGGGTGAGCGCATCGCGCAAAGACTCGTCACGCGCCCGTAACAATTCGCTTTGCAAACGCCACATCTCAAGCTGGTTGCTTTTGACTTCGGACTCCAACGCCAGCGCCGAACTGCGCATACGGGCGGTGCCCTCAATGGCTTGCGCGATGACGGGGGTCATCATTTTTTCACTGGCGCTTTGAAGATTCGTCGCCATGGTCTCCAGTTCCGCACCAAACTCACCCGCCTGATTGCCGGCGCGCGATGCGGCATCAGCCATGGTTTGCATCATGTGCTGCAACTCGCCGCCAATGCGCTGCATGGCCTGCGGATCGACATCGGCCACAAAGGACTGGTACAGGTACAGCACATCGGCATCACCTAGGCGGGGCTGCGTCTTCGATAGCTCTTCCACCGCTTTGGACAAGCGCGCATTGATACCTGCCACATGCTCAAACCAGACAGTGAAGGTGGTGGGGTTGAACGCCGCGTCATGCTGGCCCATGCGTGTCAAAACAACTCGCAGCAACTCGGCACTTTTTTCTTTTGATTGTGAATACCGCACGGCCATTTTTGTACTCAAGGTAATTTCAGCGATCACGAATGATAACGAACTAACGCAGGAAGGCATCAAAACTTGTCTTCAGAATCAGCGCGCTGACCACCAGCAAAAACACCCCGCGCACAAAGCCGGTGCCATGCTTGAGCGCCAGGCGCGTGCCCAGCAAACTGCCCAGCACATTGGCCACCGCCATGGCCAGCACAAAATGCCACCAGATATGCCCCTTGGCAATGAACAGCGCCAGCGCTGACAGGTTGGTGGCAGTGTTGACCAGCTTGGCCGCAGCCGACGCACTCAAAAAATCGTAGCCCAGCACGCGCACAAACAAAAACACCAGAAAGCTGCCGGTGCCCGGACCAAAAAACCCGTCGTAAAACCCGATCACCGCGCCAATGCCAGCGGCAACCAACTGCTCTTGCAAACCCGAATACTGCGGTGCATGGGTGCGGCCCAGTTCCTTTTTGGCCAGCGTGTAGCCCAGCACCAGCAGCAATACAAAGGGCAACACCTTGCGCAAAAAATCGGGTGACACCACAGTGACCAACCAGGCCCCGGCAAATGACGTCAGCAGCCCGGCCCCGGCGGCCGGCAGCAGTGCAGCCCAACGCATCTGCACCTGTCGGCTGTACTGCCAAGTGGCAAAGCCAGTGCCCCAGACGGATGCACCCTTGTTGGTGCCAAACAGCGTGGCCGGGTGCGCAGCGGGAAAAGTGGCAAACAGGGCCGGCACCAAAATCAGTCCGCCGCCGCCCACAATCGAATCGACAAAGCCGGCAAACAGCGAGGCGACCGAGACAATGAGCAATTCCATGTGGCTATTGTCGCATTCGTCACGGCATCAAAACGCTATCAAATATATAGCTGCTTGCGCTTATTCCACCTGGGCTAGAAGCCAATTTGGCTTATAAATTAAAAAAGCACCGGGGGTGAGCCGGTGCTTTGTCTTTTTTTGTCTGACCACTGCGGGTCGATCTCCTGGGGCCTTTCAGCTTGAACAGACTGTTGGTCTGCAAGTGATGGGTGAACTGTAAGCCCATGGGCTCGGTAAAACCATCCGGACATACCCTTTTGGCGTTTACCCTTGGGCGACGCGGCCTTGACACACGCTTGTCTTCATTTGGCACCAGCGTCTTGCGCAATCCAGCGCGCCGCCTTCTCAGCCATCATCAGCACCGGTGAATTGGTGTTGCCGCTGGTGATGTTGGGCATCGCACCTGCATCGACCACGCGCAAACCGGCAATCAAGCCGCCGGGGCCACGCACCCGCAGTTTCGAATCCAGCACCGCCAACGGGGCAGCCGCGCGGCCCATTGGGGTGGTGCCGACCGGGTGAAAAATGGTGGTGGCGATGTCGCCGGCCAGCCGGGCCAGCTCGTCGTCGGTCTGGAACTGCACGCCCGGCCTGAATTCATCGGGCTGGTAGTTGGCCAGCGCTGGTTGCGCCACGATCCGGCGCGTCAAACGCAAGGAGTCGGCTGCCACCTTGCGGTCTGCCTCGGTGCTGAGGTAGTTGGGCGCAATGGCCGGGGCCACGCTGAAGTCGCCCGACTTGATCTGCACGCTACCGCGACTGGTCGGGTTCAGGTTGCACACGCTGGCGGTAAACGCCGCAAAGCTGTGCAGCGGCTCGCCAAAGGCATCCAGGCTCAGCGGCTGCACGTGGTATTCGATGTTCGGGTAGGGCTGGGCCGGATCGCTGCGGGTAAACGCCCCGAGCTGGCTGGGTGCCATGCTCATCGGGCCACTGCGCTTGAGGGCGTATTCCAGCCCAATGGCCGCCTTGCCCCACAGCGAGTTGGCCATCACATTGAGCGTTTTGACCCCCTGCACCTTGAACACGGTGCGAATCTGCAAATGGTCCTGCAAATTGGCCCCCACCCCGGGCGCGTCATGCAGCACGCCAATGCCATGCTGTTGCAGCAACGCGCCCGGCCCAATGCCCGAGAGCTGCAAGATCTGTGGCGAACCAATGCTGCCAGCACTCAAAATCACTTCACCGGTGGCGCTGGCACTGACCATCTGGCCGTTTTTGCGCACCTGCACCCCGGTGCAACGCAGGCCGCCGTCGGCTTGACGTTCGATCACCAGCTTGGCCACTTGCGCCTGCGTCCACAGCTCAAAATTTGGTCGGCTGGCACATACCGGGCGCAAAAACGCCTTGGCAGTGTTCCAGCGCCAGCCGCGCTTCTGGTTGACCTCGAAGTAGCCAACGCCTTCGTTGTCGCCCTGGTTGAAGTCGTCGGTGGCGGGTATGCCTGCCTGCTGCGCGGCCTGTGCAAAGGCATCCAGAATGTCCCAGCGCAAGCGCTGCTTTTCTACCCGCCATTCGCCACCGGCACCATGAAACTGGCTGAATGTTTTAAGCCTGTCAGGGCTGTAACCCTTTATTTCATTGCGTGAATAGCTATCTAATTTGTAGTGACTCTCATGCTGCATGAAATCCGGCAAGCAGTGTTCCCAGCGCCAGTCATCGTCACCCGTGAGCTGCGCCCAGGCATCGTAGTCACGCGCTTGGCCGCGCATGTAAATCATGCCGTTGATGCTGCTGCAGCCGCCCAGCGTTTTGCCGCGCGGGTAGCGCAGCGTGCGTCCGTTCAGGCCGGCATCGGGCTCGGTCTTGTAGAGCCAGTCGGTGCGCGGGTTGCCAATGCAGTACAGGTAGCCCACCGGAATGTGAATCCAGTGGTAGTCGTCCTGGCCGCCGGCTTCGATCAGCAGCACGCGTTGGTTGGGCTTGGCGCTGAGCCGGTTGGCCAGCAGGCAGCCAGCGGTACCAGCACCGATGATGATGTAGTCAAAAGTCGTGTTCATGTCATAGCGCTTTGGGTGAGACCAAGTCCATGCAATAGCCGATCATCCCAAGTGCCGACCGAAGAAACGCAGGGTTCGGTCCCAGGCTTGCTGCGCCCACACCGGGTCGTATTGCGTCGCCGGGATGCGCCCCGGCCCAACCGCGGTCTCGTTGGCAAACGCGTGGTGCGCCAAATAGCGGTGAAACTCGAAACCGGTGCCGGCGGCTTTGAGTTTTTCTTCCAGCGCGTCGATGGTGTCGATCGTGAAAAACTGGTCTTGCGTCGCCCAATGGGCTTGCAGCGGTGCCTGAATTTTGCTGGCATCAATGTATTCGAGCGGTGGGCAGCCATACCAGACCACGCCGGCATCAATTTCAGGGGCTTGTGTCAATGCCAGCAGGGTCAGCGCGCCGCCCATGCAAAAGCCGGTCACGCCAACCTTGGGCGCGCGCGTTTTCAGAAATTGCACGGCACCCCGAATGTCTTGCGCTGCCGCATCACCGAAATTGAGCCCGTCCATCAGGTGGTGCGCCTCTTGGGCCTGCAGGGTCGACTGCCCACGGTACAGATCAGGCACCAGGGCTTGGTAGCCCGCCGCCGCCAAACGATCGGCCACAGCGCGAATTTGGTCATTGAGCCCCCACCACTCCTGAATCACGACGACCCCCGGAGCCCCCACTGCAGGCGTCGGCTCAGCCAGGTAGCCTTGAATGCTTTGCCCGTCCGGGCGCTGAAAAGTCACCATGTTTCCCATCAGATTTTCTCCTAGTGTGTTGACTCGATTCCCCGCAATTGTGGTTCATCCAGGATTGTTCGTCAGCATAAACCGAGAAATCCATGAGAAGCTTCCGTGTCCGTTACGATGCGCATCTGCCCCCAAAAAACCATGCCAGACACCGCCCCTGCCCCGACACTCACCCTGCAGACCGATGCAGATGGAAAGCATGCCGTGCTGGCGGGCTGCTGGAGTGCGGCGCGGCTGGCTGAGCTGGCCAACTGGGCGCACATCAGCCGCGCTGTGGCCGATTGCACCCAACGCCAAACCCCTGCACAGGCGAGCGCTTGCGCCTGGGATTTGACCGCCGTGCATCGCCTGGACCACACCGGCGCGCAGCTGCTGTGGAACGCCTGGGGCCACCAATGGCCAGCGCACATCACGCTCAATGAGGGTCAGCGCAGCATGCTGGAGCGGGTGGCGCGCTACACCGCACCCGCGCCTCCTGCGCCGCGTTTCAGCGCTCTGGCGGCTTTTTTGCGCCTGGGTGAAATCATCTGGATGTTGGTTGACCACGCCCGGGGCCTGCTGCAACTGCTCGGACAACTGTTGCTTGATGCGGGCAAACTAGCGCGCGCACCGCGGCGCGGGCCCTGGCGCGATGTGTCGGGCCACCTGTACCGCATTGGTGCTACGGCAATGCCGATTACCGCGCTGGTGGGCTTCATGATCGGCATCGTGCTGGCTTACTTGATGGCGCGCCAGTTGCGCCAGTTTGGTGCCGATACCTTCATCGTCAACATTCTGGGCATCGGGCTGATTCGCGAGCTCGGGCCCATGCTGGCGGCCATTTTGATTGCCGGGCGCTCGGGCTCGGCCATCACCGCGCAGATTGGTGTGATGCGGGTGACCGAAGAGCTTGATGCGATGCGCGTCATGGGCATTGCCAAAGGCTACCGGCTGGTGCTGCCGCGCGCCATGGCGCTGGCCATTGCCATGCCGCTGATCAGCATCTGGACGACTGCAGCAGCGCTGCTGGGCGGCATGTTGGCAGCCGACGCGGTACTG
>JBBQLQ010000077.1:0-16279 GCA_038328055.1 Burkholderiales bacterium
TTCAAAGTGAATGTCCATGGCGGAAATGATACCAGTTGTATTTACTTCGTCAATACAAAATTCCGGCATTCGCAGGGATGGCAGTTCCGAGAACTTTTTCCCGAATGACCCTAGCCTTGGTCAGTGAGGGACTCGCCTACAACGTCGTCACATCCACAAAAGCATCCGGATTCGGAAAGTGTTCCACCAGCCACTCGTTGCTGATCGCCAGTCTGGACAGGATGCCGGTAGACAATTCGCTGGCGATTTCGGGGCTGGGCGTGGGGCAGTCTGCCAGTCGGGCCGCCAGGTAGACCACGCCGGCCAGCGGATCGAACGGCTCCGAGGCCAGCGGGTCACTGACACCTTGCAAGCCAAGCACAATGGCGGGTGGAAAGTTCCAGTGGCGAGCCAGCACGGCCGTCACCTGGCATTCGTCAAAACCAAACAGACGCATCTCACGCTCCCAGCGCGTGACGGCCTGGTTTGGCTTGGCCTCAATCTCGGGCAGGCTCTCAGGTGCGCGCTGGCCAATCAGCAATTCACCCAGACGCAGCATCATGCCGGCCAGCCAGGCTTGCTGGCGGTTCAGTCCGGCACCCCCCGCCAGCCACTGCGCATAGCCGGCGCAGGCCATGCTGAATTTCCAGAACGCGTCACGGTCAATTCCGGATGCCGTCGGAAATGCGGTTTTCATGCAGGTTGACAGTGCCAGAGCGCGCACCTGGGACATACCCACCAGCGCGATGGCGTGGTCAAGGGACAGCACCTGGCGGCTCAGACCAAACTGGGCGCTGTTGGCCAGTTGCAATAGGTGCGCGGTAAGCGCCGGGTCTTTGGCAATGATGGCTGCCACTTGCGCCGCGGTGGCCTCATCGTCGTTCAAGGTACGAATCAGCGCATGCGCCACCTCTGACATCACGGGCAGCTTGGCTGACTCAAAAAACTCGCTCAACGTATTCATGGCTTCTCCAAATCGAAAAACGGCTGGCTCGACAGGGCAATCCTGTATCGACCCACGGTGCCGGCAAGTATAAAAGTCGCCAGCTTCAGGTGGGCCGACTTTTACTGCGCCTCAAACTGGCCGGCATTCTTGCCTTTGAATTCCGCATAAAAAGCCTTGATGCGAAGCATGTCAGCCTCCAAGTCACCCGTTGGGTGAAAAACCGGACCCAGTCCGCTGATTTTTCGGCTGTAGTCCATGTAGGCCATCACGATCGGCACTTGGGCACTTGTGGCGATGTGATAAAAGCCGGTTTTCCAGTAGCGCGTTTTGCTGCGGGTGCCCTCGGGCGGCACGATCAGTTGCAGCGCGCCGCTGGCATCGGTGATGGCCTGTGCCGATGCGGCAACCAGGTTGTTGGATTTGGAGCGGTCTACCGGAATGCCACCCAGCCAGCGCATCAGCGGGCCAAACGGAAAGCGGAAGATGCTGGCTTTGCCGATCCAGTAAATGTTCAGGCGCAACACAAATGACACCATCAAGGTAAAGGGCAGATCCCAGTTGCTGGTGTGCGGTGCAGCAATGAGGACGCTTTTTTGCGCCTCGGCCGGCAGTGCGCCCCGCACCTGCCAGCCCGCCAACTTGAGGTAGCCGACTGAAAAAGCCCGCAGCAACGAATTGACGACGGGCGTTGAAAAGATGGTGCGGTGCATCTGGTGCCAAGCGGGTTTTACAGCCCCGCCGCGGCCCGCAGCGCTTGCGCTTTGTCGGTGCGTTCCCAGCTGAACTCGGGCTCTTCCCGACCGAAGTGGCCATAAGCGGCAGTCTTCTCGTAGATCGGGCGCAGCAAGTCGAGCATCTGGATGATGCCGCGCGGGCGCAGGTCAAAAAATTCATGAACCAAGGCCGCAATTTGCTCGTCAGAAATCACGCCGGTGCCTTCGGTGTAGACCGTCACGTTCATCGGCTTGGCCACGCCAATCGCGTAGGCGACCTGAATCTGGCATTGGCGCGCCAGGCCGGCGGCCACGATGTTTTTGGCAACGTAGCGGGCGGCGTAGGCTGCCGAGCGGTCGACCTTTGTTGGGTCTTTGCCGCTGAAGGCACCGCCGCCATGCGGGCAGGCACCGCCGTAGGTGTCGACAATGATCTTGCGCCCGGTCAGGCCGCAGTCGCCTTGCGGGCCACCGACCACGAAGCGGCCAGTCGGATTGATCAGGTACTTGGTGTCGGCGGTCAGCCATTCCTTGGGCAACACGGGTTTGATGATGTCTTCAATCACCGCCTCGATGAACGCGGGCTTCATGTTGTGGCCATCGCTCATCTCGGGGCTGTGCTGGCTTGACAGCACCACGGTGTCAATGCTGTGGGGCTTGCCGTCGACGTAGCGCATGGTGACCTGGCTCTTGGCATCGGGGCGCAAAAAGGGCAGGCGGCCGTCCTTGCGCAACTGCGATTGGCGTTCCATCAGGCGGTGCGCATAGTAAATGGGCGCGGGCATCAGCTCGGGCGTTTCGTTGCAGGCGTAGCCAAACATCAGGCCCTGGTCACCGGCACCGGTGTTGAGGTGGTCGTCCGAGGCATGGTCGACACCCTGGGCGATGTCGTTGCTTTGCTTGTCGTAAGCCACCAGCACGGCGCAGCCCTTGTAGTCGATGCCGTACTCGGTGTTGTCGTAGCCGATGCGTTTCAAGGTGTCGCGCGCTACCTGGATGTAGTCGACATGCGCATTGGTGGTGATTTCACCCGCCAGCACCACCAGACCGGTGTTGCACAGGGTTTCGGCGGCCACGCGGCTCTTGGGGTCTTGTTTGAAAACTGCGTCAAGAATCGCGTCTGAAATTTGATCCGCCACCTTGTCGGGATGGCCTTCAGAGACGGATTCAGAGGTAAATAGAAAGTCGTTCGCCATGATTAAAGCTCCATAAAAAGTTAACAACCGGTTTGCGTTGCTTTGGCTTTTTGGGGCTTTGGGCGAACGCTTTAGCAGATTTGTCAATGTTTTGACAAGGCACAATGGCGGCCTGTTAGGGTGACCAAAGTGTGTGTCGCCCTGCAAGTAGTTCCATAACTCAGCGACATCGCGTAGTTTATCCCACCCCATGATTACCCTGTTCAAACTGTTGTCTGTGCTGCCCTTGTGGTTGCTGCATGGCATGGGCTGGCTGCTGGGCTGGGCGGTGTTTATGGCCTCCGGCATCTACCGCCAGCGCTTTGTCGCCAATGCGCGGCAGGCGGGTTTGCGCTGGCATGATTGGCTGGTTGCCGTGGGCGAAAGTGGCAAATTGGTGGCCGAATTGCCCCGCTTGTGGCTGGGGCGACCGGTGCGGGTGGCGTGGGAGGGCGAGGCGCATGTACAAGCGGCACTGGCGCAAGACAAAGGCCTCGTTTTTCTGACGCCGCACCTGGGTTGTTTTGAGATCGCGCCGCAGGCGTTTGCGCAGCGTTTTGGGTCAATGGGAAAGTCCATTACCGTGCTGTTTCGCCCGCCCAGGCAGGACTGGTTGCGGACGCTGGTCGAGGGCGCGCGGGCGCGTCCGGGTCTGTTGACTGCGCCAACGACCTTGTCGGGGGTCAAACAGATGATCAAGGCGCTTAAAGCCGGTGGGTCAGTCGGCTTGTTGCCCGACCAGGTGCCGCCACAGGGCATGGGCATGCTGGTCCCGTTTTTTGGGCGCGACGCCTACACCATGACGCTGTCAGTGCGGCTGGCGCAACAAACTGGTGCCACGGTACTGCTGGCCTGGGGGGAGCGCTTGGGCTGGGGGCGCGGTTACCGGGTGCATGTGCAACCGCTGCCGCAGGCCTTGCCCGCTGATTTGCCGCAAGCGCTTGCGGTGGTCAACCACGCCATGGAGGTGCTGGTCATGCAGTGCCCCGGGCAGTATTTGTGGGGTTACGCGCGCTACAAACTGCCGCGTGAGGCGTGATGGGCAGATTAATGACAGACGCAACCGAAATGGCGGGCCACGCGTGATGAGCCGCTTGGTGATTGCTCTGATGCGCGGACTGGGACACTTGCCGCTGGCCTGGTTGCGCACGCTGGGGGTGCTGCTGGGCTGGGTTTTGTATGCGGTGGTGCTGCCGCGCCGACGCGTGGTGCAGACCAATTTGCGTCTGTGTTTTACGCATTTGCCGCCGTCACAAGTGCGCCGCCTGTCGCGCCGGGTGTTTGTGTGCTTTGCCCAGGCCTGGCTGGATCGCGGCTGGCTGTGGCATGGCACGCCTGATCTGGTGCGCCAGCGTTTGCGTATCACAGGGGCCATCAGCGAGCTTGCTGGGACTGAGCCCACCGTGCTGTTTGCGCCGCATTTTGTCGGGCTGGATGCGGGCTGGACGGCGCTGACGCTGGAGTTCAACCGGCACTTCACCACCATCTACACCGATCAGGCCAACAAGGTCATGGACGGGTGGATTTTGGCGGGCCGTCAGCGTTTTGGTTCGGCTCAGCTGTTTGGCCGTGCTGATGGTGTCAAGGCGATTGTGACGGCGCTTAAGGGCGGTGACCCGCTGTACCTGCTGCCCGACATGAACTATGGCCCCCATGAGTCGCTGTTTGTGCCGTTTTATGGGGTTAGTGCCGCTACCGTGCCCAGCCTGTCGCGCTTTGCCCGGCTGGGGCGTGCCAAAGTGGTGCCTGTGGTCACGCGCATGACCGGTAGCGGCTACGAGGTGCAGGTGATGCCGGCCTGGCCTGGCTATCCAACGGATGCTCTTCTGGCCGATACCGCTCTGATGAACCAACGCCTGCAAGGCTACATCGATAGCATGCCCGAGCAGTACTTCTGGGTGCACAAACGCTTCAAAGACCGGCCTGCGGGTGAGGCAGCTGTTTATTAGATAAATTGGCCTCTAGCCCTTTATTTATAAGCGCAGTAAGCTATATAAAAAATAGCGTTATTCGTCTCAGTCTGCAGGCTCGTCCGGCGCGGGTACAGAAGGTGCGGACAGTGTTGCTGCGCTGGGATCTACCGCCGGGTGCGCCCACTGCCACAGCAAGGTGGCCACCTCGTCAATGCCTTGGCGCTTGGTGGCTGAAAAAAGCCGTACTTCGCCACCCCCGGCCTGCAGCTTCATGATCGACAGGGCCTTGTTTTGCTCGGCCCGGGTCAGCTTGTCGGCTTTGGTCAAAACCACCAAAAACTTCAGGCCTTCTTCCACCCGCGGACGCACCACGTTCAGCAAAATTTCATCGAGCTCAGTCAGACCATGGCGTGGATCGCACATCAGCACAATGGCCTTGAGATTTTCGCGGGTGACCAAGTAGTTGGCCATGACCTGCTGCCAGCGAATTTTGTCCTGCTTGGGCACGGCCGCGTAGCCGTAGCCCGGCAAATCGGCCAGCACGGCATCGGTCACGCCTTGCTTGCCCAGCGAAAACAAGTTGATGTGCTGGGTGCGTCCGGGCTTTTTGGAAGCGAAGGCAAGCTGCTTTTGCTGCGTCAGGGTGTTGATGCAGGTCGACTTGCCGGCGTTGGAGCGGCCCACAAAAGCAATTTCAGGCACGCTCAGGGGCGGCAAAAAATGCAGCTGTGGTGCGGTGGTGAGAAATTTGGCGGTATGCAACCATCCCAACGCGACGGCGGCAGTTACCGCGGGCGGGGTTTGCGGGGTGGCAGGCGAGGGGTTTGTGTCAGTCAAACTGGTGTGAATGGTCATTGGATGCATTGGGTTGAATGGGGCCATTGTAGAATCCGCTTGCTTTTACCTCAGAATAGACCTCACTACCTATGAAGCTCATTGCCAATATCATGATCGCCGCGTCACTGGCCGCCACTGCTTTTGCCAGTAATGCCCAGCCAGCCGCAGCCGCCAAGCCCGACCTGGCCAAAGGCGAAGCCAGTTTTGGAGCGGTATGCGCCGCCTGCCATGCACCGGATGGCAATTCGCTGATTCCGGTGAATCCCAAGCTGGCGCAGCAGCACCCCGAATACCTGGTCAAGCAATTGCATGAGTTCAAGGAAGGCAAGCGCGCCAACGCCATCATGCTTGGCATGGTCGCTGCCTTGAGCGATGCTGATATGACCAATATCGCTTACTGGGTGGGCAGCAAAAAAGCCACACCAGGGGCAGCCAAAGACAAAGAGCTGGTAATGCTGGGTGAGCGCATTTACCGCGGTGGTATTCCTGACCGCCAGGTTCCCGCTTGTGCTGGCTGCCATAGCCCCACGGGTGCTGGCATTCCTGCCCAATACCCGCGCTTGAGCGGCCAGCACGCCGATTACGCGGTGGCGCAGCTCACCGCTTTTCGTGACGGTGTGCGTTTGAACAGTCTGCAGATGACTCAGGTGGCTGCCAAGCTCAATGACCGCGAAATCAAGGCGGTGGCGGACTACTTGTCGGGACTGCACTGAGATTTGAATTCAAGCTGACGCGGTTGTGACCAAGGTCGCAACCGCCGACAAAAAGGCGGGTCGTTCAAAGCGGCCCGCCTTTTTTGTTGCCTTGATTTCGCCGTTGATTTGCCTGGGTGCAGGCAAGTTTTTGTAAGAAAGCCTATTCTCGCGCGACCAAGTAAAAACGAGGGCTTTACCATGCACATCATTACCCGGCGCGACGGCTTCAATCATCCCCACAGCAGCGAGATCACGGCGCAGCCGCTGTACCAGGGGCGGCGCGACCTGATCAGGTTCATGGCCAGTGGGGCTGCTGGTGCTGCATTGACCGGCTGGGCTGCGCGCGATGCCTTGGCACAAGCGCCTGGCTGGACGGCCCCTGGCCAGAATACCGCCATGTCGCGCAACAAGTCAGCGGTCGCTGGTGCGCTTAGCCTGGACAAGCTTACCGACTACAAGCACGCCAGCAGCTACAACAACTTTTACGAATTTGGTACCGACAAGGCTGACCCTGCACGCAACGCGCACACCCTCAAAACCAGCCCTTGGACGGTGGAAATAGAGGGTTTGGTCAAAAAACCGGCCCGCTACGCGCTGGAAGACTTGCTCAAACTCAGCGCGCAGGAAGAGCGCATTTACCGCCTGCGCTGCGTGGAAGGCTGGTCGATGGTGGTTCCTTGGGTGGGCTACTCATTGTCAGAGCTGATTAAAAAAGTGGAGCCGCTGGGCAGCGCCAAATATGTCGAGTTTGTCACGCAGGCCGACCCCAAAACCATGACAGGCGTTGGCTCGCGCGTGCTGGATTGGCCCTATGTGGAAGGCTTGCGTATGGATGAGGCCATGCACCCACTCACGCTCTTGAGTTTTGGTATGTACGGCGAGGTGCTACCCAAGCAAAACGGCGCACCGGTGCGGCTGGTGGTGCCGTGGAAATACGGCTTTAAAAGTGGCAAGAGCCTGGTCAAAATACGTTTCACCGACAAGCCGCCCGCCACCGCCTGGAACAAGGCCGCAGCCAGTGAGTACGGCTTCTACTCCAACGTCAACCCCGATGTGGATCACCCGCGCTGGAGCCAAGCCACCGAGCGGCGCATTGGCGAGGATGGCCTGTTTGCCAAAAAACGCAAGACGCTGCTGTTCAATGGCTACGAAGCGCAGGTAGGCCAGTTGTATGCCGGCATGGACTTGAAAAAATATTTTTGATGCCTGCGTCAACCCCATCTGCGAGCCTGTCCCGACGGGGTTCAATCTTTCTGCAGCCCTGGCTCAAGCCGCTGGTTTTTGCCTTGGCGCTGGTGCCGCTTGGCCTGCTGGCTTGGGCGGTGGTATTTGACCAGTTGGGGGCCAATCCGGCGCAGGCGCTGGTGCGTGCCACCGGTGACTGGACGCTGCGCATGCTGTGCGTTGTGCTGGCGGTGACACCCACCCGGTTGCTGCTCAATGCGCCGGCGCTGGCACGCTTGCGGCGCATGCTGGGCTTGTTTGTGTATTTTTATGCCACGCTGCATCTGCTGAGCTACAGCTGGTTTGATATGGGTTTTGAGCTGGCCGACATTGTCAAAGACATCGCCAAGCGGCCCTTCATCCTGGTCGGTTTCACCGCGTTTGTGCTGTTGACTGCTTTGGCGCTGACTTCGTTCAACCGGGCCATCAAAGCCTTGGGCGGCAAAAACTGGCAGCGCCTGCACCGGCTGGTTTATGCCGTGGCCGGGCTGGCGCTATTGCATTTTTTCTGGATGCGTGCGGGCAAAAATGACTTCGCCGAAGTGGCGATTTATGCCCTTGTACTGGGTGCTTTACTGGGGTGGCGGCTACTGCGCCTGGATTTTTTTGTCCACCGCACTGGGTCGGGGCAACGGTGACAGCGACTCTGGTAGGGTTGCCTGGTGTGCCGCAGCGGGTTCGGTGGGCAGATACAGCGGGCCTTGCTGACCGCAGCCGCTCACTGCAGCCGCACTGGCAGCAAGGGCAAAGATGCGCACTAGAATTTGATAAAACTTCAACATGGTGAAATTGTAATGACCGATGCAGAATTCATGAATCAAGCCGAACGCGCCCTCAAAGGTGTCGAGGCCAGTTGCGACCGAATCAATGACAGCACCCAGGCCGATATCGACAACCAGCGCACCGGAGGCATGATCACGCTGGTATTTGCCAACAAAAGCCAGATTGTCATCAACCTGCAAAAACCTCTGCATGAAATCTGGCTGGCTGCCAAGTGCGGTGGATTTCACTATAAATTTAATAGTGAACAATGGACTGATACCAAGGGTCAGGGCGAGTTTTTCGCCTCATTGTCGCGCTGTGCCAGCGAACAGTCTGGCACAGCGCTGACCTTCAGTTCTTGAACAGGTCAAGTATTTTTCTTTTCTCATCAGCCGGTGGCAGTGGAATAACCTGAGGCTGCTCCTCGGCGGCCGCGTCATTCAGGCCCAGTGATTTGACACCGTTGTTGCTGGCGTACTCGTTGTAGAACCATTCGCCACCGACGTTAACAACCCCTTCAGGCACGGGGGGCTCCATCACGGGCACGCCTTTAAGCGCCTGTGCCATGTATTCAATCCAGATGGGCAGACTCAGACCCCCTCCGGTTTCGCGGGAGCCGAGGTTCCTGGGCGTGTCGTAGCCGATCCAGGTGATGGCCGTCAGAGTCGGCTGATACCCGGCAAACCAGGCATCGACGGAGTCGTTGGTGGTGCCGGTTTTTCCATACAGGTCAGGTCGTTTCAAGCTGCCCTGGGCGCTGGCGGCGGTGCCAGAGCGGGTCACCTCCTGCAGCAGGCTGCTCATGACAAAGGCGTTGCGTGCATCAATAGTCCGCGTTGACTCATCGAGCACTGGTGTTGGCATCTGGGCCAGCAGGCGGCCCTTTTGGTCGGTCACTCGGGTAATCAGCCAAGGGTTGACGCGGTAGCCACCATTGGCAAATACCGAATAGGCGGAGGCCATTTGCATCGGTGTGACCGACCCAGCCCCCAGTGCCATAGTCAGGTAGGCGGGGTGTTTGTCGGCATCAAAACCAAACCGGGTGATCCACTCCTGGGCATTTTGCGGGCCGACGGTCTGCAAAATGCGGATGGAAATCATGTTCTTGGACTTGGCCAGGCCGCGGCGCATGGTCATCGGGCCCTCAAACTTGCCGTCGTAGTTTTTGGGCTCCCATGGCTGCCCACCGGTGACACCGGCACTGAAGAACAGCGGCCCATCGTTGATCACGGTGGCGGGTGTCAGGCCGCGTTCCAAAGAGGCGGAATATATGAAAGGTTTAAAGCTTGACCCCGGCTGGCGCCAAGCTTGGGTGACATGGTTGAACTTGTTTTTTTCAAAATCAAAGCCGCCGACCAAGGCCTTGATGGAGCCGTCGCGCGGGTCGATGGCGACAAAGGCCCCCTCAACCTCGGGAAGCTGGGTAATTTCCCAGGTCGATTTGGGCGTCTGTATGACCCGGATGACGGCGCCTCGCCGGATTTTGATCGTGGCCGCAGCCTTGTCAGACAAGCCTGAACGTGCCGGGTAGAGTCCGTCACCGGTTATTTCAACGATTTCGCCGTTTTGCCGGATGGCCCGGATTTTTTTGGCATCTGCGTCCAGCACCACCGCAGACATCACATCGCCATTGTCCGGGTGCTCAAGCAGCACGTCGTCAATCATGTCCTCGACTTCCTTCGGGTTGCCAGGCAAGTTGACAAATTTTTCCGGCCCCCGGTAAATCTGCCGGCGCTCGTAGTTCATGATGCCGCGACGCAATGCCTTGTAGGCAGCGATCTGATCCGCCGCGCGCAGGGTGGTGTGGACATTCAGCCCCCGGGTGTAAGTCTCGTCGCCATACTGCGCAAACACCAGTTGCCGCACGGTTTCGGCCACAAATTCGGCATGCACGCCGGCGTTGTCCTGGGCCGACCGAATCTTCAGTTCTTCACGTTTGGCCGCATCGGCCTGATCGGCGGTGATGAATTCGTTGTCAAGCATGCGCTCAATGATGTAGAGCTGGCGCGACTTGGCGCGCTTGGGGTTGATGATGGGGTTGTAGGCTGACGGTGCCTTGGGCAATCCTGCCAGCATGGCGGCTTCTGCCACGGTGATGTTTTGCAGGGGCTTGCCAAAATATGCCTCAGACGCTGCGGCAAACCCGTAAGCCCGGTTGCCCAGGAAAATCTGGTTCATGTAGACCTCCAGAATCTGGTCCTTGGTCAGCATGTGTTCAAGCTTGAAGGTCAGCAAAATTTCGTAAATCTTGCGGGTGTAGGTTTTTTCTGATGACAGGTAAACATTGCGCGCCACCTGCATGGTGATGGTAGATGCTCCCTGGCTCTTGAGGCGACCCAGGTTGGCCAGCGCTGCGCGCACGATGCCTTTGTAATCCACGCCACCGTGTTCGTAAAAGCGGGCATCCTCAATGGCCAGTACCGCATCTTTCATTACCTTCGGGATTTCCGAAATGGGGGTCAGGTGTCGGCGCTCTTCGCCAAACTCACCAAGCAGGGTGCCCTCGGCCGAGTACACGCGCAAGGGCAGTTTGGGTCGGTAGTCAGACAGGTCTGAAATATCCGGCAAATTCGGAAAAGCCACGGCCATGGCAATGGCAATGACCAGCAGCACCGCGGCGAAGCCCGCCAGCAATACACCGCTGGTCCAAAGCAGCAACTTGATCCCCCATTGGACGGCAGACTGCTTTGGTTTCGCCGTTGATTTGGCGCTATCGGGCGATGAAGATGAGTCTTTGACAGGCATATGGAAACGGGCTTGATGCGCAGCTTTTATAAAAATCCGGGGGTTCGGACGGGGCGGGTTAGTATCTCCTGCTTTGGAAAGTTCGTGCCATGCGCGGCAATCGCCCGCCGGTATCGGGCGTGACCTGGTTCAATAACGTTTATATTTGGCAACAATTCAGGTGACTCGAAAACATAAATGTCTTTGCGTGACAATGCTCTTACTGATAGCATTCAAGTAATTTCTCAAGAGTTTTCTTGATACTTCTCTTTTTAGGGGATCGCGTTGGTTTCTTTGGGGTCTCTCTTTAGCCGTCAACCGGCACCCATGTTGGGCCTGGATATCAGCTCGTCGAGCGTCAAGCTGGTTGAGCTGGGGCATGACGGGGCTGGCAATCTGGTGCTGGAAAATTGCGCTATCGTGCCGCTGGAGCGTGGCTGGATCACGGATGGCAACATTGAAAAATTCGACGAGGTAGCCGACGCTGTGCGCCGCCTGGTCAAAAAAAGCGGCACCAAGACCAAAAACGTGGCCATGGCTTTGCCGCCGTCGGCAGTTATCACCAAAAAAATTGTCTTGCCCGGCGGCATGTCCGACCAAGAGCTTGAAATGCAGGTAGAGGCCGAGGCCAATCAGTACATTCCTTTTCCGCTGGATGAGGTGAGCCTGGATTTTTGCATCGTTGGGCCAAGCGCCAATTCGGCAGGAGATGTTGAGGTGCTGATCGCTGCATCCCGGCGTGAAAAAGTGCAGGACATCCAGGGCTTGGCCGAGGCTGCGGGCCTTAAGCCGGTCATTGTGGATGTGGAGTCTTACGCATCGCGCCTGGCAGCCACCCGTTTGATTGCCCAGATGCCTAGCCAAGGCCAGGACAGCATCGTCGCCCTGTTTGAGGTGGGTGCCATGACCACCAGCATGCAAGTCATTCGCAATGACGAGGTGCTGTACGACCGTGACCAGGCTTTTGGCGGTGCCCAGTTGACGCAAATGATCATCCGGCAGTATGGTTTTTCACTTGAAGAGGCCGAAAGCAAAAAACGCAGTGGTGAGTTGCCTGAGGATTACGACAGCGTGGTGTTAAAGCCTTTCGTTGAAAGCCTGGTGCAGGAAGTTGGCCGCGCCCTGCAGTTTTTCTTTACCAGTACCACCCATAACAAAGTTGACTTGGTCATGCTTGCGGGTGGCTCAGCTGCCTTGCCCGGGCTGACGGCTGCAGTCACGCAGCAAACCACATTTGCCTGCATGGTGGCCAACCCATTTGAAGGCATGGCGATCGCCAAGCGCATTCAATTGCAGAAAGTCACGCGTGAAGCGCCGTCGTACCTGACCTCTTGCGGCTTGGCCTTGCGGAGGTTTCTACAGTGATATTGATCAACCTGCTCCCGCACCGGGAAATTGCGCGCAAGAAGCGCAAGGATGTTTTCAACGTCAGTCTGGCTGCTTCTACCTTGGCGGGTGGCTTGCTGGCTGGTTTGATTTTTTTATGGTTTCAGACACAGATTTCTGCGCAGCAAGATAAAAATCGGACTTTGCAAACCGAGATTACAAAATTTGATGCACAGATCAAGGACATTGCCGGGCTTGAGGCCGAGATTGCTGCTTTGCGTGCCCGCCAGCAAGCGGTGGAGGATTTGCAGGCAGACCGCAATTTGCCGGTCCACATGCTGACTGAGTTGGTCAAGCAATTGCCCGATGGCACTTACGTCACCAGCATGCGCCAGGATGGCCAAAAAGTGGCCTTGCAGGGTGTTGCGCAATCAAACGAACGCGTGTCCGAATTGCTGCGTAACCTGAGCAACAATTCGCCCTGGTTTTCGCGCCCGGAGTTGGTCGAAATTGTGGCGGGAACGGTCGCACTGACACCGCGTGACCAGCGCCGTGTGGCGAACTTCAACATTCGCGTCACGCTGATGCGCGGCAGCGATGTTGACCGGGCCAAAGCGGGGGCTGCTTCGGCCTCAGCGCCAGCAGCAGCCGGCTCGGTGCCAGTGGCCGCTGGCTTGGCACCCATCGCCGCTGGCTCAGCGCCGGTGGCGAAGTAAAGGCATTCACCATGGCAACTACTTCCAAAATCAACCTTGATATGAAGGCCTGGGCCGACCACGCTGCGGGTCAGTTCCGCAACCTCGACAGCAAGGATCCGTCGAGTTGGCCTGCGCTGCCCCGCTACCTGGTTTTTGTGTCGATCGTGCTGGTGTGCGTGACCATTTTGTGGTTTTTGTGGCTGAGTGATACCGAAAGTGAATTGGCGGCGGAGCAACAGAAAGAACTCAAGCTGCGCGAGGACTACAAGGTCAAATTGGCCAAGGCCGTCAATCTGGATGCCCTTAAAAAGCAACGTGAGCAGGTTCAACAATATGTCACCCAACTCGAAAAGCAGTTGCCAAGCAAGGCTGAGATGGATGCCCTGCTGTCAGACATCAATCAGGCTGGTTTGGGGCGCAGTTTGCAGTTCGATTTGTTCCGCCCGGGCCAGGTGGTGGTGAAAGACTATTACGCCGAGTTGCCCATCGCGCTACGCGTGACGGGGCGCTATCACGACATGGGGGCATTCGCCGCTGATATCGCCAATTTGTCACGCATCGTGACGCTCAACAACATGAGCATCTTGCCGGCCAAAGATGGTGCGTTGGCGATGGATGCCACCGCCAAAACATTCCGCTACCTTGACGCTGACGAGATCAATGCCCAGCGCAAGGCTGCTACCGTCGCGGGGGCGAAGAAATAATGATGATGCGCCAAATTTTTGTGATGGCTTCCGCCGTGCTGGTGCTGAGTGCCTGCGGGTCGGCTTCGGAAGACGAGTTGCGCCAATGGATGGCTGAGCAAAAAAGTCAGACGCATCCCAAAATCAAGCCCATTTCAGAGCCCAAGCAGTTCAAGCCCGAAACCTATGCGCAGGTGACCGAGATTGATCCTTTCAGTAACCAGAAATTAACCCAGGCGCTGAAAAAAGATGCCTCGCAGACCGTCGCAAACGGTGCGTTGCTGGCCCCCGAGTTGGCTCGCCGCAAAGAGCCTCTCGAAGAATTTCCGCTCGACACCATGGCTTATGTCGGCAGCTTGTCCAAAGGTGGGCAAGCTGTGGCACTGGTGACGGTGGGCAAATTGTTGTACCAGGTGCGTCCGGGCGATCATCTGGGGCAAAACTACGGGCGGGTCAAGAAGATTTCAGAAACTGAAATCACCCTGCGCGAAATTGTTCAGGACGCGGTCGGTGAGTGGATTGAACGCACTGCAAGCTTGCAGTTGCAAGAGAGGTCAAAATGAAAAAACATACCCATGATTTACGCCAGCGATGGGGCCAATTTTGCGTGGCCGCAACTTTGGTATTGAGTGCGACTTTGGCGCAGGCCCAAGTGGCCATTGAAGCTGTCACAGGGTCTGTTCAGAGCGGCGTTGAAGTGGTCAGAATTGACCTGAATCAGGCGCTGACAGCTTTGCCTGCAGGGTTTTCCATTCAGTCGCCCGCCAGGATTGCATTGGACTTTCCTAACGTATCGAGCGCCATGGGTCGCTCAACCGTTGAGGTCAACCAGGGTAATCTGAAGTCGGTCAGTGTCGTGCAGGCTGGCGACCGCACCCGTGTGGTGTTGAACTTGAAGCAGCACACGACCTACAAAACCCAGATTCAGGGCAAATCGCTGCTGGTGGTGCTGGAGGCGGTGACGGGCTCAGCGCCGGCGGCTACTGCTCAAGTATTTGCTGAAAATCAGGCTCGCGACACCCTGCCGTTGCGCGACCTTGATTTTCGCCGTGGCGAGGAGGGCTCAGGGCGCGTGATTGTGGCCTTGCCCAATAACCAGGTCGGCGTGGATATTCGCCAACAGGGCCAGACGCTGGTGGTGGAGTTCATGAAAACCACCTTGCCTGAGGGGCTGCGCAGGCGGCTGGATGTGGCTGATTTTGGTACACCCATCAAAACGGTGACCACCTTCCAAACCGGCGACCGTGTGCGCATGGTCATTGAGCCTCAAGGGCAATGGGTGCACAGCGCTTACCAAAGTGACGACCAATTTGTGGTTGAAGTCAAAGCGGTCAAAGCCGATCCATCAAAATTGACGCAAGGCCCTGGATTTACAGGGCAAAAACTGTCCTTGAACTTCCAGAATATTGAAGTGCGTTCCTTGCTGCAAGTGATTGCCGACTTCACCAACTTCAACATCATCACCTCGGATTCGGTCAATGGTGCAGTCACCCTGCGCCTGCAAGATGTGCCGTGGGATCAGGCGCTGGACATCATCTTGCAAGCCAAAGGCTTGGGTATGCGCAAGACGGGCAATGTGCTGTGGATCGCACCGAAGGAAGAAATCAACTCCAAGGAAAAGCTTGATTTGGAGGCCACCGCCGCGCTGCAGGGCCTGGAGCCGCTGCGTACGCAGGCCTTTCAGTTGAATTACACCAAGGCTACGGAGGTCGCCGCCCAGCTCACGGCTTCAAGCGGTGGCGCCACTGGTGCGCGCTTGCTCAGCCCCCGTGGCAGTGTGATTTCCGAGGCCCGAACCAACCAGTTGTTTGTCACCGATATTCCGAGCAAGCTTGAGCAAGTGCAGCAGCTGATCGGCAAGCTTGATATTCCTGCCCGTCAGGTGCTGATCGAGGCACGCATTGTTGAGGCATCTGACACCTTTGGCAAGTCGCTCGGGGTAAAGCTGGGTGGTTCGGATTTGCGTGCGCAGCAGGGTGGCGATGGCGGCTATTCAGTTGGCGGCAACAACCGCGTGGCCTTTGGCAGCAGCTACGGCAATACCGTAGCCAGCAGTGGGGCAGGCGGTGCGGTGGACTTGACCGGTGCGTTTGTCAACTTGCCTGCAGTGGGGCAAGGCGGCTACAACCCAGCAACCTTCGCCTTGTCGATTTTTAGTTCGGCCGCGAACCGCTTTTTGAACTTGGAGCTGTCAGCACTGGAGGCTGATGGCAAAGGCAAGGTGGTTTCCAGCCCACGGGTGGTCACCGCTGACCAAATCAAGGCACTGATCGAGCAAGGAACCGAATTGCCGTACCAGGTGGCTTCATCCAGCGGTGCGACGGCGATTGCTTTTCGCAAAGCCAATTTGAAGCTGGAGGTCACGCCCCAGATCACGCCTGAGGGCAATATTATTTTGACGCTGGATGTCAACAAGGACACCGTGGGACAAGCCACTGCTGCGGGTTTTGCCATCAACACCAAACACATTCAGACCCAGGTGCTGGTTGAAAATGGCGGCACTGTCGTCATTGGCGGTATTTTCGAACTGACCGAGACCGACAGCGAAACCAAAGTGCCGTTGCTGGGCGATTTGCCGGGTGTCGGCAACCTGTTCAAGAGCCG
>JBBQLQ010000078.1:0-16066 GCA_038328055.1 Burkholderiales bacterium
AAGTCGGCCGCAAATTCCCTGCAGCCGAGATAAGGCTGATTCACGCACTGCCCTTTGCTGGCGCGGCGGGTGAACATCTCGGTGTACTTCATCAAAGGCTCACCCGGTCGTCCCGGCACCAGCGACAAATCAGCGTGAATGCGATAGGCAACATCACGCAAGAAATAGCCGGCGCGCTGCTGGCGTTCGTCCTCAATGTAGAGCCCCAAGGTGCCGCTACCCGCCGCCATGGCTTGCTGCACATTGCGCGTGGAAACCACGGCGCTGACCTCGTTGCGTCGCAGGTTGATCCAGCGCAGCGGCTTGAGCACTTCAATGCGATGCACCCGCCAGCGGATGGCGGGCTTCCACAGCACGGCCTCAAAAATGGAACGTGCGCTTGAGGGCGTCATTACGTCATACGAGACGCGCTCGACCTTCATTTCCGGACGGGTAAAGCAGGCAAAGGGGCCTGAGACTTCAAGACAAAATGATTTTGAGGGATTCATTTATAAAACATAGCCAGAGGGGTTGAAAGGGATTTCTTCAATCTGTAAACCAAGCAGCGCGTCATAAAGTCCATCTGCCTGCTGCTGCACATAGAGCCCCGGCATCGGCAGCGTCAAGCTGCCTTCAGCCAGCATTCGGTCGGCCACGCGCTTGTGAATGGTGACTGTGTAGCGCTGCAGTTGGCGCATCAGCCAGCGCTCGGGGCCGTTGGCTGCCAGACTATTGAGCAGCATGACCAACTTCTCCTGATGCGCCTCGTAACGAACCACAACGGTGGCGCTGTCCTGGTCATCAATCAGCCGAAACGCATCAGCGGCAGACCGAAACTGCACGCCCAGAGTTTCGGGCGCCACCTTGAGCAGCGCACACACACCTTTGTGGTCCAGATCAACCGAGTGATAGAACTGCTGGAAGTAGGTGGCAAACAAGGCGCGGGCCAAGGGGTCTGCTGGCTTGTCATGCAAAGTCGTGATGCAAGCCGCAACGCCTTTGGCCAAGTGGCCCCGGGGTGGAAGCTCGGGTGGTACAAAAACTACGACGCGCCCTTTGCCAATCAAATGTCCTTCCCGGTTGCAGCGGCCAGCCGCCTGTGCGATGGAGTCCAGCCCGGCCAAGGCGCGGTACACCACCGGAAAGTCGATATCAACGCCGGCCTCGACCAGTTGCGTGCTGACCACCCGTAGTGGTTGCAAGTCGTGCCCTTCACGCTTGGCCTTGAGGCGGGCCTTGATCTGGTCGATCACGGCTTTGCGGTGCGCGCCGCACATCAGCGCGGACAGGTGTAGAGCGCCAGGCGGCAGCAAACGTTGCAGTTCGCGGGCGGCCTTGCGGGTGCTGACAATGGCCAGTACGCAGTCTTCGGCGGCCAGTTGCGTGGCAATATCGGCCCAAGGCGTTGGCGTTTGCCAATCGGCCGGCAGTTCAACCTTGACGCGTTTGAGCGCATCGAACAGCGCATCGGGCTCATCGATGATTTCGCGGACCTGTTCGAGGCCACGCAAATTGTTACTGGCATCAAAATAATCCGTCGTGCTGAGCGCCGGCTGGGTGGCGGTACACAGCACCACCGTGACACCGTAATGCTTCACCAGCAGATTCAGCACATCCAGAATCGGCTGCAAGAACTCGGGTGGCAGTTGTTGCGCTTCATCCAGCACGATGACGCTATTGACCAGGTTATGCAGCTTGCGGCAGCGCGAGGTTTTAGCGGCAAGCAGGGACTCAAACAATTGCACGTTGGTGGTGACGATCAGCGGTGCATCCCAGTTTTCGCAGGCGAGGCGACTGCGGGCAGTCTCGTCTTTATCTGCCGCGTCAGCCTGGCTGTGATGCTCGATCAGCACCTCATTGCCGAGCACCTTGAACACATCGCGAAACACATCTGCTGTTTGTTCGATGATGCTGGTGTAAGGGATGGCGTAGATGACACGGCTTTTACCATGCGCCAAAGCATGTTGTAGCGCAAACGCAAGACTGGACAAGGTCTTGCCGCCGCCCGTAGGCACGGTCAGGGAAAAGAAGCCAGCAGGCAGCGCCGCCTTGTCGCGGCACTGCCGCAGCACATCGGCACGCAGGGTGTTGACGGGGGTCAGGTTGGCGCTTGCCGCCTTGATGGCCATGGCGTCATTAAAAACCGTTTGCATCTGGGTCAGCGTTGGAAAGCCTTCGCGTCGGGCAGGTTTTCCGGCATCAAAATGTGCTTCGGTGTCCAGAAAATCGGCATCCACCAGACATGAAAACAGCAGACGAACCCACAACGAGAACCCCGCTGAACCGCCGGGAATGCGGCTCAGGTCTGGAACAAAATCACCCGGATTGAGAATGCTGTCTGGTGGATTGGCGGCCAGAGCCTGTTGCAATTCAAGCTTGCAATCGCCCTCCTGAAGCCGCTCGTTGAGCCCACTGTGCCAGTCGTACAAGCCCGCATGGTGGCTGGCGATCAGGTAGGCCAGCACGCGCGCTGCCAACTTGCCACCCGTGCCGTGGGTTTCCTCAAGCTTGTGAATGGCCCACAAAGCGCCGGCGGCTGAGTGCGTTTTTTCGCGTCCGCCGACCTTGCCCTCGATGTGCGCATCCGGGTTGTCGGCCAAACGCACATAACGCTGAAAGCCAGGCCGGTACTTGCCCAGGTCATGCCACAAACCCGCCAGATAGGCCCAGCGTTGGGTGACGGTGGCAAGTTCAAACGCCTGCGGAAAATCTGCTGCCATGGTTGCCACGGCAAGCAAATGATCTTTCAACAAATGCCCGCCGGAGTGGGCCACTGGCTCGGTCACGACTGCTTCTCCCTAAAGTTCTATTTGTACGCAGCTTACACGTCCATGGGCTCACCAGATGTACTCGCCTCCGCCCTCTTTCAAATATATTTCTCCATCCTCAACCTCAGATCGCACCCCTGTCACGCAGCACCGCAGGCGAATCAAGCAGGCGTATTGGAGCTGGTCGCGGTATTGATGATGACGGGCTTTGCTATTGCATCAATAGCTACTATCGCACTGTTTATAGGGGCTACAGGCTGTTTTATCATCGAACTTTCTCGGGCAAGCCGCTATCAGTGCCCTTCGACACGGGTGTGGCCGACACCGCTGGAGCCCGAGTTCTGCGCCCAACTGGCCGGATCAGAGTCATCCTTCAAAGAAATTGTCCCAAGACTTGACGTGCCCCGACCATTGTTCCAGTGGTAGTTGGCGATGCTGACAATGGTGGCTGGCTGATTCAACCTGAAGGTGGTCGGTCGTGTTGGCAGGTTCAGACTTCCTGATGCGTATAGGCACAATTTGCTTTTTTCAGGAACAGGACTGGCACTGGTAGGAGCGGCGGCAGCCGCGAATTCGGGCTTGCCAGCCCTCCCACAAAGTCACAACCAGGCTTGCACCATGCCAAATGGATTCCGTGCGGATCAGGAAGTCTGAGGTTATAGACACCTGAAATATTGCCATTTTCATAAAACACCCTGGGTTTGCCTTGAGGGACTGTGGGCTGACTCTGATGACAGGATTGCATGTCTGTGTCACGCCCATGCGTCTCGGAGGCTGACATCTCCAGTGCTACGCCCGTGCACCAGTTGTAATGTTTGCTGTAATCCGTGTGCCAGCGGTCGCCGCCAGACCGGCAGGCTCGTTGCACGTTTTCGTTCTGCCGGGCAATGGCCAGATTGGTGTAATCACGACAGTAGTCGGTCTTGGACTGCCCGCTTGAGCCCGAACCCGCTGAAGTCTGGCGGACCCAGTTGGAGTTGCCAGCGCGCAGCGGGCCGTTTAATTCACGCACATTGCCCGCAGCGCTGCGCCCGTCTGGTTCAAAACGAACCTCGTAGTAGCCCTTGATGGAGCCGTCGCGTGTGACGTAGTCGATGCGAAAAGTGCCAGAGGGTCTGAAATGGCCGGGCCCACTGGCGTTGCCCAAGCCTGCCTCCTAAGCAAACCAGCCGCCCGCAGCAGTGGCGGTGATGGTTCAGGTAGCCTCAGGGTTGTGTCGCCAGGTTCCAACCGGAACAAACCGTGGCAACGGCACCGGGGTCGGTTGCGCAGGCGGCGCATTCAGCGCGGTTTCAGTGCCTGGATTGCCATCGAAACGCAGATTGCTGTTGGGTGGAATCTGGGTCATTTTGCGTGCTTCAACATAGTCGCTGAAAAGCACCGTCATCTTTCCTGATGTCCCGATGTTGGCCACCGTCAGGTAGCCAGGTCGATTGGTGCTGGCCAGAATCTTGACGCGCTCGCCCGAGCGAAATACCCGTTTTTCGACACGGGACGCATTGGGTGCGATTCAAAGTGATGTGCAGCAGGAGTCGGTCTGGACGCGAGCAGTATCTGCTGCCTCAATACGGCGCAGATGCGGCGTTCAAATGAATTTGATGCAGAAAATAACCATCAAGCCCTTATTTGATAAGCGTTGATAGCTATGTTTATGATAGTAAATTGACAGTATTTCGAAGATAGACAGACAAGTTTGGTGGCCTTAGCTAAAGCATTGGGGTCAGAGCACGAGTTTTGGGGGGCGACTGTTGGCAAGCTCATCAGCCAGCAGCCAAAATCGTGATCTGACCCCAAAGCCGTTGCAGCACACCAGTTTGAATCGCACCCGGACGCATTTGCCCGTCGTTGTCAATGGCCAATATCTGATGAGAAATGCCAACGTACTTTTGCTCCGACGGCGCAGCGGCCACCACCGCTGGAGCGGCCGAATTGACCGACATGCCGATCGTGCCGCCACCCCCGCCACTGTCGAAAATGGCTTTCGCGCCCTTGGGCGCAGCAACAGCGCATAACGATTCGCTCAGCAGGCACACTCCCAAAACCAATGCTGTTTTCCGAAAAACTCCGATCATCTTCATGACTGCTCTCCTCTGGATTCAATGGACAAGGTCGTAACTCTCACAAAACCATTCCGTACCGGAAATTTAGCCTTGCATTGACGACCGTCAACGTTTGTTGAGTTTTTTGTGGAAGCTGGTGATATTTGCCAGCAAGGTTCAGACCACGCCGCGCGTGCGCAGCGGACTGGTTACAGTAAGGGGCAAAGACTTGGCCAATGTCATTGATGGGGCCGCAGGGCAGACAGGTCTTGGCGGTTCACGCGCGCGGTGGTGCCCAAGCGGTCAACGGTGGAATTATTCGTTGTATTGGTCCGCCATCCAAAAAATCCATTACCAAGACATACGCATGGCACCACATCCATTTCAAAATTTTCATCGCACCAGGCTCCCGAGATGAGCACGGCACACACCCAGCGGCTGAAAGTCCTCGGCGCGGGCATTTTCAGCTTGATTCTTGTGCTGGGTGTGGCGCGGTTTTCTTACACACCGCTGCTGCCGCTGATGCAGCAGCAAGCCGGGCTGGGGGTGGCGGCGGCGGGCTGGCTGGCCGCCATCAATTACGCCGGCTACCTCAGCGGTGCGGTCATTGCCTCGCAAATCAGCGACCTGGTGCTCAAGGACAAGCTCTACCGCATCGGTATGCTGCTGGCCATTGTCAGCACCCTGGTAATGGCGCTGACCACCAACGTGTACATCTGGGCGCTGTCGCGCTATGTCGCCGGCCTGACCAGCGCGGCAGGCATGCTGCTGGGCACCGGGCTGATTCTGAACTGGCTGATTCGCCACAACCACCGCAGCGAGTTGGGCATTCACTTTGCCGGCATCGGCCTGGGGATTGCGGGCTGCGCGGCAGCTGTCACGTTCTTCAGCCCGGCACTGGACTGGCGCGCGCAGTGGCTGGCTTTCACCGCCATCGGCTGCGTGCTGGCCGTTCCTGCGCTGGCCTGGTTGCCACGCCCGGACACCACGGGCCTGACCACCAGCGGACAAAAGATGCACGACAGCCCGCCCAGCACCTTGTACTTGCGGGTTTTCATGGCGGCGTATTTTTGCGCCGGGTTTGGCTATGTGGTGAGTGCCACCTTCATTGTGGCCATCGTCAACCACCTGCCGGGGCTGGCCGGACAAGGCAACCTGGCGTTTCTGGCCATTGGCCTGGGCGCGGCACCCGCCTGCATCAATTGGGACTTGATCGCCCGGCGCACCGGCGATCTCAACGCGCTGATACTGGCCGCCGTGCTGCAAATTGTGGGCATCCTGCTGCCGGTGCTGGTGGGTGGGCTGGTGGCCACCCTGCTGGGCGCACTGCTGTTTGGTGGCACCTTCATCGGCATGGTCAGCCTGGTGCTGAGCATGGCCGGGCGCTACTACCCAACACGGCCTGCCAAGATGATGGGCAAGATGACCTTGTCTTACGGTGCGGCACAAATCATCGGCCCGGCCATCACTGGCCTACTGGCGGCTCGCCTGGGCAGCTATAACGCGGGTCTGTATGTGGCCGCTGCGGTGATGGCATTGGGCACCGTGCTGCTGCTGGCGCTCAAATGGGTGGAGCGGCGCGATGCAAGGCAGAACATTTCGCCAAACTGATCAAACCACACCGCGCATGCGCAGCGATGCAATATCAGGCACCGACAAGCCAAGCTCAGCCAACACCTCATCGGTGTGCTGACCCAGGCGCGGCGGCGCGCGCAGTAGCACCGGCGGCGTGGCGCTCAGGCGCAGCGGGCTGGCTACGGTGACGATTTCTGCCAACCCGGACCGGGCTTCCAAGTTTGATGATGCTATTGTTTCAATAGCTACTTGCGCACTGTTTATAAGGGATGCAGGCTGTTTTATCACCAAACCACGAGCTTGTACCTGGGCATCGGCAAAGGCTTGGCCAAGGTCGTTGATCGGGCCGCAGGGCACGGCCTTATTCTCCAGTAGGGTGATCCAATCGGCCGTGCTGCGCGTGCGTGTCACCCCCAGCATCAAGGCAATCAGGTCTTCGCGGTGCTTCACGCGCAGGGTGTTGCTGGCAAAACGCACATCGCTTGACCATTCGGGGTGGCCAGCGGCGGCGCAAAAGCGGGCGAACTGGCCGTCGTTGCCCACCGCCAGCAGCATTTGGCCGTCTGCGGTGTCGAAGGTTTGATAGGGTGCCAGGCTAGGGTGGGTATTGCCCTGGCGTTGCGGCGCCCGGCCGGTATTGAGGAAACCTGCCGCCTGGTTGGCCAGCACGGCCATGCCCACGTCAAGCAGCGCCATGTCGATTTGCTGGCCTGCCCCGGTTTGGTGGCGCGATTCGATAGCCGCCAGGATGGCGCTGCAGGCGTAAATGCCGGTCAGGATGTCGATCAGTGCCACACCCATGCGCATCGGGCCGCCGCCGGGCTGGTCGTCGGCGTGGCCGGTAATGCTCATCATGCCGCTGGCGGCCTGAATCATCAGGTCGTAGCCGGCGCGCTCGGCGTAGGGTCCGGTCTGGCCAAAGCCGGTCACCGAGCAGTAAATCAGCCGTGGGTTGATGGCTTTCAGACTCTCATAGTCCAACCCGTATTGCTTCAAGCCACCAACCTTGAAGTTCTCCACCAGGATGTCGCTTTGCGCGGCCATTTGCTTGATCAAGGCTTGGCCTTCGGGCTGGGCCATGTCCAGCGTGATGGCGCGTTTGTTGCGGTTGCAGGCGGTGAAGTAGGTGGCCTGATCGGTATCAACGCCGTCGGCATCCTTGACAAAGGGCGGGCCCCAGCTGCGGGTGTCGTCACCGGTACCGGGACGTTCGACCTTGACCACATCGGCCCCCAGGTCGGCCAGCATCTGGGTGCACCAGGGGCCCGCCAAGACGCGGGACAGATCGAGGACTTTGAGGTGGGAGAGGGCGGATTGGGTCATGGTGTTGGATTTGTAGGATCTATTTGGCCATGTGTTTTTTGGGGATGCGTTCAAGGCGCTGGGTTAACGGAGTCGCGCAAACTGACGCGCCCGGTTGGCCAGACGTTTTGAGCTCAATCACTTCAAATCGTTGGACACATACGGCTGTTGAGCTCCCCTTTCGCCCGGCGGGGCGAGAGGGGTTGGGGGAGAGTGGGGGAAATAGAAGGCAAAAAATCCCTGTGAACCATCAGCAAAAAATCAATCAACAGAAGGCCTGTATCCCCGTCTGCGCCCTGCCCAGAATCAGGGCGTGGATGTCGTGCGTGCCTTCATAGGTGTTGACCACCTCCAGGTTCACCAAGTGCCGCGCCACGCCAAATTCGTCACTGATGCCGTTGCCACCCATCATGTCGCGCGCCAGGCGGGCCACGTCGAGTGCCTTGCCGCACGAGTTGCGCTTCAGGATGGACGTGATCTCGACTGCCGCCGTGCCCTCGTCCTTCATGCGACCCAGGCGCAGGCAGCCTTGCAGGCCCAGCGCAATCTCGGTCTGCATGTCGGCCAGTTTCTTTTGGATGAGCTGGTTGGCGGCCAGCGGGCGGCCAAACTGGTGGCGGTCCATCACATATTGGCGCGCGCGAAACCAGCAGTCTTCGGCCGCGCCCAAAGCGCCCCAGGCAATGCCGTAACGGGCGCTGTTCAGGCAGGTGAACGGGCCTTTGAGGCCTTGCACTTCGGGAAAAGCATTTTCTTCAGGGCAGAACACGCCGTCCATAACGATCTCGCCGGTGATGCTGGCGCGCAAACCCACCTTGCCGTGAATCGCGGGCGCGCTCAGGCCCACAGCGCCTTTTTCCAGCACAAAGCCCCGAATCGGGCCGACCTGGCCGGACTCGGTCACCTCTTTGGCCCAGACCACAAACACATCGGCAATCGGGCTGTTGGAAATCCACATCTTGTTACCTGACAGCTTGTAGCCACCGGGCACTTTGTGCGCACGGCTCAGCATGCCGGCCGGGTCAGAGCCGTGGTTGGGTTCGGTCAGGCCAAAGCAGCCAATCCACTCGCCAGTGGCCAATTTGGGCAGGTATTTCTGTTTGGTGGCCTCGTTGCCAAACTCAAAGATCGGCACCATCACCAGCGAGCTTTGCACGCTCATCATGGAGCGGTAGCCGCTGTCGACGCGCTCCACCTCGCGGGCGATCAGGCCGTAGGCCACATAGCTCAAGCCGGGGCCGCCGTAGGCCTCGGGAATCGTCGGGCCGAGCAAACCCAGCGCGCCCATTTCGCTAAAGATCGCGACATCGGTTTTTTCAGCACGAAAAGCCTCCACCACGCGCGGCTGCAGCTTGTCTTGGCAGTAGGCGCTTGCCGCCTCCTTGATCATGCGTTCGTCATCGGTGAGTTGTTGCTCCAGCAAAAAAGGGTCTTGCCAGTTGAAAGAAGCGTGGGCCATGAGGGGTCTCCAAAAATAAGTGGGCAGGCGGTGTGCTGTGCCAGCATGCTAACGCGCCGACTGGCCAAGGTAAACCGATTTGTTGTCACGCAGACATTACTTTTACACATATCTGAAGAACCAGATTTCCGCTAAAAGCAAGTGGCTAAACAGGCTATAGCCCTCATTTAAATTGCGCAAGTAGCTATGTTTATTGCCAGTTTAGAAGAGGCTCTAAGAGCATTGATGTGTACATTACGCACATCATGCGCAGAAAAATTCCATCCCTGCAAGCGCTGGCCTGTTTTGAGGCGGCCGCCCGCCACGAGAGCTACACCCGCGCAGCGCAAGAACTTGCACTGACGCAAGGCGCGGTGTCACGCCAGATTACCGCGCTGGAAGAATTTGTCGGCGTAGCGCTGTTTCGCCGCACCCGCCACGGTGTCACGTTGACCGAGCTCGGGCGCGATTACGCTGCCCAAGTTGCGCCCCGCCTGGCCGCGCTGGAGCAAGACACGCTGGATGTGATGAGCAGCCAGGGTCGTGCCCTAACCGTGCAACTGGCCGCCGTGCCAACCTTTGCCACGCGCTGGCTGATTCCGCGCCTGCCGGACCTGAAAACGCAGCACCCTGACATCACCGTGCACATTGAAACCCGCACCCGGCCCTTCATGTTTGCCGACACCCATTTGGATGCCGCGCTGTATGCCGGCACGCCCGAGCAGGTAGCCAACTGGGCTGGCACGCAAGCCGTCAGGTTGCTTGGCGAAGATGTGCTGCCGGTGTGCAACCCGCACTGGCTGGATGGCCAAAGCAGCCTTTCACCCGAGGCGATTGCCAATTTGCCCTTGCTGCAGCAAAGCACCCGGCCCCTGGCTTGGCGGCAGTGGTTTGACGCGCAGGGTGTGCTCGCTGCACCGCAAGCCTTGGCAGGGCCACGCTTTGAGCTGTTTTCAATGACCGCAGCGGCAGCCGTGTGCGGCTTGGGGCTGGCGCTGGTGCCGCGCTTGCTGATTGCCCAGGAACTGGCTCAAGGCAGCTTGGTGGTGGCCTGCGAGCGTGTGCTGCCAGGTGTGCGGGCCTATTACCTGGTCAGCCCTGAGCGCAGTGACGAGCGGCTGGCTGTGGGCCTATTTCGGCAGTGGCTGGTTCAGTGCGCAGCCAGCATCAGGCCGATTTTGGCAGCCACGGCGGCAAACTCGTCGGCCGCCACCGGCCGCGAAAAATAGTAACCCTGTGCACAGTGGCAGCCCATGGCACGCAGTATTTGCATGTGCTCTGGCAACTCCACTCCTTCAGCCACCACATCCAGCCCCAGGCTCTTGGCCATCGCCACAATGGCACCGACCAGCGTGTGTTCGTTGCCACTTGGCTGCATGTCTTGCACAAATGATTTGTCAATCTTGAGCGTATCAATCGGAAAGCGCTTCAGATAAGACAGCGAGGAGTAACCCGTGCCGAAATCATCCAGGTAAATCCGCAGCCCCAGCTCGTGCACCGCCTGCAGCCAGACCAGTGACTTGTCGATGTCACGCAACATCACCCCTTCGGTGATTTCCAGCGCCAGCTTGCCCGGCGTGGTGCCGTACTTTTCCATGACCTCCTGAATCTTGGCCGGCGACAAGCCATCGGGAATCTGCCGACCCGAAACGTTGACCGACAGGGTGTAATCCAGCCCAGCGTCTTGCCAGGCGCGCAACTGCTGGCAGGCCGCCTCAAGCACAAACAGACCCATCTCGACAATCAGGCCGGTCTTTTCGGCCAGCGGAATAAAACAGTCAGGCCCCACCAGCCCACGCGTTGGATGGCGCCAGCGAATCAAGGCCTCGGCACCTGCCAGGCGACAGGTCTGCAAGTCCACCACCGGTTGGTAAAAGAGGACGAGTTCATGGTTGCGAATCGCGGCCCGCAGGTCGGATTCAAGTTGCCGGCGTTGCTCTGCAACCTGGGCAAGAACCGGATTGAAAAACACGCAGCCATCACCCCCCGCCGATTTGGCGCTGCCCACGGCCAGCTCGGCATGGCGCAGCAGGGTGGGCACATCCGCGCCATCGCTCGGAAACAGCGTCATGCCGATGCTGGCATTCAGGTTGATGGATGCGCCGTCGACAAAGTAGGCCTCACGAATCACAGCCAGTACCCGGCCCGCGATTTTTTCGACCACTTCTGCCCGTGTGATGTCATTGAGAACCAGGCCAAACACGTCTGCCGACAAACGGGCCACCATATCGCCCGGATTAACGCAAACCGACAACCTGGCCATGGTGGTCTTGAGAATTTCATCCCCCGTGGGCAGGCCCATGCCTTCATTGATGCGCTTGAATTCGTCCAGATTGACCAGCAGCAGTGCAAACCCGCTGGTCTGGGAAACGGCGTAAACCTGCACTAGGGCCTGCAGGCGTTCGAGCAGCCCGGCGCGGTTGGATCGGCCTGTCAGCGCGTCAGTAACGACCTGGTGCTTGGCCAAGGTCTCTGACTCTTTCAGGGGCGTGACATCGTGCACCAGCCCCTGAAAAAGAGAATCGTCAATCGGACTGAGCACAATATTTAGCCAGCGTGGCTTGCCATCCTTCAATTGAACCAGGACATCCTGCTCAGCCGTGCTGTTGCGGCGCAGCGCAGCCAGAATGGGCTCCATCGTCAGGGCCGGGTTGTCGACTGGCAAAAAGCCCAGGTGCAACCGGGCACCCTCGTCCACATCTTCCAGGTCGGCAATTTCAAAGAGCCGCGCGAATGCCGGGTTCCAGGACGACACCGAGCCCTTGCTGTCGGCAATGAAGATGCCGGATTCGGCGTTGTTGAAGATTGCGTGGTATTTTTTCTCGTCAATATCGCGCTGACGCAGCAGCTCGCGCTCTTGCGCCAGCGTGCTGACCAGCCGGTCAGATAACTGGTTGATGTCGAGCACCAACTGGCCGATTTCGGTACGCGCATGCCTGTCAGGCATTGGCAGACGCTCACCGGTGGTGGGGTCCATGTTGTGCAGGCGCTTTGAGATGGCCTTGATCGGGCGCACGATGAACAGCAACATGATCGCCGCGATGGCAAACGCCACCATGGCCGTTTGCCAAGTCAATTGCAGCGCCGCAAGCCACACCTCGTCCGTGATTCTGGCGTTGATGACCTGCGGGTCGGGCAACAACACGATGGAGCCAACTTCTGTCTGATCGTTGAAAGGGGAATAGATCACCCGGCGCAACTGCATGGACTGGGCGACAGCCGCTGGCACCGCGCTGGTGTTGCGCTGCTTGTGCACCAGCACCGCCTGCCCGGTGGAGATGGTGACCCCCAGCACATCGGAATTGCGCAGCAGGCCCTGCGCCAACTCACCCGCCAGTGTCTGATCCCGAGCGAAGCAGGCCACTTTAAGCGTGCTTTCCACCGTGTCGAGCAATTCGACCAGGCGAATACGGGTGGCCTCATGCGCGCGCTGGCTGGTGGAATACGCCGTGTAAGCCGCCGCCACCAGGCCTGCCAGAATAAAAGCCAGCATAACCGCCTGGATCGAGCGCAGCAGTAAACCACGCCTTCGCAGCGTCTGGACGGAAAATTCTGGCGGGTTCTTCATGGCGGAAATTCCAGAACAATTCGCAAGCGCTTGTCCAGCTGGGCGCGATCAATGTAGGCGATGCCGCCAGGGCTGCCCAGCAAATAGCTAAAGACCTCAGCCGGGCTCAGAGCCTCTTTGGGCGGTGCTGTTTTGCCCGAAAAAATCAGGCGCGCCCAGTAGGCGTTGATTTGGTTGGGTTCTTTGTTGACCAGTTGGCGATAAAAATCGGCCCGCAAGGCACTGCCTTCCGGCTGGTCGATGGGAATGGCCGCCTCGCCGGTGGGGAGCTGGCGATAGCGCCCGAGAAATATGTTGATCACTTCATCTCGGCTCAGCTGCACAACACCGCTGCGCGCATTCATCACCACCACCGTCTCGGCCCGAACCGGGGCAGCCAACTGCAGCAAGGCGAGGGAAAGGGCAAACAGAATCGCACGCATGCTGGCCTAAAACACAAAGTCCAGCGTCAGGCTAAAAACCGTCATGCGGCCGTCCCAGGCAGGCTGCGAATTTTTGACCAAAAACAGCGAGTCAGGCTTGCCGCCTATCCGGTCAAGCTGTGCTTTCAAGGCCGTATTTTTCTGAAAATCCCAGCGCGCGCCCAAGGTCACGGTGTGCTGGTCGGTGTGGCTATGCGCGACCAGCGAGGTGGTCAGCGCATCCACCGGCGCATAACCAACCGTCGGTAGTGCTTGTGCCTGGCTGAAACTGCGCGAAACGCCGACATACGGTGTCACCGCGCCCAAGCGGTAGGCGACCAGCGCGTAGGCAGCCTTGGAGTCTTCATAAGCTACGCCGTCTTGCTTGATCTGGTTAAGCATCAGCTGCACATTCAACGGCCCTGCGTCGTAGACCAGTCCGACCGAGGTGAAGCGCGCCCACTGATTCTGCATGGCCATTTGAGGTACCAGCGTCAAATACGGCATGCCGCCCAGCGGATTTCCGCTCGACTGCAAAAAAGCATCGGTGGGGGCCTCATGGTTGAAGCGAACCCGGGCGTGGCTCAGGCGCGCCTGCCAGGGGCCGGTCTGATATTCCAGATAGCCGCCCTGCAACAGCGAACCACGTTGATCCCAGACGATGGCGGGCGTATACGGCGCTTGCTCTGGCGACACACCGGCAAACAGCTTGCCGCGCAGCAAACCACCCGGCAACTGATAAGCCATACTGGCATCGAGCCCGTCGATATACGAAAAAACCAGCAGCCCATAAAAATCAGGCGGTGGCCGCAGTGTCAGGTTGGAATAGCCCACCAGACGCGAGTCGCCCAGCATGTAAAACTCGGTGCCCAGGCGGCCTGCGCGCACGGACAAATCAGGCCTGACATCATGGCGTAAAAAAGCCCAGCTCAACTCCGGCTGGTAGCTGCCGTCAAAGTGGTAACGGCTTACCGCCTGCACCACCGCCTCGGTCTGCGGCGTGAAGCGCAAGTTGGCTTGAAGGCCCACCAGCGAATCGACTTTGCCCGCCCAGGATGTCCCCGCACCGCTGGGTTGAGACAAATCCCGCACAAACTCGGCGTTGTTGCTGCTGGTGCGCGCAACGCCCAGCGTGCCAAAACCCTGAATAGTCAGCTGCGGCGCATCGGCTGCAACGGCATCGCCATTGGCCCAGGCTGCGTGGCCAACCATGGCCAGCAGGCACGCCAAAAAACCTTGCGCTGACCGGCGCATGAGGTGGTCAGTTCGACTTGACAAACGTGGGTTTGAAATCCGCATGGTGTGTGCTGTGGTTGGGTGATACCTGCCTTGGCCGCAAGTGCATCCGCGTACTGTAGAGCATTTTTGCCAGTGCTGACTTTAGGCACCCCCCTGACGCGGTCGCATCAAGTCGCGTGATAAGCTGCGCAGTCTTCAACCGATCCCACTTTTTTCAGCGTCACAGGAGCTTTTCATGCCCGGCCTTTTACCCAACATTGATCCCGATGGCTTGCTTGAATTTTCCGTGGTCTACACCGACCGCGCGCTCAACCACATGTCCAAGCGTTTTCAGGGCGTGATGAACGACATCTCAAGCATTCTCAAAGAGGTCTACAACGCCAAATCCGCCGTGCTGGTGCCCGGCAGCGGCACCTTTGGCATGGAAGCCGTGGCGCGTCAATTTGCCACCGGCAAGAAAACGTTGGTGATTCGCAATGGCTGGTTCAGCTACCGCTGGACGCAGATTTTTGACATGGGCCAGATTCCCAGCGAATCGACCATCCTGAAAGCCCGCCGCGTTGATACCAGCGACGCGCAGTCGCCCTGGACTCCCTGCCCAGTTGACGAAGTGGTGGCATCCATCCGCGCCAAAAAACCCGACGTGGTGTTTGCGCCGCATGTGGAAACCTCGTCGGGCATGATCCTGCCCGACGACTACCTGCTCAAAGTCAGTGATGCCGTGCATGAAGTCGGTGGCCTGATGGTGCTGGACTGCATTGCCTCCGGTGCCATGTGGGTCGACATGCAAGCCACTGGCGTGGACGTGCTGGTGAGTGCACCCCAAAAGGGCTGGAGCGGCTCGCCTTGCTGCGCCATGGTGTGCCTGAGCGAGCGCGCCCGCGCTACCATTGATGGCACCACCAGCACCAGCTACGCTTGTGACCTGAAAAAATGGCTGCAAATCATGGAAGCCTATGAGAATGGCGGTCACGCTTACCACGCCACCATGCCCACCGATGCGCTGGTGCGGGTGCGTGACGTGATGCAGGAAACACGCGCCTATGGTTTTGAGAAGGTCAAGGCCGAGCAACAGGCACTGGGCACGGCGGTGCGCGCGCTGTTTGAGCGTCGCGGTATCCAAAGCGTTGCCGCCGAGGGTTTCAAGGCTCCCGGTGTGGTGGTCAGCTACACCACAGACGCCGACATCCAGAACAGCAAGAAGTTTCTGGCGCTGGGCCTGCAAACCGCCGCTGGCGTGCCGCTGCAGTGCGACGAGCCCGCTGATTTCATGAGCTTTCGCGTGGGTTTGTTTGGGCTGGAAAAGCTGCACAACGTCGATCGCAGCGTGGCACAGTTGGCCGCCGCACTGGACCAGTTGGACATCCATTAACGCGGCGACTAACCTTGGCATGGTGAAAGCCTGGTTGTGATTTTGTGGGAGGGCTGGCAAGCCCGAAATCTTTGTGGGAGGGCTGGCAAGCCCGAAATCTTTGTGGGAGGGCTGGCAAGCCCGAATTCGCGGCTGCCGCCGCTCCTACAAGCCCGAAATCGTTTGTCGTTGCGAGGCAAAAGCCTTTAGCCGCGAGGAGCGTAGCGACGTGGCGGGCAGCGATGCGGCAATCCAGGAAGTCCGCCAGCCATGGATTGCCGCGCTGCGCTCGCTTGTGACGGACAAACTTCAGACTTCCTGATCCGCCCGGAATCCATTTGGCATGGTGACAGCCTGGTTGTGTCTTTGTGGGAGGGCTGGCAAGCCCGAATTCTTTGTGGGAGGG
>JBBQLQ010000079.1:0-15906 GCA_038328055.1 Burkholderiales bacterium
AGCCCCCGTGTTGATTGTGCCAGTAGCTATATTTTCAATAGCATTCGATGCCGCCCTTGACGCTGGCAGCCAACTGCGCACGGCTCCTTGCAACAAGTTAAAGCCGATCCACGCCAGATACGCAGCACCCGCGTACTTGACCACCATGAACAGGGCCGGATAAGTGCGCAGCAAGCCGGCCGCGCCCAAGGCGGTGCAGATCAGCAAAATCGTATCGCCGACAAACACCCCAAGCGCCCCCTGATAACCGGCTTTGACACCGCGCACGGTGGCCACCGATAAAACATACAGAGAATTGGGCCCGGGCAGCAAAATGATGCCAAACGCGCCAATCACGTAAGTCCACAAATCCGTGACCCCGTAAAAACTCATCCACGCGACTCCATGGAGGCGATGAACCGGTCAAACAGGTAGCCAATGTCATGCGGGCCAGGTGAGGCCTCCGGATGCCCTTGAAAGCAAAACGCCGGCTTGTCGGTGCGCTCAATCCCTTGCAGCGTGCCATCAAACAGGCTGACGTGGGTGGCGCGCAGCTTGGCTGGCAAGGACTTTTCATCGACCGCAAAGCCGTGGTTCTGGCTGGTGATGCTGACGCGCCCGGTGTCAAGGTCTTTGACTGGATGGTTGGCACCGTGGTGGCCAAACTTCATTTTGAAAGTGGTGGCTCCACTGGCCAGCGCCATGATCTGGTGGCCCAGACAGATGCCGAAGGTCGGAATGCCCGTCTCGATCAGCTCGGCAGCGGCAGCAATGGCGTAGTCACACGGTTGCGGGTCGCCTGGGCCGTTGCTGAGGAATATGCCGTCTGGCTGGTACTTGAGAACCTCGGCCGCCGAGGTTTGCGCGGGCACCACCGTGACTTTGCAGCCGCGCTGGGCCAACATGCGCAAAATGTTTTTCTTGACACCAAAGTCATAGGCCACCACGTGAAAGCGTGCGGCTGTTTGCTCGCCGTAACCCGGCTTGCCCTCCAGGGCGGGGTTGGACAAAGCCCACTCGGTTTGCGTCCAGCTATAGGCCGTTTTGCTTGAAACCACTTTGGCCAGATCGGCTCCGGCCATGCCCGGTGCGGCGCAGGCCGTGGCACGCGCTTGGTCAATCACCGCCTGCGTAACCAGCTCACCGGCTGCCAACGCCAAAATGCAGCCGTTTTGCGCGCCGGCACTGCGCAACTGGCGGGTAAGTTGGCGCGTGTCAATGTTGGCAATGGCCACTGTGCCCTCGGACACCAGGTACTCGCTCAAGGTCTGGGTCGAGCGAAAGTTGGAGGCCAGCAAAGGCAGACTTTTGATGATCAAACCGGCGGCATGAATCTTGTCCGATTCCACATCTTGCGGGTTGATGCCGTAGTTGCCGATGTGGGGGTAAGTCAGGGTAACGATCTGTTGGCAATAGCTCGGGTCGGTCAGGATTTCCTGGTAACCGGTCATGGAGGTGTTGAACACCACCTCGCCCACGGTGGAGCCGGTAGCTCCGATGGAATTGCCAATGTAGACCGTGCCGTCTGCGAGCGCCAGGATGGCGGATGGGGTATTTCCCTTGAGTGACAAAAGCACTGGGTTCTCCGAAAAAGTTACGGGTACGCCCAAACGCGCAAGAGACCACTCTTGTGACTGCTATAAATTGGGATGGGGCTTGGGCTGCGCTTAGGCGTACGCGGGTGCGAAATAGCGCCTGATTATAGCCGAGGGTGGCGCGCGAACCAGCCCCAACTTCCAACAAAACCCGGGTTTACCCGAGCCTGGCGGTGGCACTGGCGTGCAGGCAAATGGCCGCGGCAGCAGCCACATTCAGTGACTCTTCACCGCCAGGCTGGGCAATGCGCACATGCATCGCAGCGTGCGCCTCCAGCTCAGCACAAACGCCCTGCCCTTCGTGCCCCAGCGCCCAGGCGCAGGGCATCGGCAGCGCACCTTTTAAAAGTGCCTGGTGCAAAAAATCACCCCGATGCGAGCTGGTCACCAGCAGCGGCACGCTCAAGCGCGCCAGCAGCGACAAACTCGCCCCTTCGATCAATTGCAAACCCCAGTGCGCGCCCATGCCGGCGCGCAACACCTTCGGGCTCCACAGCGCTGCCGTACCCTTGAGCGCAACGACTTGTTTGAAACCAAACGCCGACGCGCTGCGCAAAATGGCACCCACATTGCCCGCGTCTTGAACCCGGTCCAAAATGACACTGGCGGCCAAGGGCTGCAGCGGTGCTGAAACTGGCAAATCAAAGACAAAACCCATGCGCGCCGGTGACTCCAGAGCACTGATGTCATCATAAAGTGTATCCGAAATTACTATATTTTTAATAGCTGCTTGCGCATATTCTATGGGGGCTAGAGGCCAAAAAGACTCTGAAAATATGCCCATACCAGGTACCACGCCACGATTCAATGCCGCACGCACCAAGTGGTCACCCTCGACCCAAAAGCGCCCCTGTTTGCGGTAGTCGGTCGTGCCGTGGGCAAGACGACGCAAGTCCTTCAGAAAAGGGTTGTCACGCGAGCTGATGGTGGTCACGGCCGGGGATGTCATGCCGTGATTCCGGTCACAGGGGTGGCAGCAGCCTGCACGCTCTGGCTCTGGCTGGCAGCAATCACCTCGGTGACAGGCCGAAAAGTGGTGCGGTGCTGCGGGCAAGCCCCGTGGGCTTGTAGCGCAGTCAGATGCAGCGCCGTGCCATAGCCTTTGTGCTGGGCAAACCCATAGGCGGGAAATTGCAGGTCGTAGTCCTGGCACCAGCGGTCACGCGTCACCTTGGCCAAAATCGACGCAGCAGAGATGGCTGCGATCAATGCGTCGCCTTTGACGATGGCTTCACAACGCATCGGCAACATCGGCAAGCGGTTGCCATCGACCAGCACCAGTTTGGGGGGCAAGCGCAAGCCCTCTACCGCCCGGCGCATGGCCAAGAGCGTGGCTTGCAAAATGTTGAGCTGATCGATCTCTTGCACGCTGGCCTGTGCCACGGAAAAACACAGCGCCTTGCTGCGGATTTCATCAAACAATTGTTCGCGCTTGCGTTCGCTGAGCTTTTTGGAGTCGGCCAGGCCAGCAATCGGGTACTGGTCATCCAGAATCACGGCGGCTGCCACCACCGGCCCAGCCAGTGGGCCACGCCCGGCCTCATCAACCCCGGCGATCAGGCCGTTGACCCCCCACTGCAAGGCGATTTGCTGCATGCTGGCTTGGCGGACTTTGCCAGATTTACGGGCTTTAGGCTTCAATGAGGTTGGCGATGGCATGGGCAGCAAGGGTTGGGGTGTCGCGTAACAATTCGGTGTGCAGCGCGCTAAAGCGTTGTTCAAGGTGGCGTATTTTCTCAGGCTGCGTGGCTGCCGCATCAAGCCACGCCAAAACTTCCTTCGCCAGCGCCTGAGGCGTGGCCGCGTCCTGCAGCAATTCGGGCACGACAAAGTCCTGGCAGAGGATGTTGGGCAGACCCACCCAAGGTTGCAACTTTTTGCGCCGCATGATCTGCCACGACAGCGCGCCCATGCGGTAAGCAATCACCATCGGGCGCTTGAACAAGGCTGCCTCCAGCGTGGCCGTGCCGCTGGCAATCAGCGTCACATCGCAAGCGGCCAGTGCCGTGTGCGATTGGCCGTCAACAATGCGCAAGTGCGCCGAGATGCCACTGGCAGCGGCTGCCGCTTCGATTCTGGCTTTCAGTGCAGGCACCGCAGGCACTATAAATTGAATAGCTGACTGCGCATGTTTCATAAGGGCTGCAGCCTGAAAGAACCTAAAAGCCAGATGCTTCACCTCAGATTCCCGACTGCCCGGCAAAATCGCCACCACCGGGCCATCGGGCGGCAAACCTAGCAGCGCGCGCGCCTGCGCCTGGTCGCTGTGCATCGGAATCACATTGGCCAGCGGATGGCCGACATAGGTAGCCGCAATGCCGTGCTGCGCCAGCAAGGCAGGCTCAAACGGAAAAATACACAGCACGTGATCAACACTGCGCCTGATTTTCTCCAACCGCTCTGGCCGCCAGGCCCACACTGAGGGGCAGACGAAGTGCACGGTCTTGATGCCCTGAGCCTTCAGTGCGGCTTCCAGGTCAAGGTTGAAATCGGGCGCATCCACACCGATGAACATGTCCGGTTTAACGGCCAGCAAGCGGGTTTTGAGCTGGGTTCGGATGCCGACGATTTCACGGTAGCGGCGCAGCACCTCCCAGCCAAAGCCGTGCACCGATAGTTTGTCGTGCGGCCACCAGGCCTCAAACCCGTGGTTGGCCATCTGCGGGCCACCAATGCCAAAGCAGTGCAAGTCGGGCCAGCGCTTTTTCAGCCCGTCAAGCAACAAGCCAGCCAACAAGTCACCCGAGGTTTCCCCGGCCACCATGGCGACCCGGTCTAGTACGGCGTATGCTGGCTCAGGCTGCGAAGCTGGCGTGCTTTGGCTGACAGGCTGCTTCATTGAATTGCACACCGGTTCAACCGCCCGAAGAAGGATTCTGAAGCAGACACGATTGGCATGCGTGTAGGGGCTGTTGCCGCAGGCGGGCTCATCCCCGCGCTCTGCCCCCGCTGGGTGAGATGGGGATCGATGGTTTTCAGAGCGACTTTTGTTAAGGTGATTTCTTCCCCCCCTATCCCCCCCGCCCCGGCGGGGGTGGGAAGAGGCGGGGGGGATAGGGGGGGGAAAAGCATCAACAATTCGAACGCTATAAAAATAGTAGCATATAACGATTACAAAATAAGGGCTAGAGGCTAATATGATCTAAAAAACCTCAGAACACCGCTACCGCACAATCCCACGCTGGACCGAAACTTGTTCCAGAAACGATGACATCATCTGCACATCAGGCAAGGCCTCTGGATGGGTCTGACTCAATTGCGCAATCCGCTCCCGGGCATCCTGAAGTGTCAACTCATCGCGGTACAACGCCTTGTGCATGGCCTTGACGGCCGCAATGCGTTCGGGCAAAAAACCGCGCCGGCGCAAGCCCTCAAAATTCATCGACCGCGCCGCTGCCGGTTGCCCCTGGCACATGACAAACGGCGGCAAATCGGCAAACAGCAGCGTGCACATGGCCGTCATGCTGTGGGCCCCAATGCGCACAAACTGGTGCACTACCGTAAAGCCGCCCAAAATCGCCCAATCGCCCACCTGCACATGGCCAGCCAACTGCGCATTGTTGGCAAAAATGGTGTTGTTGCCGACCTGGCAATCGTGCGCCAGGTGCACATAGGCCATCAGCCAGTTGTCGTCGCCAACCCGGGTCACGCCCACATCACCGGGCGAGCCGATGTTGAAGGTACAAAACTCGCGGATGGTGTTGCGATCGCCAATGACCAACTCACACGGCTCACCGGCGTACTTTTTGTCTTGCGGAATAGCCCCCAGTGATGAAAACTGAAAGATACGGTTATCGCAGCCAATGCTGGTGTGGCCTTCAATCACCACATGCGGCCCAACCGTGGTGCCCGCACCAATTTTGACGTGCGGCCCGATGATGCTGTAAGGCCCAACTGTGACCGAGCTGTCAAGCTCGGCGGCGGGGTCGACAAGGGCCGTGGCGTGGATGGCTGTCACGCGCGGCCTCTCAGGCAATCTTGCGCATGGCGCAGGTCAATTCAGCCTCAACCGCCAGCTCGCCGTCGACCAGGGCCTGCGCCTTGAACTTGAAAATACCGGCCTTCATGCGCAGCAGTTCTACCTCCAGCATCAACTGGTCACCGGGCCCCACCGGTCGCTTGAAGCGCGCACCATCAATACCGGCAAAGTAATACACCATGTCGTCGGTGGGCGTGGTGTCAAGCGCATCAAAAGCCAGCAGGGCTGCCGCCTGTGCCAGCGCCTCCAACATCAGCACGCCAGGCATGACGGGCCGACTCGGGAAATGGCCTTCAAAAAAAGGCTCGTTGATGGTGACGTTTTTCAGGGCCCGAATGGTTTTACCCTTTTCGATGGCCAGCACCCGATCGACCAGCAAAAACGGGTAACGGTGCGGCAATTGCTTCAATATCTTATGAATATCCATCATGACCATTAGTCCTTTTAGTTGTGTTTTGGTGCTGGATTAATAGCAGCGAGTTGGGCTTCGAGGGCACGAACACGTTCGCGCAAGCTGTTGAGTTGTTTGAGTGAGGCCGCGTTTTTTTCCCAAGCGGCGTTGTCATCAATCGGGAACAAGCCGGTGTAATGCCCTGGCTTGTGAATGGAGCGCGTCGCCACCGACGCGGCTGAGATGTTGACCCCATCGGCCAGACTCAGGTGCCCGAGCACAATGGCGCCACCACCCACGGTGCAATGCGCGCCGATATGGGCACTGCCCGCCACCCCGGCACAGCCCGCCATGGCGGTGTGCGCGCCTACATGCACGTTGTGGCCAATCTGGATCAGGTTGTCGAGCTTGACACCGTCTTCAATCACCGTGTCCGCCAGTGCACCACGGTCAATGCAGGTGTTGGCACCAATTTCAACATCGTCTCCAATGCGCACCGCGCCCAATTGCTCAATCTTTTCCCAAGCGCCCGCGTTGGGCGCAAAGCCGAAACCATCCGCGCCAATCACCACCCCCGAATGGACAATGCAGCGCTGGCCAATGCTGCAGCCCTCGCCCACCGTCACGCGCGACTTGAGTTCGGTGTTCGCACCGATGGCTGCGCCCTGCTCCACCACGCACAGCGGCCCGATACGTGCTGTCGGATGAATCAAGGCCTGCGGGTCAATCACGGCAGAGGGGTGAATGCTTGGACACTCAGCACGTGGCAGGCTCTTTTTCCAGAGTTGCGTCACGCGGGCAAAGTACAAATAGGGATCATCGACAACGATACATCTGCCACGCACGGCCGCCAAGGCCTGAAATCTGGGGTTGACAATGACACACCCTGCTTTGGAGGTGGCCAACTGACTCTGATACTTTGGGTGGCTGAGAAAACTCAAGTGCCCGGACTGCGCCGATTCAAGCGGCGCCAAACCTTCAATCACAAGATCAGCATCACCCTGCAATACGCCCCCGAGCGCCTCAACAACAGTGCCTAAGCGCAGGGACACGCCTGTATAACCTTAGGCGAAGCCTATTTGCCCGATGAGGCGTTCAATGCCTTGAGCACCTTGTCAGTCATGTCGTGCTTGGGGTTGACATAGACCGCATCCTGAAAGATGAAATCGTATTTTTCAGCGATGGCAAGGTCTTTGATGACCTTGTTGGCGCGCTGGATGACCAGCTGCAACTCTTCATTTTTGCGGGCGTTCAGGTCTTCCTGAAACTCGCGGCGCTTTCTCTGGAAATCGCGGTCCTGCTCAAGCAATTGTTTTTGCTGAGAAAGGCGCTGAGACTCAGGCAAGGTCGGTGCGTCACGCTCAAACTTGTCTGCCATCGACTTGATGCTTGAACCCTGGTCAGTCAACTCTTTTTCACGCTTGGAAAATTCCTGCTCCAGCTTGACCTGAGCCGCTTTGGCGGTGCTGGCCTCTTTCAGCACCCGGTCGGTACTGACAAAACCGATACGCACCTCTTGCGCCTGAGCCGACAGCAGGCACAGCCCGCTGACCAGCAAAACACCCATTTGACGTACAAAATAGTTCATTAGAAACTCGTTCCGATTTGAAATTGCATGGTCTGAATTCTATCGTTTTCAAACTTGCGAATAGGCTTGGCAAATGCCAGGCGTAAAGGGCCGACGGGTGAAATCCAGCTGATGCCGACACCGACTGAAGATCGCAGGGCACCGGCATTGGCATTGATGGCCAGACCCGCATCGGGCCCACTGACCATGCCAGCATCCACAAAACCGTACAGACGCAAGGTTCTGTCATTGCCCGCACCCGGGAAAGGTGTCAATACTTCAAAATTCAGGTTCAGTTTGCTGGTACCCCCGACAACGGTGCCGCTGGCATCCTGCGGCCCCAGGCTGCCCTGCTCAAAGCCGCGAACCGAACCCAAACCACCGCCATAAAAGTTTTTGAACACCGGGAACGAGCGTCCCCCCGCAGCCTTGCCCCAGCCCGCTTCTCCATTGAAGGCTGCGGTGTACTGTTTGCTCAAGGGCACGTATTGCTGGAACTGGTAGGTGGCGCGCAGGTAGCGGGCATCTCCCGCAAAAGACCACTCTGCGTTGGCCCGCTGAAAACGGCCATTGGTGGGGGCCAGAGAACTGTCCCGGCTGTCACGTGCCCAGCCCACCGTGAAGGGAAATGCCGTACTGGAATAACCATATTCCTGGGCATATTTTTCATACGATGTTGGCAACAAGGTTCCGGGTTCAATCGTGGTTTTCTCCAGCCCGGCACCGAAAAACACTGTATCAATCTCGGTAAATGGCACGCCAAAACGCATGGATGCACCCGAGGTAATCAGCTTGTAATAGCTCTGATCCTGGTAGGGGCTGCTGGTTTTCTGGTACACATCAATGCTTCTGGAAACACCATCGGCAGTGAAATACGGGTCGGTGGTGCTGAGCACCAACACCCGGTTGATCTTGCTGGTATTGACTTGAATGCCCAGCGAGTTACCCGAGCCAAAAGCGTTTTCCTGCTTCAGACCAAAGGACAAGCCCAAGCCGTCGCCACTGGAATAACCGGCACCCAGGCTCAGACTGCCGGTGGGTTTTTCAGTCACGTTGAGTGTCAAGTCGACCAGATCAGGGGAGCCGGGAACTTCTCCGGTTTCAACCGCTACATCACCAAAGTAGCCCAAGCGGTCGACCCGGTCGCGGGAGACACGGATTTTGTCCGCATCGTACCAAGAGGCTTCCAACTGGCGGAATTCACGGCGCACCACGGCATCGCGCGTGCGGGTGTTTCCCGCCACATTGATCTTGCGAACGTAAGCCCGTCGCGATGGATTCGCTTGCAGAGTCAACGCCACCCGGTTGTTGACGCGATCGATTTCAGGAACGGCTTCAACACGCGCAAAGGCATAGCCAAAATTGCCAAAATAGTCCGTGAAAGCCTTGGTTGTTTTGGCCACTTCATCAGCGTTATAGGCCTCGCCCGGGCGAATGGCGACCAGCGACTTAAATTCATCGTCTTTGCCCAGGTAATTACCAGCCAGTTTCACGCCGCTGACAACAAAACGCTCGCCTTCAACAATGTTGATGGTGATACCGATGTCGGTTTTGTTGGGTGCAATCGCCACCTGGGTGGAGTCGACCTTGAACTCCAGATAGCCACGCGTCAAATAGTAAGACCGCAGCGTTTCGATGTCGGCGTTAAGCTTGGCGCGCGAATACCGATTGGACTTGGTGTACCAGCTCAGCCAGCCACCCGTGTCCAGATCAAACAAGCCACGCAGCGTTGACTCGGAAAACACCTTGTTGCCGACAATGCGGATGTCGCTGATTTTGGCGGGCTCGCCCTCGGTCACGGTAAAAGTCAGGTTGACGCGATTGCGCTCAATCGGTGTCACGGTGGTTACCACCTGCGCAGCATACAAACTGCGGTTGATGTACTGGCGTTTGAGTTCTTGCTCGGCCCGGTCAAGCTGGGCCTTGTCAAAGGGCCGTCCGTCGGCCAGACCCACGTCGCGCAACGACTTCACCAACACATCCTTGTCGAATTCCTTGGTGCCGACAAACTCAACCGTGGCCACCGTCGGGCGCTCTTCCACCACCACTACCAACACATCGCCATTGACATCAATGCGGACATCCTTGAACAGCCCCAGCCCAAACAAGGCACGAATGGCAGCAGAACCCTTGTCGTCGTTGTAGGTGTCCCCAACCTGTACCGGCAGCGAAACAAACACGGTGCCGGGCTCGACGCGTTGCAAGCCCTCAATGCGGATGTCACGCACCGTAAAGGGTGTCACAGCCCAGGCAGCTTGCGCCACAAAAACCAGGGAAACGACCGCAGACAGGGCGCTAAGGCGAAAACTTTTAATTTGCATTTTTGAAGATTCAAAGAAGTGGTGCAGCGCTGATGATTGCTGCAACCTTTAACCAAACAAGCGGGTGATATCGTTAAAAAGAGCAATCGACATCAAGACCATCAACATGGCAATACCGACTTGCTGTAAACGCTCCATCCAACGATCTGTTACCGGCTTGCCGGTAACCCCTTCCCAAAGATAATACATCAGGTGACCACCGTCCAGAACCGGCAGCGGCAGCAAGTTCAAAACACCCAGACTGACGCTGATCAACGCCAGAAAAATCAGATACTGCGTGACACCCAGCCCCGCTGATTTACCGGCGTAATCGGCGATGGTCAACGGGCCGCTGATATTTTTGATGGAGGCTTCACCAATGAGCATTTTGCCCATCATTTTCAGCGTCAGGGCTGACACATCCCACGTTTGGCTAACGCCACGCCACAAACCATCAAGCACGCCGTAGCGCACCAGAACGGTCTCGGGCTTGGATCCGACATAGGCACCAATCCTGCCAAGCGTCAGCCCTCCCTCGGTCAGCACCTTGGGAGTTACTACCAGTTCCAGCACCTGACCTTGTCGCAGCACTGTCCATGCCTGTTGCTGTGCAGCCCCACCGACAACCGAACTGCGAATATATTGGCGCAACTGTTGACCGTCGACCATGCGCAGACCATTCACTGCCTGCACTTCATCGCCGTCCATCAAACCAGCCAACGCTGCTGCGCCACCCGGCATGACTTCACCGATCAGTGGACGGGTAAAGGGGCCAGCCATGCCAATTTTTTCGAAAACCTGCGCATCCACTTGGGTCGTTGCCAGCTTGGACACTTTGAGCAGCACTTCGCGCTCCGAGCCGGCTTGGGCGTCAGCGAGCTTCAAACGCACATCAACGCCTTCGAGCACACCGCGCGTCAGGGTCCAGCGCACGTCTTCAAACGATGCCACCGCGGACATCTCATCACCTTCCAGGGCTATTTGCATGACCCGCTCACCGCCAGCCAACCCCGCTTGACTGGCAATGCTAGCGGCTGGCGGACTGCTTAAAACGGCTGCCGGAAGTTGCATGCCAGTCCAATTGACCACAGCGTAAAGCAACACCGCCAAAACAAGATTGGCCAAGGGGCCCGCCGCCACAATGGCGGTGCGACGGCCCAGTGTTTGGGTGTTGAATGCCAGATGCCGCTGGGCCGCATCCACCGGTGCATCACGCTCGTCTAGCATTTTGACGTAGCCACCCAGAGGAAACAAGGCCAGAACAAATTCAGTCGATGCCGCATGGGCTTGCCAGCGCCACAATGGTTTGCCAAAGCCAATGGAGAACCGCAACACCTTCACCCCGCACGCCAGAGCCATGCGGTAGTGGCCATACTCGTGGACGGCAATCAGCAGACCGATGGCCAGAATGAAGGCGGGCAGCGTCAACATGGCGTTACCGGGTCAGCCGTGCTCAAGCGCCGACGCGGGCGACCACGCGCTGCGCGGCGGCACGGGACAATGCGTCAAGGGCCAGCAAATCTTCCAGCGAATGGGGGGCCGCGGGAACCAATGCCGCCAGGGTTTCAAGATTCACGGTGTGAATTTGATCAAAGCGAATTTGACCCGCCAGGAAAGCCGCCACGCCCACTTCGTTGGCAGCGTTCAGCACTGCCGTGCTGCCGGCGGGTGCATCCAGCACCGCCCAAGCCAGCTTCAGCCCCGGAAAACGGTCACTGTGTCCGTGCGCGTCAATGGACTCAAAGGTCAAGTCGGCCATGGCCCTGAAATCAAGCGCCGTCGCGCCTGAAACAATCCGCTCGGGCCAGGACAAGCCATAGGCAATGGGCACCTTCATGTCGGGCGTGCCAAGCTGCGCGATCACCGAATGGTCGCGGTATTGCACCATCGAGTGAATGACGCTCTGCGGATGGATCACTACCTCAATTTGCGAGGGCTGCACACCAAACAGGTAGCGTGCCTCGATGACTTCAAGTGCCTTGTTCATCATGGTGGCCGAGTCCACCGATATTTTTCGACCCATCACCCAGTTCGGGTGGGCACAGGCCTGATCGGGTGTGATGGTTGAGAACGTGGCCGGGTCCCGCCGACGAAACGGCCCACCGGATGCCGTCAAAATAATTTTGTCGATTTGCGTCGCCCAGCCAGCCGCATCATCTGGCAAGGACTGAAACACGGCTGAATGCTCACTGTCAATCGGCAACAGTTTTGCACCGCCTTGCGCCACCGCCTGTAAAAAATAATCGCCGCCGACCACCAGTGCCTCCTTATTGGCCAACAGCAAGCGCTTGCCCGCGCGCGCTGCCGCCAGGCAAGAGGCCAGGCCAGCCGCACCCACAATGGCCGCCATGACAGTATCCACCTGTTCATGTGATGCTATGTATTCAATAGCTTCAGAGCCATATAGAACGCGGGTTACCAGGCCATTTGATCGTATTAACTCTTCAAGACGGCGACCATGCGCTTCGCTGGCCATGGCCGCAAAAGCGGGCTTGAAATGCTGACATTGCGCCAACATCTTGTCAACCTGCGTGGCGGCACTCAGGGCGAAAACTTCAAACCGCTGCGGATGGTTGGCGATCACTTCCAGGGTGCTGACACCAATGGAGCCGGTCGAGCCCAAAATTGCGACGCGCTGCTTTTTAATGCCAAGTTGCTCTGTCATGTGCGCTCTCAATACGAATACAACATCATGGCCAATGGCAAGGTCGGCAACAGCGCATCAACCCGGTCCAGCACGCCGCCATGGCCGGGCAACAAGGCACTGCTGTCCTTGATGCCTGCACTGCGTTTGACCAGGGACTCAATCAAATCCCCCACCACGCTCATAGCAGCCATGAAAACTGCCGCAATCAGCAACATCACCCAGCCCCTGGAGCCAACATGGGTGTACAAACTTGGCACCACCGCGCCGTTCGCCAGATCAGCATAGCGCCAGCCAAACGCCAACACGATGACACCTGCCATGCCACCCCAAACGCCTTCCCAACTCTTGCCTGGGCTGATTGATGCAGCCAGCTTGCTGCGGGTGAAACGACCACCCAGGGCACGGCCAGCAAAATAAGCACCAATGTCGGCCACCCAGACCAAGGCCAGAGCCGATAACAAAAAATTGGTGCCGATGAATTTGGCTTGTGCTACAGCAAGCCATGTCAGGCAAAGCGCTGCCAAGCCAAAGACCAAACGCAAGGCTCTGGCGTGTTGCGCCCAGGCGACAACGCCAGCTTTCAAAATCAATGCACCCAGCAGCACCCAGGCACCGCCCGCCAACAACCACAAACGCGGCAGCAATTGACCCGGCATGCCAGCCCACCACATCCAGCCGCACACGGCACAACAAACGCCACCGGCGAGTAACGACCAAGCCATGCTCAGCCCATTCATGCGCCCCCACTCCCAGCCACCGGCAGCAATAAAAACCAGTGCCAACAGCAGGAATGGTTCGGGCTCGCGGTAAAACAAGGCCGGTAGCAACAAAGCCAGCAAGACCAGCGCCGTGATAACCCGTTGTTTGAGCATGGTCCGCTTCAGGCCTGCGCGGCCGACAAGGTTACGGCGTGCAATTGCCCGGAAGTCTTGCCAAACCGGCGCTCCCGCTGTGCGTAAGAGGCAATCGCCACGTCAAGTGCCGCTTCGTCAAAATCGGGCCAGAGCGCATCCGTGAAGAAAAATTCGGAATAGGCCGACTGCCACAGCAGAAAATTGCTGATGCGCTGCTCACCGCCGGTGCGGATAACCAAATCCGGATCAGGCACATGGGCCAAGGCCATGGCCTGGCTCAGATTCTCTTCTGTCACAGGCAATTCCTGGGCAGCAAGTTTTGCAGCGGCCTGAACAATGTCCCACCGTCCGCCGTAGTTGAAGCAAACATTGAGCACCAGGCGCGTGTTGGCTGCTGTCGAGGCTTCAGCCTGCTCGATGCCTTGTAACACCTTGGCGGACAAGCCATCGCGATCACCCACAAAACGCAACTGCACGCCATCGGCCTTAAGTTGCTTGACCTCACGCCCGAGTGCCATCGCAAACAAGTCCATGAGGCCCGAGACTTCGTCCTTGGGGCGCTGCCAGTTTTCAGAGGAAAAAGCAAAAACCGTCAACACCCGCACGCCACGGGCATCACAGGCCTTGGCACAACGCTTGAGTGAATCAACACCTTGCTTGTGTCCGGCAATGCGTGGCAAAAAACGCTTGTTGGCCCAACGCCCGTTGCCATCCATGACGATGGCAATGTGCTGCGGCACCTGTTTGGCTGTCATAGCCGGTTCACACCGCCATGATGTCGTGTTCTTTGGCCACTACCAGTTGATCAATAACGATGATATGTTTGTCCGTCACCTTTTGAATATCGGATTCGGAACGCTTTTGGTCGTCTTCAGAGGCCAGTTTGTCTTTGACCAGCTTCTTGATGGCTTCGTTGGCATCTCGGCGCAAATTACGCACTGCAATCTTTGCCCCTTCGCCCTCGGTACGCACCAGCTTTGTCAGCTCCCTGCGACGCTCTTCAGACATGGCTGGCATGGGTACCCGGATCAGATCACCCATTGAGGAAGGGTTAAGCCCGAGATCACTGTCACGAATGGCTTTTTCAATCTTCGCGCCCATGCCCTTTTCCCATGGTTGCACGCTGACGGTACGCGAGTCAATCAGCGATACGTTGGCCACCTGACTGATCGGCACCATCGCGCCATAGTAGTCGACATGCACCGTGTCGAGAATGCCCGGATTGGCACGCCCGGTGCGGATTTTTGTCAGGTTGTGCTTGAAAGCTTCAATGGATTGGTCCATCTTGCTCTCTGCGGTTTGTTTGACTTCAACAATCGGCATGATCTTCTCCTGACTCCACTTTACTAAATTTCGACACTCAACCGGCGTTGTCCGCGCCTAGGCGTAGACCAGCGTGTTTTCGTCTTCGCCCATGACGACACGTTTGAGTGCCCCATTTTTTAAAATCGAAAACACCTTGACCGGCAATTTTTGATCGCGACACAAGGCAAACGCTGTTGCGTCCATGATGCCCAGGTTTTGAGACATCGCGTCATCAAACGAAATTTTGCTGTACCGGGTTGCTGTGGGATCTTTTTTCGGATCTGCCGAATAAACCCCATCCACCTTGGTCGCCTTTAGCACAATTTCAGCGCCAATTTCAGCGCCACGCAAGGCGGCCGCGGTATCGGTCGTGAAAAATGGGTTACCGGTTCCCGCTGCAAAAATCACGATTTTGCCTTCTTCAAGGTATTGCAAGGCTTTTGGCCGCACATACGGCTCCACCACCTGCTCAATGGCAATGGCAGACATGACCCGCGCGGTCAGACCAGCCTTGTTCATGGTGTCACCAAGCGCCAAGGAGTTCATGACTGTGGCCAACATGCCCATGTAATCTGCGGTGGCGCGGTCCATGCCCACAGAGCCACCCGCAACCCCGCGAAAAATATTGCCGCCCCCAATCACCACCGCCACCTCTACGCCCAGACGGGTCACCGACACGACCTCATCCACCATTCGCACAATGGTGTCACGGTTGATGCCAAACTGGTCATCACCCATCAGGGCCTCGCCTGACAATTTCAGCAAAATTCGCTTGTAAGCGGGCTTGGCGGTTGTCATGAGACTCTCCTGATGTGAATGATTGGGAATCGAGTGGAAGCGCGTCAAAATATCAGGCGACCAGCTGCGCGGCAGCAACCTGAGCAGCCACTTCAGCCGCAAAGTCGTCCACTTTCTTTTCAATGCCTTCACCCACCACATACAGCGTGAAGCCCTTGACCGTGGTGCCCGCCGTCTTGAGCATTTGCTCCACTGTCTGCTTGTCGTTCTTGACAAATATCTGGTTGAACAAGGAAACTTCCTTGAGGTATTTCTGCACGCCACCTTCAATACGCTTGGCCACAATTTCAGCGGATTGAACAGGCTTGCCTGCGGCCGTCGCCACAGCAGCGTCTTCAGCCGCCTTGGCAGCTGCCACCGAGCGTTCACGCGCCACCAGATCAGCAGGTACATCGTCGCTGGACAGTGCCACCGGCTTCATGGCTGCCACATGCATGGCGACATCTTTGGCGGCTGTGGCGTCACCTTCAAACTCGACCACCACACCGATT
>JBBQLQ010000080.1:0-15757 GCA_038328055.1 Burkholderiales bacterium
AGGCCAGCGCTAAGCGGGCGCTGATTTGCGGGTCATTTGGCAAGGTTGGGGCGGTGTTTGGGGTCATCATGGGCGCAATGATACGTTTGCGACTTTGACCCGCGCAGCGGCAGTCTTTGGCAGCCTCCTCATACTGGCGTACCAGAAATCGTCAGCCGCCAAAGCCAGCCACTGCGCTAGCTGCTACTGGGTCAGTGAAGGCCCAAACTCATGGCAAAGCAGCAATGATGTCGGCCAGCAGGTGGCTGGCTTGGGCGCTGCCTACTTGCGCTTGCGCCAAGGTGTGGACGTGGCTGAGTTTTTCGGCGGATAGACCTGCCCCCAGGTTGGTGATGAAGGACAAGGCCAGCACCCGCATCCCCAAATGGCGCGCCAGAACGGTTTCGGGCACGGTGCTCATGCACACCGCATCGCCGCCCAGCTTTTGCAGCATGCGGATTTCGGCCGGGGTTTCAAACTGCGGGCCAAACGCCCAAGCGTAAATATCTTCAAAAAGCATAGCGCCTTGCGCTTTCACTACCTGGGCTGCAATGGTTTTTAGTGTTGGATCATAGGCATCCACCGTGTTGACGAAGCGCGCGTTGGCAGATGGTGTCAAAGGCGTTCATGGGCGCGTTCACTTGGGGTGCTCTGGCCAGATATCAGGTGATCGGGCCCAAAGCTTTCGGGGAGCAATTGCGCCAGGGTGAAGCTTGGTCCCAAGGCGTGATCATTGGCGCAAAGAATGGGTAAATCCGGCGCGCCAAATTCACGCAGTTTCTGGCGACAGCCCCCGCAGGGTGTCGTCCAATTGCTATTGTTTTTGCCACCATGACCAACCACCAGCACGGCTTGCGCACGCTTGCCGCCAGCCAGCACCATCGCGGCAAGTGCTGCTGCTTCAGCGCACAGGCCTTCGGGGTAGGCCGCGTTTTCAACATTGCAGCCGGCGTGGATGCGGCCTTGCTCGTCCAGCACGGCGGCCCCTACTTTGTAATTTGAATACGGCGCGTAGGCGCTTTGCTGGGCGCTGCGGGCGGCTTGCAGCAAAGTCTGTTGCTGGGAACCGGTGAGATGGAAGGTAGGCATGGCCATGACTTTAACGCCAACAGGTGGTGTTGATGTGGCGATGGCCAAGTATGTGTTTAGAATCAATTTGTGAAAAAAACAGTACACGACGGCTCAAGGCCGTCACATAAAAGGAGCATCCATGCAAGTCCATAGTCAATTGATGGTGTCAGTGTCTTTGCTTGTTTTGGCGCTTGGCACTGCCAGCGCCGTGGCGGCTGACAGAACCGGCCGCGAAGTGGTTGAGCAAACCTGTGCCAGTTGCCATGTCAGTGGCAAGGATGGTGCGCCCAAAATCGGTGACGTGGCCGGCTGGACTCAGCATACAAAAAAGGGGCTCGCCAAACTCACCGAAAGCGCCATTGCCGGCATTGGCAAAATGCCCGCCCACGGCAATCAACCCAATTTGACCGACCTGGAAATGAGCCGCGCGATTGCCTTTATGGTAAGTGCCGGCAAAGCGCCAGACCCGACCAAGCCCTATGCATCGCCCACAACCGGCACGGGAGAGCAACTGGTGCAAAGCCACTGCCTGAAATGCCACGAGGCGGGCGAGGATGGTGCGCCGCGAAGCAATGATTTCAGCGCCTGGAAGCCGCGTCTGCAAAAGGGCATGGATGGCTTGTTGCGCTCGGCGATCAGCGGGCACAAAGCCATGCCCGCCCGCTCCGGCATGGCCAACCTGAGCGACACCGATTTGCGCAATGCCGTTACCTACATGGTGGTGCAAAGTGCCACCTTCAAACCCAGCCAGCCCTGAGTCCTGGGCCTTCGTTAGACGAGGGCTTAGCCGTTGGGTGTGAGTGCCGTGCCAGGCAGCAGTTGATCCACATCGTCCTTCAGGTTTACGCCGGTCAGTTGGCGCGAGCGCGCTGCGCTGAGCAACTGGTGCAGCGTGCGTGCCGCTGCTGCAACTGACAAGCCCGCGGGCCGCACATTCGAGATGCAATTGCGCTGGGCATCTGTCCTGCCCACCTGCGGTGCCCAGGTGATGTAAAGACCCAAGCTGTCGGGTGAACTCAGACCCGGGCGCTCGCCAATCAGCACCACCACGGTGTTGGCGCTCAATTGCGCACCCACCTCGTCACCAATTGCCACGCGGCCCTGTTCCACCACGGCGATGGGGGCCAGCGTCCAGATCTGGGCCGTGTCCGTTTTCAGACGACCAAGCACAGCCGCCAGCAAAGGCGCAGCATTTTGATGGATGGCCAGCGCTGACAAGCCATCCACCACCACCAACGCCAGGTCGAAACGCCCAGGCTTGTGTTGCGTCTGCCAATGTGCCAGCGCTTGCAATGACGCGGCATCAAGCCGACGCCCCAGGTCGGGCCGTTGCAAATACACGGCGCGGTCACCGGCCTGGCTGTGCAGTAGCAAGGTGTCGCAGCCCATGCCCTGCAGGCTGGCGGACACACCAAGCGCATCCAGCGGCAAATGCACCGCATCGCGGGCCTGCGCGTGGGCCAGCTGAAGCGCCAGATGCGCCGACGTGGGCAGGCTGCAACCGGCACGCCCGAGAGCAATGCGGGCATCGGTAAAACGGCGCAAATCGCCCCAGGGAGTCGGTGTCACCAGTGCGGGGGTCAGTGCTTCGGGCACTGCGGTGTTGGATTTGATCTTCATGGTCTGCCAGGGGCCGTCAGCCGGGCAATGGCTGCTGCAAATGGCCCAGGCAATTGGCTGGTCAGGCGTGGCATTGAACCTGGCGCTAGGCGCGGCGTGTAAATGCCCATTTTCTCCAGCCAGGCTTCAAATTCCGGTGCGGCGCGCAAGCCCAACAGTTGGCGCAGCACCTGCGCGTCATGAAACGAGGTGCTCTGGTAGTTGAGCATGATGTCGTCCGAGCCCGGCACGCCCATGATGAAGTTGCAGCCCGCCGCGCCCAGCATCAGCATCAGGCTGTCCATGTCGTCCGAATCGGCCTCGGCGTGGTTGGTGTAGCACACGTCGCAGCCCATGGGCAGGCCCAGCAGCTTGCCGCAAAAATGGTCTTCCAGGCCGGCGCGGATGATCTGCTTGCCATTGAACAAATACTCCGGGCCAATAAACCCGACCACCGTGTTGACCAGCAAGGGCTTGAAATGCCGCGCCACGGCGTAGGCGCGCGCCTCAATGGTTTGCTGGTCACAGCCGTGGTGCGCCCCGGCAGACAGGGCGCTGCCTTGGCCGGTTTCGAAATACATCACATTGCCATTGCGTTCGCCTTTATCAAAAAGCGTAGCACGTTGCGCAGCCAGGGCAGCGGCTTGAGCCTGTTTTAGCAATGCAATGTTGATGCCAAAGCTGCGGTTGGTGGCTTCTGTTCCGCCAATCGACTGAAACACCAGGTCCACCGGCGCGCCGCGTTCCATCGCAGCCAGCGTGTTGGTCACATGCGTCAGCACGCACGACTGGGTCGGAATGGCGTAGCGGCTGATGACATCGTCCAACAGGTGCAGCAGGCGCACCACCTGGGGCACGTTGTCGCTGGCCGGGTTGATGCCAATCACGGCATCGCCGCTGCCCAGCAGCAAGCCGTCAAGCAGGCTGGCGGCAATGCCAGTTAGGTCATCGGTCGGGTGATTGGGTTGCAGGCGTGTTGCCAAGCGGCCGGGCAGGCCAAGCGTGCTGCGAAAGCGTGTGATCACCTGGCATTTGCGCGCGATCAGCACCAGGTCTTGCAGGCGGCATAGTTTGCTGACCGCCGCCACCATTTCGGGGGTCAGGCCAGGGGCCAGCGCGGCCAGTGTCTGGGGGGTGGCGTTGTCACCGAGCAGCCAGTTGCGCAAATCGCCCACGGTGAGGTGGCTGACCGGGGAAAAGGCTTTCTCCTCGTGGCTGTCCACAATCAACCGGGTAACCTCGTCGTCTTCATACGAAACCACGGCTTCATTCAGGAACCGGCTGAGTGGCACCTCGGCCAGCGCCATTTGCGCGGCCACGCGTTCCTGCGCATCAGCGGCAGCCACACCGGCCAACTGGTCGCCCGCGCGCAAAGGGCTGGCTTTGGCCAGCAGCGTGCGCAAGCTGTCAAAGCGGTAGCGGTGGGTGCCGATGCTGTGGGTGTAGGCCATGGGCGAAGTTTATGCGCTTGATGCTTTTTCCGCGTGCGCCCACACTGTCAAAGAAATGAACCAGGCGGTGCAAGAGGAAGTCGCCGGAAAGTACATTGCCCGAAATCGTTGGGTAGGGGCGCAAGTTGGCATCGCATGGCTGTCAGGTTTGCTGCGTCAGACTGGGATAGGGTGGACCAGCCAGCATCGGACGACGCATTTGATCAGCGCACAGACTGGTGAACCGGTTGACCCAAGAAAGAAGCGACGACTGCGCCGGAGTAAGGCTATAGTTATCTCCACAATAGGGGGAGTTGTTCTGGCGCTTTGCCAAGGAGTAGTCCATGAAGATGGTGCGAATAGTACGGGTCGTGTCGCTGGCCGTGTTGTGGTGCAACGCCAGCGCTTGGGCGGGCTGTGACACGATGGCACTTGCGTCTGGGATGCATGCGGCACAGATCGTGAGTTTGGCAGGGCGTGGCGAGACCTGGGTGCCAAGCGCGAGCGGTTGGGAACTGGCGAAGCTGTCACAGCAACTGGACGCTGGCACCGACATGCGCACGCTGGCGCTGTCATCGGCCGCGTTGTTGCTGGCTGATCGCACGCAGATTCGAATGGCATCCAATGCGCGCTTGCGCTTGTGCCAGGTCAGTGAGGAGCGCACTGTTTTGGATTTGATGGTGGGGCGTTTGTGGGCGCGAACCAAAAAAACACCGGCAACGCTGGAGTTGCAAACCCCGGCTGCGGTGGCGGCAGTGCGCGGCACCGACTGGGATGTCGAGGTGGACGAAGCCGGGCGTACCACGCTGACGGTGCTGTCTGGCTCGATTACTTTGTCCAATGCCCACGGTACGGTTGAGTTGAGTCCGTCTGAGCAGGGTTACGTTGAACCCGGAAAGGCACCGGTCAAGCGGCTGTTGATCAGGCCTCGGGATCGGGTTCAGTGGGTCATGGCGAATCCGCTTGATGTCACTCGCTGGGCTCAATTGCAACCGGGTGAGTTGACACCCTGGTTGCAAGAGGTTCGTGCCGATTTGGAGCGGGGTGACGGTGTGCGTGCGCGCGATCGATTGACCGCGGCTGCCGCCGACGGCACGGGTTCAGCGGTGGTGGAGTTGATGCTTGCAGACCTGGATGTTTTCGATGGCCGCCTTGATGCTGCTCAGCGGCGTCTGCAACGGGTCTGGCTGCGCACCCATGACCCGCGCACTGCGGCGCGTCGGGCCGATCTGCTGATGGCGATGGACCAAGGAGATGCCGCTCGGGAATGGCTAGATGTCACGCAAGCACAAGCGCCACAGTCCAGCGCGCTGGCGTTGGCCGATGCGGACTGGTATCGTCTGCAGGGCAGCGGTGGCCAAGCGCTGGAGCGTTACCACCAGGCGATGAAACTGGCGCAAGGTTCTGCGCAGCAAGCCGTGGCCGCTTGGGGTCTGGGGCGCGCCCTGCAGGAGCGTGGTGACGTTGCTGCCGCGCGGCCATGGCTCGCGCGCGCGGTGGCTTTGGCCCCGCAAAACGCCACTTACCTAAGCGAACTGGCCACAGCATCTGCCCAGGCGCTGCACCTGAGCGACGCGCGCAACGGTTTCGAGCAGGCGCTGACACTGTCAGGTGATGATTACGTTGGCATGGCCGGGCTGGGTTTGCTGGCCCTGCAGCGCGGGGATGCAGTGGCAGCGCGGACTTGGTTGCTCAAAGCGCTTGTCATCGAGCCGCGTTATGCACGCGCGCAAGTCTGGTTGGCGCTTGCTGAATACAGCCTGGGAGGGCGTGGGGCTGCGCTGGATTCGCTGGACCGCGCCCGCCTGGCCGACCCCAACGATCCGATGCCATGGCAAATGCAGGCGATGATGCAAAACGACAGTGGCGAGCCCGTTGAGGCCATGGCGGCTGCGCGGCAGGCACTTATTCGCCTGCCTTACCTGAAGTCGCTGAACCCCTTGGCCTCGGATAGCCAGGGGTCTGCCAATTTGGGTAAGGCGCTGGGTGATTTTGGCCTGGAGCACTGGGCCAGGGCTTATGCTGGCGCTTCGTATTACCCGCTTTGGGCAGGAAGTCATTTTTTTATGGCCGATCGTTATGAGAGCGACTTCAACCGCAAGTCCGAATTGTTTCAGGGCTACCTGAGCGACCCGACGGTCTTTGGTGCCAGTGACAAACGCGCGCCTTTGCTGCTTTCAACGGGCAGCGAATGGACTGCTGGGATCAGCGCCGAGCGCAGCCCGCTGCGTCAAAACGGAACCGCTGATATCGGGGTGCGTGGATTTGACGCGAGCACGCTGCCGGTGGCCTGGCTGGTGCGCGCCAACAATGTTGAAATGTGGCCGGGCGACGGCCCCCCAAGCTCGCGCTACCGCCTGTCCTCACCCGGCGTAGACCTGGCGCTGGGATTGAGGCCCAGTGAACAGTTGTCCATGTTTTTGCTGCATGGCGACACCATCCTGAATTACCGCTTTCCCCAGGGTTTGGACTTCGGCAACGGCATTACCTTTAGCACCGATGCGCAGACCCGCAACCAGCGCACCGATCTGGGCGCTTCTTGGCGCTGGTCTGCCGATAGCCAGACTTGGCTAAAGGTTCACGGGGCGAAGCAAACCTCGTCCCTGACGCTAGACGACGCGCGCTATGGGCCGCAGCATTACCGTTTTTCCAGCGATGAAAATGGCGTGTATTTGCGTCACGCCGGAGTCCGTGGTGAGTGGCGCTGGAGCTTGGGATGGGAAGGCGTAGACCGCGATACGGTGAGCACAATTTCCGATGCGCAAATCGCAACCCCCCGGGTCAACACCGAGCGCTATCGTATGCCCTGGGTGGCGATTCAGTGGCAGCACGCGCCTTGGAGCGCTATGGCGGAGGCTTATTGGCCAAGGTTTTCTACCCAACAAAGCGATCGTTACACTGATACACAGGACCAAGATATGTTAGCGCCGCAGCTCGATGGCGCTGAGATTTCGACTCGTCTGCTCCCCCGGTTTGGCTTGAGCTATGCCTTTAGTCCGGCCAGGGCCTTGCATTACGCTTATCAGGAGAGTCTGCGGGCACCTGGTACGCACACCCTTGCACCGGTTGCCACAGGCGCAATTGCGATCGACAACCAGTATCTGTTGACGGGTAGTTTTTCGCGCAAACATGCCATGCAACTGGACTGGGAGTTCAGTCAAACCACCTTTGGAATGCTCGGGTTCTCAACCCAAAGCATCACAAATCCAGTGGCGCAAACAGGTCGCCTTTTTGCCCAAAACACGAGCGCGCTGTTTGACAACATCAGCACCATCGCGCCGGTGGTGATTAACGGGAAGACCACCCTGAACACCTACGAAGTCACCCCTGTTTTTGGTAAAGGTGAATTGCAGCACGCCCATGCGGCTGTAGATCACGTGCTGAGTCCCCGCTGGAGTGTGTTGGGGCATTACACCTACACCGCTTCGCGCAACACGGGCGCGGCGTTTGTTGGTCTGTTGCTGCCCGGCTTTGCGCGCCACGTTTTGCTGGGCCAGACAACCTGGCGTCATTCGGCGCGGGGGTTTTCGTTGTTGCGCTTGACCTGGCGCGGGCAACGTTACCAGGATGAGGCCAACCTTATTGAAAAGTCGCCCGACTGGAACCTGGCATTGGCCACCGGATGGGAGTCCAGTGATCGGCGCTGGAGCGTCACCGGTACCTTGCAAACTTCACTGAACAGTTCCGATCCACCTTCTGTGTGGATGCTTTTGCGCTGGCGCAATTGAACCCACTGGAATTGCAAAGTTGCACTTTGGACTTTTACTCGCGGACTTTTTTGATATTGTCTTTCTCGTTGCCAATTCAATGGCATGGACAAAGTGGGGACGGCGTTACAACTTGTCCAGGGACAAGGCCCCCGTCCAGTTGGCGTCCGGGGGCGCAAGCCGGGCCACTTCAATGCGACTGACAAAGCGCAGGGCTGCCAGATCGCCCGGTTTGTGGGCCAGCAGTTGGCCAAACGCATCGGCGCTGTCGTCCCAGCGCTGCTGATAGAACAGCGCCAACGCCAGGGCGCTGAGCTCGCACAGCACAGGGTCATTGCTGGGGGTGTAGACCTTGATGGGCTCGCTCTTGCCTTTGACGATGACGGTGTCAAGCTGGCGCAGGTTGATCTCTGCAGGCAGCCCCGCTGCGGTGACCGCAGACAGCAAGATGCCACTGCCAAACGCCTTGTTGGCACCTTCGAGGCGCGCTGCCAAATTGACCGCGTCACCTATGGCGGTGTACGAAAAGCGGCTGCGCGAGCCCACATTGCCCACTACCACACGCCCAGTGTGCAAACCTACACGCATGCTGATGGTGGGCAAGCCACGCGCTACCAATCGGTTGGTCATGGCCTGCATGGCCTGCTGCATGTCGATGGCAGCGCGCACGGCGTGCTCTGCATGTTGCGGATCATCCAGCGGCGCACCCCAGAACGCCATGACTGCATCGCCAATGAACTTGTCCACCGTGCCGCCGTAGTGGTGAATGATCGGGGCCATGGTGTTGAAGTATTCAGTCAGCACATCGACGGTGGATTCGGCCGACAAATGCTCTGACATGGCGGTGAAGTTGGCCAGGTCAGTGAACATCAGGGTCAGTTCACGCGCCTCGCCACCGAGCTTCATCAGACTCGGGTTTTCCACCAGACGCTTCACGACCTCTTGCGGTACATATTGCGAAAACATGGCGCGTGTCTGCAGGGCACGCCGGCGCGTGGCAATGTAGTTGAGCAACATCGTCGCACCATACAGCGACAAAATCGCCAGCATGGGCAACAACGGCGGCAGCCACAGTCTGCGCGCGACAAACAGCCCGTAGGAAAAAGGCAGGACACCCACCATTAGCACCATAGCCAGCAGGGCGGTTGCCCCCGGATGCCAGCGCAAGGCGGCCAGGGCCAAGGCCAGCACCATTCCCAAAATCAATGTGACAACCCAGATGTCGTCGAGTGTGCGCAGTCCGTCATCGTTGATCAGATTGGCCAAGAGGTTGGCCTGGATTTCAACCCCCGGCATCAACCGGTCACCGCTGTCTGCCACCGCAAACGGCGAATTGAACATATCGGTCTGAGAGCGTGTCAACTCAGTGGCGGTACGCACCGAACGGCCTATCAGAACCACCTTGTTTTTAAAAAACCCGTCCGGCAGCAGGCCGGGCTCCAGCGCTTGGTAGTAAGACCGGGTGTCAAACGAGCCGCGCGGCCCGGTGTAGGCCATCAGGTCTGCCCATGGGCGCTGCACGGCGGGTTCGGTGCTGCCCTTGATTTTGGCAGCGAGTTGGGCGGCAAACGTGTCTTGGCTGCTGTCGCGTCGTCGCACCACAAAATCATCGTCAGGCGACACGCGCGACTGACCGGCCCGAGCACCGACGGCCAGAAACTGCGCTAGCGGAGGCACCTCAGTCCACAGTGAGGCATTGCCGCTTTCGGTCAGCTCGCGGGTAGCGGCCAGCACCACGGGCGGCGCGGCCGCAATAGCTTGGGCCAGGGCATCGTCGTCTTGCGGATTGGAAGGCTCGGCAAACACCACATCAAAGCCAACTGCCAACGCGCCATCCTGGCGCAGCCGCTGCAGCACCTGCGCATGCAGGCGGCGCGGGAAAGGCCATTGAACTTGCAGTTGCTGAAAACTCGGCTCATCGATGGCCAGAATCACCAATGGCAAAGTGCTCTTGCGCGGCGCACTGATCGAAGTAAACAGATCAAACATCTGGTTTTCAACCGCTTGCCAGGGACGGGTGAGCGAAGCCGTCCAGACCAGCAACAACACCAGAGCTCCCAGCCCAAGCACCCTGACACGCTGTTGCAAAGGGCTGTTGGGTGTCATGTTCAGCTTCGTTCGCGTTGTCGGTTAAAAACGGAAGCGAGCATCCAGCACATAGCGTTCAAACTGACGTGGCGACTTGTTGCCGCCCAGATTGAGCGCGCCAATGCCCACACTCCAACGCTTGTCTTGCGCCTCCCAGGTGGCCAACAAATCAACACTCCAGGACGCGGGCCAGGGCGTCAGGTTGTACATGTCCTCAAATCGCTCTGAGCGGTAAACAGCGCGTGCACCCAAAAAGACGCGTTGCCCACTGGCCCAGGTCGAACCCACGGCAAGGGTGTTGCGCGGAAAGTACGCAATGCGCATGCCGGTGACCCGGCCGTTGGGGGCATCGGAGTCGACAAAGCTGCTGATGGTGTTTTGCAAGGTGTATTTCACATAGCCTGACCAGTTGGCTGTCAGCAGGCGGCTGGCCCCCAGAGTCAAGGCATTGACGGAGCCGTCCTGCACTTCGGGCGTGTCTTCCAGCAGGTCTAGGGTGGACAGGTTGACATTTTGGGCGTTGCGAAGCGCTTCCAGAAAGGGCAGGCTGGGCGTGCGCAAGTCAACCCCAGGCGCGATCGGGTTATGGATGTCCTGGTGGTCGAGCTTGGCACTCAGAAAGGTGCGGGCATCGGGTGTCAGGCCGATTTGCACAACGCCGCGCTTCATTCGCCCCCCTGCAACCATCAAGCGGTCTTCTTGCGCAATGCCGGCAGTTTCCACGCTGTTGAGAGTGCTTACGCTCAAGGGGCGAACCCAGTCCTGGTAGGCGGCGCGAATGCTGAGTTGTTCGTTGGGCTGGATCACCAGACCCAGGCTGGCGCTCATGGTGCGCCGGGTTTCGTTGGTCAGAATGCTGGTCGGCTTGATGGTCTGCCTTGCCAGAGCGATCAAGGCATTGTCACCCTGTACCTGTTCGCTGACCTGACTGGTCACCAGTGATGCATCTAACTTGAGTGCGGGCGACAAACGGTGCTGCAAGGCCAGGCTTAAGGATGTAAACCGACGGGCAATGTCATTGGACCCAACAAAAATCAGGTAATCCTTCAGACTGGAGTCATAAGACGCAACCGGCCCGGTTCCCTCCACCTCGCTGTATTGGGTTTCCCTGACATGCTCAAGTCCAAAAGACAGCCGGGTTGCATCATTCATATCCAGTGTGTGGTGCAGTTGAATGTCGTCAAATTGTTTGGAGGGCTTGGCGTTCACGCTCAGAATGCCAAACACGGTATCGGTGGCAAACAGGGTTGGGTAGGATAAGACTTCGTAGACCGACTTGCTGTTGCCCATTTTGAACCAGGTTTGCGATGTCGGTGACCAGCGGTAAGACAAGCCAACTGCGTTTTGCTCTATGTCGACATCGAATGTCGTTCCGGTCAATTGATCGGGGCGTATGGCCTCCAATTCAAGTACCGTGTTGTGACCATTAAGCTTGATTTGGAATGCGTTGTGGTAAGCAAACAGGCCCAACTGGTCCGTGGGCTGTAAACCCAGGCCCAGGGTGGTCACGGTGGCACCAATATCCGCGCGCCCACTGGCGTCAGAGAAGACCGGCAGATTGGTCGACACGCCCACATCAATCGGAAAACCGGTTGCCCGTCCCTCCATCGCCTGGACAAAATACGCCACCGGCATGTGATCGTTGTTCAAGCCACTGAGGGTGACCGACGGCATGGACAGCTCGTAGGCTGTCTTGTCATAGTTGAATTCGAGCATGCCATAGTGCCCGGACCGCTGCAGCAGGGACGAAAAACGGTTGCTGGCACCAAAAGCCAACGGGTCGCTCAAAAAGCCCTGAAATAGCTTGGAATTTTTGTTGAATTCACCCGAATAGCGGTCCGCCAGAAACAGATGACTGCCGCCCCAATAGGGGTTGTAGCTTTGCTGCGCCAACTCCAGCGCCCAGTCTTCCAGTCCGAAAAACGCCAGCGATGCACCAAAGTTGGCGCTGCCCTTTTGGTCATTGGCCAGCTGATTGAGGGACTTCAGGTACGGCAGGCGCTTGACCGCCTCACGCGCCGCCTGCACGGCTTCACCCGGGCGCAGCAGGTCGGTAAAGATTTGCGACAAAAACAGGTGGGGAATCGGGTCCTTGTCATCAAGCGCCGTGGCTTGTTGCAGCGTGTCGATGGCATCCTGATGGCGGCCTAGCTGGTAGTACGCCACCGCGGTATAGGTTTTGGCACGCGCATAGCGCGGCTCCATCACACCGGCACGCAAGAAGGCATCGAGTGCAGCGGCTGGCTGGCCTTGCTTGAGCCGCAACAGCCCCAGACCAGTTAGCGCCACGTAGTCCGCCGGATTTTGCGTTAGCGCCGTGTCAAAAGCCAGATATGCCTTGCCAAAGTCATTGACATAGGTTTCCAGCGTGCCCAGTTCGCCCTGATAACCGGCTCCCAGGGGTTGAAGTTGAAGTGCTTGCAGGATATTGGCGCGCGCTGGCCGGATGAGCTCCAGCTCGTTTTGGGCGCTGCCCAGCGCGAACCAGCCGCGGTCATCTGCCGGAGCGACCTGGGTGGCTCGGGTGAACGCCTGCAGGGTGGTGTTTTTTTGGCCCTGGCGATGCGCCAATTCGCCTTGCGCCAGGAACACGCTGGCGGTGTCTGCACGGCGTTTGCGCGCCAGGGTTCTCTCGCTATCGGTCAGTTTGTCGGCCAGCATTTGCGCACGCGCCAGTTGCGCCAGCAGTTCAGGTTCATCAGCCCATTGGATCAGACCAGCCTCCAACGTAGCTGCGGCCGCATCAAATTCGCCGTCGAACAGTTGCAGGTCAGACATCAGCAAATAGGCCACTGCCGGAGCCGCTGCTGGTTTGCCCAGCAGCCCTGCCAAGCTCTGCCTGGCGGTGGCAAGATCACCTTGGGTCAGGGCTGCAAAGGCAGCAGCAAGTGCAGGCGGCACATCGCTGGTATCGATGTAGCGCAGTGGATTGGCGCTCAGCGCATTGACCCACTGGATGCGTTCACGCGGGTTGCTCAGCAAAAGCCGCACTGGAGCCTTGCCCACTTCAGCCACCGCTGCTTCGTTGCTACCGACCGTGAGGCTACCTTGCGCGTTAGAAAAATCAACCGTCCCGGAAAAAACCGTCAACATGGTTTTGCCATCGGCAGCCACATCCAGCTCCCAGTCGGTACCGCGTATACCGGCCGTGGCTGCTGGCGTTTCAAAATTCAGCTTGCTGCCTGAGGCGCGTTTGGTTTGTGCCCAGGCTCGTCCCAGCGCCAGTTGCAGTGTGGTCTCTGTGGTGGCTGTAGCAACCGACTTGACCTGCAGCACCGAGTTTTGATTCAGCCTGACTTGGGTGTCGTCAGCAAACAACAGGGCCATTTTGGATGCGGCCAGCGTGCGGACATAAGCGCCACCCGCAATCGAGTCAGTCGGCTTTGCTACAGCCCAGGGATCAAGCGCCGTGCGACGTTGTTCACCGCCGCCCTGCAGACTGAGCACCTGCGCGGCCATTCCGGGTGCCAGCGCCGCATGGGCCAACCATGGCAGCACAAACACCAGCGCAGATAGCCTACGAAGCCAATGCAAGGGTTTGTTATTCATACGCACTCCTGAGGTCAATCAGTAGCTGAGATTTATCAGGATTCTGATAATAGGCGACAACTTCCTGCGCATTCAAAACGGCGGGTTGATTTTGCACAGAGCAGCCTTTCTATCAACATTATTTATTGGACGGTAGGCACCAGCGCATTGACTTGTCGGATTTAAGCTCTTACCCTGTCGATAATTTCAATCAGAGGTGGCGTATGAATGCAGCAACGGCAACCGAGTTCAATACGATCGAAGGTCTGCTATCCCGACTTGAGCAACTTAACGACATAGGCACCTCGCTGTCCGGGGAGCGTGACATCACGCGATTGCTGGAGCAGATTTTGCTGGCTGCCAAGACCATCACCCATGCTGACGGCGGCACCATCTACCGTATGCGCGATGACCGCCAGTCGCTACGTTTTGAAATTTTGCGCACCGATTCGCTTAACTTCGCCATGGGCGGGACCTCTGGAAACCCCATCAAGTTTCCAGATATTTCACTCTTTACCGAATCTGGTCAGCCCAATGACTCTCTGGTGGCAGCTTACGCTGCAATTCATAAGACCACTGTTAATATTGCCGATGCCTATAACAACAAAGACGAGTTCGATTTTTCAGGCACCCAGGCGTTTGACCAGCGCAGTGGATATTACTCAAAGTCTTTTCTGACGGTCCCCATGTGTGACCACGAAGGCGATGTGATTGGCGTGTTGCAGCTCATTAATGCACTGCGCCCGGGCACAACCGAAGTGCGAACGTTCGCCCACGCGGACCAGCGCTTGGTGGAGTCGCTGGCCTCGCAGGCAGCCATTGCGCTTAGGAACCGGCTTCTGATGACGCAACTTGAAGAGTTGTTTGAGAGCTTCATTGGCTTGATCAATCTGGCCATCGACGAAAAATCGCACTATACCGGTGGCCATTGCCAACGCGTGCCCGCGTTGACCATGATGCTGGCCGATGCCGTTACTGAAACTGCAACCGGCCCACTGGCGGGTTTTCGCATGGACGAAAAAGACCGCTATGAGCTCAAAATTGCCGGGTTGCTGCACGACTGCGGCAAGATCACCACCCCTGTACATGTGGTGGACAAGGCGACCAAACTACACACTTTGTTTGACCGGATGGGTCTGATTGACACCCGCTTTGAAGTGCTCAAGCGCGATACCGAAATTGTCGCCCTGCGGCAGCAACTGGCACTGCGCGAGGCCACCAGCCCCGATGCCGAATCCGCACTACTGGCGCAATGCAGCGAAGCACAAAAGTCCCTGGATGATGAACGTGACTTTTTGCGCAAATCCAATGTGGGCGGAGAGACCATGACCGACAGCGATGTGGCCCGCGTGCGCAGCATCGGCAGCAGACATGTCTGGCGCAATACCGACGGTGTGCCCAGCGATTTTCTTTCCGCTGACGAGGTCGAAAATCTGACCATCCGCAGGGGCACGCTTTCAGCCGCTGAGCGCGAGGTCATCAACTACCATATCGTGTCCACCATCAAGATGCTGGAGCGCCTGCCTTGGCCCACGCATCTCAAAAAAGTACCTGAATACGCTGGTGGTCACCATGAACGCATGGATGGCAAGGGCTACCCCAAGGGGTTGGTGCGTGAACAAATGTCGGTGCAGGCGCGCATCATGGGCATTGCCGATATCTTCGAAGCTCTGACGGCATCAGATCGCCCCTACAAAACCAGCATGAAACTGTCTCAAGCCATGAGCATCATGAATGACTTCAAGCGCAGTGGGCACATTGACCCGGATTTGTTTGATGTGTTTGTCAAAAGTGGTGTTTACCGCCGCTACGGCGAGCAATTTCTGCACCCCGATCAGCTCGACGAAGTGAATCTGCCCGACTGATGGAGTGTGGGCCAACGTGGGTGCGCAATATCCCGCAGCGCAGAATGATTGCTTCATTCGCTCCTTTAGCGGTGTCCTGTGATGATTGTGGAAAGCGCCTGATCGCTACCGCGACCGCTTTATGAAAAATTTTACGAAACTATTTACAAATCGCAAGGATCGACATAGCTTTGACAGTGCATGGATATTCATGTGCTTTCAGACGCTGATCTTCGCTTTTTTACTGCACGCAAGCCCCAGCTATGCTGCAGATCCTTGGCGCATTGATGATTTAGCGGTGCTGACAGATAAACCCGGCACTGACACCATCACCAGCGTGAGCCAGCCCAAGCGCGCAGCTGACTTCAGCCCCGCCCCGCATGGGTTTTCTGCCGGTTACACACGCTCCGTGCACTGGCTGCGTTTTACGCTACAAGCGCCACCGCCCGACGCGCAAGGCCGGCGCGAAATACTGCTCGAGATTCATCCGCCGTATGTTGACGACCTGCAG
>JBBQLQ010000081.1:0-15612 GCA_038328055.1 Burkholderiales bacterium
GCCTTTTCCTGCAAGCTTTCGTTGAAGAATTGCCAGCCGTCGCGGCCTTTTTCCTTCACCGCATACATGGCGGTATCGGCCGAGCGCAGCAAATCGTCGCTGGCATGGGTGCTGCCGTTGCCAATCGCCACGCCGATGCTGGCGGTCACCAGCAGCGCCGTGCCATGAAAATCAATGGGCAGGCGCACAGCATCGTTGATGCGCTCGGCCAGCACCGACATCGCCATCGGCTGCTCGACCTGTTCGCACAAAACCACGAACTCGTCCCCGGCCAGCCGGGCCACGGTATCGCCCGGCCTGACCTGCTCAATCAGCTTGGCCGTCACGGCTTTGAGCACGGCATCGCCTGCGTCGTGGCCATAAGTGTCGTTGATCAGCTTGAAGCCATCGAGGTCGATGAACAGCAGCGCCACGCTGATGCCGCTGCGCCGCGAACGCTGCAAGGCATTGGTCAAGCGCTCACGGATCAGCGCCCGGTTGGGCAGGCCGGTCAGGATGTCGTGGGTGGCGCGCCGGGTCAGGTCATCTTCGGCCTTTTTGCGCTCGGTGATGTCGCGCATGGTGACGGCCAGCAGCCAGTCGCCTTCGACCATCACCTTGGCAATCGAGGCCTCGACCGGGAAAAAACTGCCATCCTTTCGGTAACCCATGACCTCGGAGCGCCCGGCCATGCGGCGTTCGGTTTCAACACCCGCCACAAATTGGCGCAGCAGCTCGCCGTGGCGCAGGCGAAAGTGCGGCGGCAGCAGCAGGTGAACCGACAGGCCGAGCAACTCGCCCTCGGGATAGCCAAACATCTGCGCCGCACCCCGATTCGCCTCGGTGATGAGGCCATCGGCATCGGTGGCCAAAACCGCCATGTCGGCGATTGACAAAATTTGCTGCGCCGTGTCCAACCTGTGCCGGGCAGCGCCCACTTGCGCCGCCAGTCGGGCGGCTACTTCGGGCGTGGCAGGTGATTCGTGCAGCTTGGTTGAGCGCATCTGGGCCTGGTAGCGCTCAGGAATACGGGGGCGATTGAGGCCAAAGTGCTCGACGATGCTGAAGGTGCCATCGGCTTGGCAGCACGCCAAAAAGGTGTTGACGCTGGCGTGGTGGGTGTCCCGGTCCATCTCGACCATGCCTTGCGGCGAGGCGACGCGCACCCGCTCCAGCGCATTGACCAGGGCTTCGGCTTCCAGCGTGCCGGCCGCCTCGGCCGCATTGGCAAAAGCGTGGACACACAGGTACGCGCCCTCGCCAAAATTGGTCAGCACGCCGTTGCCGTTCGGCCAGATGCCATCGATGCCGCTGTGGCGCGTCAGGCGCTGCAAATAGTGCCGGTTCTCGGCGGTGTCGAGCGACATGAAATAAGTGTTGCTGGAGTAAAAGCCCTCGCGCACAGCAGGCGGCAAGTGGCTCACCATCATCTCGTCGTAATGACCCATCACCACCGCCATGCGGGTTTTAAGGCTGAGCGCTGAAAACCGGGTCAGCAAGGCCACTTGGTCACTGCCGGCGAAATAGGGCACAAACACATCAGCCCCAGAGCGGGCCACCTGCGCCAGCAGCCGGTCGATGTCGGCCGGGTCAGCGCCGATGTCCAGGTATTCCTCGCCCACCACGGTACCGCCAACCTGCGCCAAAGCCCGCTTGGCCGCATCAATCGAGCCGCGCGGCCACTCGTAGTTGTTGCCAGCAAAAAACATCTTCAGGCCAAAGCGCCGGGCCATGAAGGGAATCATTTTGTCGATTTGCTGGTTGGGCAGCGCCGCAAAATGGAAGAAATAGCGCCCGCTGATGCTGCCCTCGTAAAACGAAAAATTCAGCAGCGGGATACGCCGCGGCTCGGCCACCTGCGCGGCCACGGCGATGCGCGAGTTGGACAACAGGTTGCCAATGATGGCAACGCAGCCATGCACGTCAAGCAGGCGCTGCGCCGCTGGCACGGCGGTGTCTGGCAGGCCGCCATCGTCCTCAATGATGAGTTTGAGCGGCCGCCCGAGCACGCCGCCGCGTTCGTTGATTTCATCGCAGGCAATCTGCGCCGCCCAAACAATTTCCGGGCCATAAAGGGCGACCAAGCCGGTCAGTGGCGGCATCAAACCGAGGTGAATGCTTTGCATGGTTATCTACTTTCATGAGACGCAGGCAGCGCTCCGAATGATGAAAAGCCCCGTCATTGCGAGGAGCTCCGCGACGTGGCAATCCATGGCCCCTGGATTGCCACGTTGGAGGCATAGTCGGGTTCACTATCACCTAGGTGAACACGTCGTAGCTCACCTGATCGAGTTCAGACTTGATTTGCATGTCAATAATGGGCACGATTACGCCGCGCAAATCAATTACGTCCTTGACAAACGCGGTTCCTGATGCGTATAGGGGTGCGATTCAAAGTGATGTGCAGCAGAGTCAAAGCATTGGGGTCAGAGCACGAGTTTTGGGGGCGACTGTTGGCAAGCTCACCGGCCAGCAGCCAAAATCGTGATCCGACCCCAAAGCCGATACAGCACATCAGTTTGAATCGCACCCTGCGTTTAGACAAAGTTTGCTTTTTTCAGGAACAGGACTGGCACTTGTAGGAGCGGCGGCAGCCGCGAATTCGGGCTTGCCAGCCCTCCCACAAAGTAACAACCAGGCTTTCACCATGACAAATGGATTCCGTGCGGATCAGGAAGTCTGAAATTCTGAAGTGTTGGGGACAGAGCAAGCTCACTGCGTGTAGCCTTGGTCTGTCCCACAAATTCTGAAGTGTTCAGAACGGGAATTTCATGCCGCCGGGGAGGCCTGGCATGCCTGCTGTCAGCTTGCCCATTTTTTCGCCCGAGGTTTCCTCGACCTTGCGCACGGCAGCGTTGAAAGCGGCTGCCACCAGGTCTTCCAGCATGTCTTTGTCGTCAGTCAGCAAGCTGGGATCGATGGTGACGCGGCGCACATCGTGCTTGCACGTCATGGTGACTTTGACCAAGCCAGCGCCGGATTCTCCGGTGACTTCGATGTTGCCTAGTTCGTCCTGGGCCTTTTTCATGTTGTCCTGCATAGCCTGCGCCTGCTTCATCAGGCCAGCGAGTTGTCCTTTGTTGAACATGGGGTTTCCTTTGTTGAATTTACAAAAATGGGGCCTGCACCAGCCGCTGCGATGACGGCCTCAGCATGACAAGGGCTTGATGCTGCCAGGCACGATTTTCGCCGCAAAATCACGCATCATTATTTGCACAAACGGGTCATCAAAAATGATCTTCTCAGCTGCCAACTGGCGTTCGGCCGCTGCCGCAGTATTGCGTTTGGCGGGGCTGTCGGTGACCCGTCCCACCTCGGCCACCAGCTTGACCGGGTAACCTGCGGCGGCCAATGCAGCTGCCAGACGGTCCCGACTGCCGGGCTGATTGAGTGACTCACGCTCAACACGCAGCAACCATTGATCCGTGTCACGCGCCACCAACTGCGATTGCAGCGCCAATTCGCGCACCATGGCGCTAATGGCATCTGCCGCAATCAGGCCCTGCACGGTCGCATGCCAGAAGTCGCCCTCGGCACTGGCTGGCACCGCGTGCGGCGTGGCAGCGGCGACGGCATCGCGTGCTGAGTCGGCTTGCACACGCACCTGGACCGCTTCAATATGTGTAGCTATCTGCGCTTTGTTAATAAGGGCTACAGGCTGAATTGATGATAAATCATCGGCAACGGCAGCCCTCTCTGGCTCAGGCTTTGGCCGCTCCAGAACTGGCAAACGCTGGCCTGCTGGAGCTTCTTGTTTTGCTACATTAGTTATAGCTACTTGCGCTTTATTTACGGGAGCTAGAGGCTCATTTTCTTCTGAAACATCAGACACATCAGACACATCAGACACAGCTGGTACGACTGGTACGACTGGTACGACTGGCGCTGTCGACCCGCTCTGCACGCTACATGGCGGCTCAACTGGCTTTGCTACAGATGATTCAGCGCGCGCATCAGATGGCGTAATTTTCAGAGTTTTTTTTTCAACCAGCCCATGCGCCCCTGTGACTGGCTTGAACGCCAGCAAGCGCAGCAGCACCATGGTCAGCGCCGCGTATTCATCGGGGGCCAGGCCCAACTCACCACGCCCATGCAGGCAAATGCTGTAGAGCAGTTGGGTTTCATCAGCGGGCATCAGTTCGGCCAGACGGGTCAACTCGACCAAATCCGGATCGGCATCTTCAGAAACTGCGCTTGGCACTACCTGCAACACCGCCATGCGTTGCAGCACGGCACTCATTTCCTCCAGGGTCGATGCCGCGCTCAAGCCATTCAGGCGCAAGGCCTCAGAGGTTTCCACCACTGTTTTGCCATCACCCTGCGCCAGCGCATCGAGCAGGCGAAAAACGTAAGAGCGATCCACACTGCCCAGCATCTGGCGTACCGAGGCTTCATCAAGCGCTCCCGAGCCAAAGGCTATCGCCTGATCGGTCAGGCTCAGGGCATCGCGCATGGAGCCGTGTGCGGCGCGGGCCAGCAGACGCAGTGACTGCACATCGGCCGTCACCTGCTCGGTCAAGAGCACTTTTTGCAGGTGTTCCCGAATGGTCTCGGGTGCCATCGGTCGCAAATTGAACTGCAGACAGCGTGACAACACAGTCATCGGCACCTTTTGCGGATCAGTGGTGGCCAACACAAACTTCAAATACTCGGGTGGCTCTTCCAGCGTCTTCAACATGGCATTGAACGCCGTGTTGGTGAGCATGTGCACCTCGTCGATCATGAAGACCTTGAAGCGCCCTTGCACGGGCTTGTAAACGGCCTGCTCCAGCAAGGCTTGCACTTCGTCAACACCGCGGTTGGAGGCGGCATCAAGCTCGGTGTAATCAACAAACCGGCCGCTATCAATATCAGTGCAGGCTGCGCAGACCCCACAAGGGGTAGCGGTGATTCCACCTGTGCCATCGACACCCTGGCAATTGAGCGACTTGGCCAGAATGCGCGACACCGTGGTCTTGCCGACCCCGCGCGTGCCGGTGAACATGTAGGCATGGTGCAGGCGCTGGGTGGTCAGTGCATTGGAGAGCGCTTGCACCACGTGATCTTGCCCGACCATTTCGGTAAAGTTGCGGGGGCGGTATTTGCGGGCGAGCACAAGGTAGGACATGCTTTGATTCTAAGGTGCGGCTACGGCCTGGCTTTTTCTGGCGGGTCGGTCTTGAAGCCCACGCACCTACCCTTACAATATTGGCTGACGGGCCTTCCCGCATGGTAAAGCGGCCAACCGGGTCAGGTGGGGAACCAAGCAGCCCTAACTGTGGAGCCAGTGCCGGGGTCAAGGCTCGTCAACCTCATTCTTTAAACACCCATGCGCCTGGCTTGCTCGGTCAACTCGGCGCGGAAATTTGGGTGCGCAATGCCAATCAGTTCTCGGGCACGCTGTTTGGCTGATTTGCCGCGCAATTGCGCCACACCAAATTCAGTCACCACGTAGTTGATGTCGTTCTTGCTGGTACTCACATGGGTGCCGGGCGACAGCACGGGCACGATGCGCGAAATGCTGTCGTTTTTGGCGGTAGACGGCAACACAATGAACGCCTTGCCGCCCTTGGACAGGTTGGCAGCCCGCACAAAATCAGCTTGCCCACCGGTGCCTGAATACGGCAAATGCGCCAGACTCTCAGAGCCGCACTGGCCCAGCAAATCAATCTGCAGCGTGGCATTGATGGCCATCAGCTTGTCGTTCTGGCCGGCCAGCGTGGGCGTGTTGGTGAAGTCAACCGGGTGTATCTCCAGCGCCGGGTTGTGGTCCATGAACTTGTACAGCTTGCCCGAACCTAGCGCGAAGGTAGCCACCATCTTGCCTGGCAGGTAATTCTTGCGCCGATTGGTGACGGCGCCACTTTCAAGCAGCGTGAGAATGCCGTCTCCAATCATCTCGGTATGAATGCCCAAATCGTGCTTGGCGGTGAGTTGCATCACCACCGCATCAGGAATACCGCCGTAGCCAATTTGCAAAGTTGAACCATCGTCAATCATGTCGGCCACATACTTGCCAATGGCTTCTTGCACCGGGCCGATGGTGGGCAGGCCAACTTCCAGCACCGGCTCTGTGCTCTCAATCAACCCCGCCACCTGCGAGATATGGACATGGCAATTGCCATAGGCAAAAGGCACGTGGGGGTTGACCTCCAGCACCACGGCACGCGCTTTGGCCACGGCAGCCATGGTGTAGTCGGCCCCCAAACTGAGTGAAAAATAGCCGTGCGCATCCATGGGTGATGCCATGCTGAACACCACATCGGCCGGCATTTGCGTGCGCGCAATCAGGCTGGGTATCTCGGAAAAATAATTCGGAATGAAATCAATCCAGCCGGCTTGCCCGCCCGCGCGCGTGGCAGCCCCGTAAAACAGCGCCACATGGCGCACATGTTCGACCGTTTCTGGATCGATATACGCATACTTGCGGATGGCCAGAATCTGCGCCACCTTGACATCGCGAAAATCGCGGCGCTGCTCCGACAGTGCCGCAAGCAACGTCGGCGGCTCGCCAACGCCGGTGGGCACAATAATGCAGTCACCGTTTCTGACAAGTCGAACCGCTTCACTGGCGGCCAGCTTTCGGTCTGCATACATTTGTTGAACTGACATGCTTACTCCTTTGAAAAGTTATTGATATATGCTATTAAATTTATAGCGTGTTACGCTTATAAATAAAGGGCTGTAAGGCTAAATAGCTTCTATAAAGTCTCTGGCACCCGCGCCCGCTTGGGCACCGCTTGCCAAGCACGCCGTCAGCAAATAGCCACCTGTTGGTGCCTCCCAGTCGAGCATCTCACCGGCACAAAACACACCGGGCAAGTGCTCCAGCATCAGGTCCTGGTTCATCACCTCAAACAGCACCCCGCCTGCGCTGCTGATGGCTTCGTCCAGCGGACGTGCTGCCTGCAAGGTGATGGGCAGCGCCTTGATGGCAGCAGCCAATTGCATTGGGTCATGCAATTGCTCTTTGGTCAACAACTCATGCAGAATGGCCGCCTTGATGCCGTCGATGTGCAAGCGGCTCTTGAGATGGCTCGACAGCGAACGCGTGCCGCGTGGATGCGCCACTTCCGCCAGCACCCGTTCTGGCGGCATATCGGGCAGCAAGTCCAGGCAGAAAGTGGCCTGTCCAGTGGCAATGATGTCGTCGCGTAGCAGGCTTGATACGGCATAAATCAGACTGCCCTCGACACCCGTGGTGGTGGCCACAAATTCGCCCTTGCGACGAAAGTGCACGCCGTGCGAGGTCGTCAGTTCAATCGCCACAGACTTGAAAGGCAAACCAGCACAGCGACTGACAAAGTGTTCGCTCCAAGCGCCACGCACATCAAAACCACAGTTGGCAGGCAACAGCGGTGCCACCGCCACGCCGCGTGCCTGCAACCAGGGCACCCAGGCACCGTTGGAACCCAGCCGGGCCCAGCTGCCCCCACCCAAAGCCAGCACCACGGCATCCGCCTGCACCTCAATCGCTCCGCTGGGCGCATCAAAACGCAAGCAGGTATCGGCACTGCCCCACCCCGTCCAGCGGTGCCGCATAAAAAATCGCACCGCCGGCCCCGTGGCGGGGTGACGCAAGCGGTGCAGCCAGGCGCGCAGCAGGGGAGCCGCTTTCATGTCTATCGGAAAAACCCGTCCTGAGGTACCCACAAAAGTCTCAATCCCCAAGGAACTGGCCCAGGCACGCACACTGTCGGCATTGAAAGACTGAAAAATCGCCTCGATTTGCACGCGACGCTGACCAAAGCGTGACGCAAACAGATCAGCCGGCTCGGCGTGCGTCAAATTCAGGCCGCCCTTGCCAGCCAGCAAGAACTTACGCCCAACGCTGGGCATCGCGTCATAAACCTCCACCGCAATGCCAGCCGCAGACAGAATTTCAGCGGCCATCAACCCGGCCGGGCCGGCACCCACAACGACAACTTTTTTCATGATTTACAAAATTCTTCCAAATTTGCGCCCTGCAATTGATGCCTGACGGCAAAACGCAGCGCAGTACGATTCGTTTGATACGCCCGGATTTGATGGGCGGCTCAGCTTTCTGTCACAATTTCCCCACTTTATTCTTTTCAAAAACCCCAACGTAGGAAAAATCATGGCCAGTGAACTGATCAAACATGTGTCCGATGCATCATTCGAGAGCGATGTCCTCCAATCCGGCGTTCCCGTGCTGGTGGACTACTGGGCCGAGTGGTGCGGCCCCTGCAAAATGATTGCCCCCATCCTGGACGAAGTATCGGCTGCTTACGAAGGTAAATTGCAGATTGCCAAAATGAATGTCGATGAAAACCGCGATGTCCCGGCCAAGTTCGGCATCCGTGGCATTCCAACCCTGATGATTTTCAAAAATGGCCAACTCGCGGCCACCAAGGTCGGTGCCATGAGCAAAGCGCAATTGACAGCCTTTATTGACCAGCAATTGGTCTGACAGATCGGCCAGCGGGCTGCACACCCGCCCGCCTTGGCTGCATACGGTTTATTTCCTGTCATAATTCACAGCAATCGCTGACCCTCACCCAGGGTCAGTCAGAGCCTAAGGCAGAGGCTCTCGCGACTTCACCCAAACAAGTCTGGCTGCCAACACCTCCCCGCTTTCAAGTCTCATTTTTTCACTGAGTCAATCCATGCATTTAAACGAACTCAAGGCACTGCACGTGTCAGAAGTCCTCAAGCAAGCCGAAGATCTTGAGATTGAAAACACCGGGCGCATGCGCAAGCAGGAGTTGATGTTTGCCATCATCAAGAAGCGAGCCCGCGCTGGTGAGCAGATTTTTGCCGATGGTGTGCTTGAAATTTTGCCCGATGGTTTTGGCTTTTTGCGCAGCCCGGACACCAGCTACACCGCCAGCACCGACGACATCTACATCAGTCCCAGCCAGGTGCGCCGCTTTAACCTGCACACCGGTGACATGATTGAAGGCGAAGTTCGCACACCCAAGGACGGCGAGCGTTACTTTGCCCTGAACAAGCTTGAAAAAGTCAACGGCGGCGGCCCGGAAGACAACAAGCACAAGGTGATGTTCGAGAATCTGACACCGCTGTTTCCGAATGTTCAGATGAAGCTTGAGCGCGACATCAAGGGCGAAGAAAACATCACCGGACGCATCATCGACATCATCGCGCCGATCGGCAAAGGCCAGCGCGCCCTGATCGTGGCGCAGCCTAAAAGCGGCAAGACGGTGATGATGCAGCACATTGCCCACGCCATTTCTGCCAACTACCCCGACAGCTACCTGATGGTGCTGCTGATCGACGAGCGCCCCGAAGAAGTGACAGAGATGCAGCGCACTGTCAAAGGTGAAGTGATTGCTTCCACCTTTGATGAGCCCGCAGCACGCCACGTGCATGTGGCCGAGATGGTGATCGAACGGGCCAAGCGACTGGTTGAACTGAAAAAAGACGTGGTGATTTTGCTGGACTCGATCACCCGGCTGGCACGCGCCTACAACAACGTGGTGCCCTCCAGCGGCAAAGTGCTGACCGGCGGCGTGGATTCCAATGCCTTGCAGCGCCCCAAGCGTTTTCTGGGTGCGGCGCGTAACGTCGAAGAAGGTGGCTCACTGACCATCATCGCCACGGCTTTGATTGACACCGGTAGCCGCATGGATGAAGTGATTTTTGAAGAATTCAAGGGCACTGGCAATTCTGAAATTCACCTGGATCGCCGTTTGTACGAAAAACGCGTGTTCCCCTCAATCCAGCTCAACCGCAGCGGCACGCGTCGCGAAGAATTGTTGCTGCAGCCAGAAATTTTGCAAAAAACCCGCATCTTGCGCCAGTTCTTGTACAACATGGACGAAATCGAGTCGATGGAAATGGTCTTGAAGCAAATGCGCGCCACCAAAAACAACAGCGAGTTCTTCGACATGATGCGTCGGGGCGGTTAATCTATAATCTATGGTTTTTAGCGAAAAGTACGAACAGTTTTTAATTGCGCAATGGGTTGCGCAAGGGCTGGCGCGGCTAACGCATCTGATGGAGAAGACATGAAAGACGGCATTCACCCTAATTACCGCGAAATTTGTTTCCTGGACTCGTCCAATGGTTTCAAATTTGTGACGCGTTCTTGCGCCAACGCGAAAGAAAAAATCACCCTGGAAGACGGCCGTGAGTTGCCGCTCTACAAGCTGGACACTTCCAGCGAGTCGCATCCGTTTTACACGGGCACACAAAAATCCGTGGACAACATGGGGGGTCGTGTGGAGCGTTTCCGCAACCGCTTTGGCAAGACTGCTGCCAAGTAAACGGCTCTCAAAGCTCCGCAAAAGGCAGCCGGGTTGTTCCGGGCTGCCTTTTTTTTAGGCCGCGATATCTCTCATTGATCCCCAACAGCTGTCGACCGTGAACCTGCCAACACCTGCCATCGTCGCCCAGCGTGCCGTCAAGCGACTGCCGCGTCTGGCACTGTGGCTGTTTTGCGCCGCCTACATAGCCGCTGGGTTCTTGGGGCGGGGCCCATGGAAACGCGCGGACATCACGGCCTTTGGCTACATGGCCGAGTTGGCTCGCGGTGCCACCGACTGGTGGGCACCGGCATTGGGTGGGCTAGCACCCGAAGTCGATGCGTTGCTGCCTTATTGGCTGGGTGCCTGGGCCATTCAAATCGCCCCCTCATGGCTGTCAAGCAGCCTGGCAGCGCGTTTACCCTTCATGGCGTTGTTGCTCTTGACCCTGCTGGCGACCTGGTACGGCACGTATTACCTGGCGCGCAGCCCAATGGCCCAACCCGTAGCCTTTGCATTTGGCGGCGAGGCCCAGCCTACCGATTACGCCCGTGCCATTGCAGATGGGGGTCTGTTGGCCTTCATGGCCTGCCTTGGTCTGGCGCAATTGGCCCATGAAACCACACCGGCCTTGGTGCAACTGTGCTTTGCGGCACTTCTTTTTTATGCCATGGCTGCCCTGCCCTACCGGCAGCTCACACCCGGCATCAGTGCATCGCTCGGTCTGGTCGGCATGACCTTGTCCGGGGCACCCAGCATGGCACTGGCCCTGGGCTTGGGATGTGCGGCTATTTACCTGTTTGACGACACAAGCAGCCATGCTAGCGGTCAGCAAAAAAAAATCAGGGCTCTAGGCTTACTCGGTCTCAGCCTTTTGTCAGCCCTTTTGGCCACGCAGTTGGGTTTGTGGCGCTGGCGCATTGAGTTACCTCAATTTAGCTTGACTGAGTGGCAAAGTCTTGGACGATTGTTTTTGTGGTTTACCTGGCCGACCTGGCCTCTGGCCTTGTGGACCCTGTGGCGGTGGCGCAGACAGTTGCTTGAGGCTCGCTTGAGCAGCCGTCACTTATGGCTGCCGCTGTGGTTTGTCGCGGTTGCCAGCTTCGCCACGTTGACCACCAGCGCCGCAGATCGCTCGCTCTTACTTGCGCTGCCCATGTTGGCTGCGTTGGCCGCATTCGCACTGCCAACGCTCAAGCGCAGCGTATCTGCCCTGATCGACTGGTTTGCCCTGATTTTCTTCACGGGCTGCGCACTGGTCATCTGGGTGGTGTGGATTTCCATGCAAACCGGATTTCCGTCGCAGCCGGCGGCCAATGTGGCCCGATTGGCCCCCGGGTTTGAACACAGTTTTTCATTCACTACGTTTATAATAGCACTCTGCGCAAGCTGTACCTGGGCTTGGCTGGTTAAATGGCGTATAGGTCGGCACCGCGCGGCCATCTGGAAAAGCGTTGTGCTGCCCGCCGGTGGCGCTGCACTGTCTTGGTTGCTGCTGATGACGTTGTGGCTACCGCTGCTGGACTTTGCCCGAAGCTACGCGCCACTGGTAGAGCAGACCACCGCCCTGATGACCACCAAACCATCGTGCGTTGCCACCCTGGGTTTAACCCGCAGCCAGACCGCAGCATTCCAGTTTCACGGGGGGTTGACTCTCAAGCCTTTGACCAGCGACAGCCCCTGCACCTGGCTGATTGCAGATGGCGAAGCCTTGCGTGATACCGTCAATTTTGCACAGGATTCACGATGGCAACTGCTGCGCGCCATTGGCCACCCAGCCGACCGCCAAGAAAATTTATTTTTGTACAGCCGTCAACCCGGCTGACCCGCCGGTTTGACGTGGTCGGCTCGAAAAGTGATCCTGAAGACGGAGCCTTTCCCGGGTGTACTTTCAATGGACAAGAGGGCACCGTGGCGCTGCGTCACATGTTTGACGATAGCCAACCCAAGACCGGTGCCCCCAGTTTCACGCGAACGGCTGCGATCCACCCGGTAAAAACGCTCAGTCAGACGCCCCAAATGCTCTGGCGCAATGCCTGGGCCTGTATCTTCCACAGAAAATTGCACGCCACCATCGGCCAAACTCTGCGCGCTGACAATAATCCGCCCACCCGCTGGTGTGTAGCGAATGGCATTGCTCACCAGGTTGCCCATGGCACTGATCAGCTCGCTTGCAGCACCCGCAATCTGGCCATCAAAGCCGCACTCAACGACCAGCTGGTGTGGCGCGTCATCGGCAGCTGCAAGTACCGATGACAGTGATGCGCCGTCCTGCGTGATTTGACGCATCAATTGCGGCATGGGTGTCCACGCGTCCAACGCGGGGGGGGGACTACCCTCAAGGCGTGACAACATCAACAAATCGCTAACGAGCGTTTGCATGCGATCGGCCTGCTGCGCCATAAGCTGAAGGTACTGCTGGCGTTCGGACTCGCTCAAGTTCAATGTTTGCAGCGTTTCTATGAAACCGGACAACACCGTCAAAGGCGTGCGAATCTCATGGGAGACATTGGCCACAAAATCGCGCCGCATGGCCTCGGCCTGTTCACGCGCTGTAATGTCAATTGAAAGAAGCAGCATTCGCCCCTCTCCATAGGGATGCAGTTGTACGGACAAGGTCACAAGACTGCTTGGCGAGTTGCCACGCCCTGGCATGGTCAGGCCAGCCTGAAAATTTCGGTTGGCGAGGTAGCGTGCAAAACCAGGATCGCGCACCAGGTTGCCAATGGCTTGGAGCACATCGCGTTTGGCATCCAAGCCGAAATGCGTCGCTGCGGTCTGATTGCACCACTCAATGCAGGCATTTTTGTCGAGCAGCAACACACCATTGGGAGATGCCTGCAGCGCCGAAAGAAAGTCTTGCAGTCTGGCCTGGCTTTCCGTAATTACGCCATCACGCATGCGCATCAAGCGCCGGGCACGGTCTGCAACTTCGCCCCACAGGCCACCAATAGGCACGAATTCACGCAGCGAATCCAGCCGCAAACTGCGCAGCAATCGTCCGGCGCGCACGGCATCAAGCGCAAACCACAGCAGTGCAGCCAGCACCACACCCAAAAGCGGGCCATGGCTGACATGCCACTGCAAGGTGAGCACATCGCCCAGCAAACCACCGCCCAACAAGCAGGCCAAAAACATCAACAGGCGAAAGAACATGCGTGACGCTTGAATTACAAAGCTAGCCCTGCACCGCTGATGCCTCTACGCGTGCCATTGCCAGGGCTGCCAAGGGTGCGGCAGGCTCAGTATCTGCTTGCAAGCCAAGCCGCGGCGTAACCTGGGCAGTTATTCTGTAACCGGCACCGCGCACTGTCTCAACCATCGGCCCAGCGGCACCCAAGGCTTCGCGCAAGCGCTTGACATGAACATCTACCGTGCGCTCCTCTATGAATACATGGTCGCCCCAAACTTTGTCCAGCAATTGCGAGCGGCTATGCACGCGCTCAGCATGCGTCAACAGATAGTGCAACAACTTGAACTCGGTTGGGCCGAGCTTGAGTAATTGCGCGTTAAACGTGACGCGGTAGGTAGCCGGGTCCAGGCTCAGCTCACCCACCGTGACAATGCCAACATCCTGCTCAGGCGCGCGCCGCCTGAGTACCGCACGAATACGCGCCAGCAACTCTTTGGTCGAAAATGGTTTGGCAATGTAGTCGTCAGCCCCGGCATCAAGCCCGGCCACGCGGTCAACCTCGTCGCCACGCGCGGTCAACATGATGATGGGAACCGCTTTGGTGCGGGGATGTGCACGCCAGCGTTTGGCCAGCACCAAACCACTTTCACCGGGCAGCATCCAGTCCAGCAAGATGACATCCGGCAAGACCGCATCAAGCTCAGCCTGGGCGGTGGCGCTGTCCAAGGCCCAGATCGGACGAAATCCACTGTGGCGCAAATTGACGGAGATCAGCTCGGCAATGGCCGGCTCATCCTCAACAACCAGTACCGCGGGCAAATGTCTCATTTCAACACCGACTCAACTTCTTCCAGCGACGTATGACGAACGTCGGCCCCCTTGACAATGTAAATAATCAGTTCGCCGATATTCTTCGCATGGTCTCCAATGCGCTCAATCGCCTTGGCCAGAAACAGCAAATCCAGACTGGGCGAAATCATGCGCGGGTCTTCCATCATGTAGGTAATGAGCTTGCGCACGAAACCGTCAAACTCTAGGTCAATCAGGTTATCTTCTTTCATGATTGCCAAGGCGGCCGGGGCATCCAGACGGGCAAATGCGTCGAGTGCCTTGCGCAGCAAACCCGCAGCCATTTCAGCAGCTACCCGCAACTCCAGCGATGGGAGCGAACGCGGTGCACCACTGCCAATGATGGAACGCACCATGCGGGCAATTTTGGCCGCCTCATCACCCGCGCGCTCCAGATTAGCGGTGGCTTTGGAGATGGCAATCAACAAGCGCAAATCGCGCGCTGTGGGTTGACGCCGGGCAATAATGCTGGATATTTCGCGGTCAATGTCCACCTCCATGGCATTGACCTTGATCTCAGCTGCTGTCACCTGATTAGCCACATCCACGCTGAACTGTGACAGGGCATAAATGGCCTGGTGGATTTGCACTTCAACCAAACCGCCCATCTCCATCATTTGGGACGATACGGCGTTGAGTTCGCTGTCGAACTGGGAGGAGAGATGTTTATCAGACATGTTGTTTTTCCTGAAATGGCCAGTAATCTGGATTTAACCGAACCGACCGGTGATGTAGTCTTCGGTTTCCTGACGATTCGGCTTGAAAAATATCTGCTCGGTAGCCCCAAATTCGATCATGTCACCCAGGTACATGTAGGCCGTGTAATCGCTACAGCGCGCCGCTTGCTGCATGTTGTGTGTCACGATCACCACGGTGTAATCGGCCTTGAGCTCGATGATCAGTTCCTCAACTTTGGCGGTGGAAATCGGATCCAGAGCCGAACAAGGTTCATCCAGCAACAACACCTCAGGCTTGATGGCCACGCCGCGTGCAATACACAGGCGCTGCTGCTGCCCGCCCGACAAACTGGAGCCACTTTGCTGGAGTTTGTCCTTGACCTCATTCCACAAAGCCGCTTTGCGCAAGGCCCATTCAACACGCTCTTCCATGTCGCTGGTATTAAGGTTTTCAAACAATTTCACGCCAAAGGCGATGTTGTCAAAAATTGACATTGGAAACGGTGTTGGTTTCTGAAAAACCATGCCTACCTTGGCGCGCAACAGTGCCACATCCTTTTTGCTGGTCAGCAGGTTCTCGCCATCCAGAATCACCTCACCCTCGGCGCGCTGCTCGGGATACAACTCGAACATGCGGTTAAAAACCCGCAACAAGGTTGACTTGCCACAGCCAGAGGGACCAATAAAGGCGGTCACCTTGTTTTCCGGGATCTCCAGATTGATGTCTTTAAGCGCACGAAACTTGCCGTAATAAAAATCAAGATTTTTT